>JAIQFN010000091.1 GCA_020073265.1 Terriglobia bacterium | reverse complement strand
ACTAGCGCCAGTTGGCTCAACCAAGTCGAACGGTTCTTTGGCCTGCTTACAGACAAACGTATCCGGCGCGGCACCTTCGGCAGCGTTCGTGAACTGGAGACCGCGATTGGCGAATACCTGACTCATCACAACCAGAACTCCAAACCCTTCGCCTGGACCGCGGACGCTGACTCCATCCTCAAAAAGATCGCCCGCTTTTGTATGCGAACTTCTGACTCAGGACACTAGCATGCGGCCTGCCGAAACCGCGAAGCGGGAATCCGTTAGGCTCCGACGTAGCGCGCGTACAGGCTGCGGGCCAGCCCCACATCCGTCGTGCCCTTGATGATCGCGCGCCCATCCGGAAAAATCGTCAGCAGATAAGGCGGCGTTTCGAATCGTAGAGCGAATTCGTTGCTGCGAACCGATCCGAGCGGCGCCAGCCGCGCTGCCAGCTCGCGCAAGTCCAGGGGCCGCGCGCGCTCGTGGATCTGGACCGCGTTGTGTCCGCACAAGCTCACCGGAGCGCGCCGGGTCCCATCCAAATAAGGAAATTCGCGACGCCCGCAAGCCGGGCACTCGGCCGCGGGACCCGGCTGCGCAACTTGCCGGATCTCTCCGCTCCACACGTCCGCCGTGGTGATCTTTCCAGACGGCTCGACGCCGCAGAGCAGCTTCAGCGCTTCGCTGACCTGCAGGCTCGCGATCAGCGCCGTAACCGGCCCCAGCACCCCCGCGGTCTCACAAGTCGGCTGCGCCCCCGCCGGCGGATCGGGATAGATGCACCGCAGGCAGGCCGTCCGCCCGGGCACGACCGCCATGCTGATTCCGTAGCTTCCCACCGCCGCCCCGTAGATCCACGGCCGGCCGCGATCCACCGCGTAGTCGTTGATCAGGTAGCGCGTCTCGAAGTTGTCGGTGCCATCCAGAATCAGGTCGACGTCGCCCAGCAAATCGTCCACGTTGGCAGCGGTCAGATCGGCCACCACCGGCTCCACCTGGATCTCGCGGTTGATGGCCGCGATCTTGCGCGCCGCCGCGACGGCCTTGGGAAGGCCCTGCTCGGCATCGCATTCGTCGAACAGCCACTGCCTCTGCAGGTTGCTGAGTTCGACATAATCCCGGTCGATGATCCGCACGAAACCCACGCCGGCCCGGGCCAGCGCGCCCGCCTGGAAGCTGCCCAATGCGCCGCAACCGGTCACCACCACGCGCGCGTCCAAAAGACGTTGCTGCCCCGCTTGGCCGATGCCCGGAAACAGTATCTGGCGCGAGTAGCGTTCCCAGGCGCGCGGGGTCATACACCCAGATGGTATCAGCCGATGCGCTAAGATGGTCGCTTGTGTCGACCCGGCTGGGCTGGTGGGTAAGTGTCCCCATGCTCCTGGCGCTGGGCGGAGGGTCCCTCAGCGCGCTTCCCGAACAATATGAGGGCCAGCCCATTGCTAGCATCCAATTCGATCCCGCCAAGCAGCCGCTGACGCTCGATCAGTTGATGGCCATGATCCCGCTGCGGCCCGGGCAGCTCCTGCGAGGCTCGGATGTGCGCGATGCCATCCAGCGCTTATACCAGACCGGCGAATACGCGGACATCGCGGTGGATGCAACCCTAGGGACCTCGGGTGTGATCCTGAAGGTGATGACCAAGCCCAACTTCTTCGTCGGGCACGTGGCCGTGAACGGCGTCAGCGACCCTCCCAACGTGGGTCAACTGGTGCTGGCCACCAAGCTGCAGCTCGGAACCGACTATGCAGACGAGGAAATGAAAGCCGCGGTGGACCGCGTGGTGGACGTCTTGAAGCGCAACGGTCTCTACCACGCCGATGTGACGTACTTCACCCGAACGGACACCGCCACCCAGCAAGTGAACATCGACTTCAATATCGATCCCGGCCAGCGCGCGAAATTCGACGGGCTGAAGACCACCGGCGACAGCGAGCGTTCGCCGGAAAGCCTGCTCTCGTCCACGGGCTGGAAACGATTCCGAGGCCTGTTCGGCTGGCACTCTTTTACGGAAGCGCGTCTCCGCTCCGGCCTGGACAACATCCGCGCCTGGTATCCCAAGCACGATCATCTGCTGGCCCGGGTGAGTCTCGCGAACCTGGATTACCACGCCGATACCAACAAGGTCACCCCGGAAGTGAACATCGACACCGGAGCTACGGTCGAGGTGCGCTTGCGCGGCGCGAAAATGTCGTCCGGAAGACTGCGGAGCCTCTTGCCGATCTACGAAGAGCGAACCGTGGACCGCGATCTGCTGGAAGAAGGCACCCGCGATCTGGCCGCATATTTTCAGGCGCAAGGTTACTTCGACGCTCGCGCAACCTACAGCACCGCCGCTCCGCCCGCCGGCGGCCAGCAGTATATCGACTATGCGGTGGACCGCGGCCCGCGCCACAAGATCGTCAAGCTGGAGATTCTTGGCAACCATTACTTCGACGACCAGACGCTGCGCGAGCGAATCTCGGTCATTCCGGCCACCCTCATCCGCTACCGCTACGGCCACTACAACCGCAACGAACTGGAGCGGGACGTGGACGGGATCCGCGACCTGTATCACGCCAACGGGTTCCGCGAAGTGGAGGTGACTTCCCGCGAAATCGACGACTACATGGGACAGACCGGGCACATCGGCATTCTCATCGAGATCCAGGAAGGCCCCCAATGGTTCGTATCCAAGCTCGACCTGGAGGGCGTCTCCACGGACGATCGGGCCGCCCTCGTGCTGATCCTGCACTCCACCCAGGGACAACCCTACAGCGAACTGAATGTCGCTTCGGACCGCGACGCCATTCTGGACTTCTACTACAACAACGGCTACCCGCAGGCCACTTTTGAGTTCACTTCCACGCCGCCGGCCGAACCGCATTCCATGGATCTCAAGTTCACGGTCGTGCCCGGTCCGCGCGAGTACGTGCGCGACGTTTTGATCAGCGGGCTCCGCAGAACCCAGCCCGATCTGGTGCGCGAGCGAATCGACTTGCAACCGGGCGGCCCGCTCTCCCAGAGCAGAATCACGGGCAGCCAGAGGCGGCTGTACGACCTGGGGATCTTCGCCCGAGTGGATGCCGCCATCCAGAATCCGGACGGCCGGGAACCCGACAAGTACGTCCTCTACTCGATGGAGGAAGCCGGCCGTTACTCCATGAATTATGGCTTCGGCGCCGAGATCGGACGCATCGGCGGTGGAACCACCTCCTTGGACTCTCCCGCCGGCACCACCGGCTTCAGCCCGCGCGTCTCGTTCGGAGTCAGCCGCTTGAATTTTCTCGGATTGGGTCACACCATCGGCCTGCAGACCCGCGTTTCCACGCTCGAGCAGCGCGCCCTGGTCACCTACCTGGCGCCGCAGTTTGAAGGCAACGCGAACCTGAATCTCCAGTTCACCGGGCTGTTCGACATCTCGCACGATGTCCGTACTTTCTCCGCCCGCCGCGAAGAAGGATCGGTGCAATTCGGTCAGAAGCTGTCGCGAGCCAATACCATCCAGTACCGGCTGACCTTTCGAAAGGTCAATATTCTGGGAACCCCGCTCATCACGCCGGAGCTCATCCCGCTGCTCTCGCAACCGGTTCGCGTGGGCTTTGTTTCCACCACCTTCATCCAGGACCGGCGCGACGATCCCATTGATGCCCATCGCGGGATCTACAACAGCGTCGACCTGGCGCTAGCCTCCAACCTGTTGGGATCGCAGACCGGATTCGGCCGCATCGTAGCGCGCAACTCCACCTATTACCAATTGACCAAGAATCTGGTGCTGGCGCGCTCCACTTCTTTCGGGGCCATCACGCGTTATGCCGGCCTTCCGGAAATACCGCTGGCGGAGCGATTCTTCGGCGGCGGCGCCTCGTCCAACCGCGCCTTCCCGGATTTCCAAGCCGGGCCGCGCGACCTCGAGACCGGCTTCCCCATCGGCGGAAACGCCCTGCTCATCAATACCGTCGAATTGCGATTTCCGCTCATCGGCGAGAACCTGGGGGGAGTGCTGTTCAATGATTTCGGCAACGTATATTCTTCGGTGGATAAAATAAGCCTCCGGTTCCGCCAGCGCAATCTCCAGGATTTCGACTACGCGGTGCATTCCTTCGGGTTCGGCATTCGATACCGCACGCCAGTCGGTCCGGTCCGCGTGGACTTCTCGCTCAGCCCCAATTCGCCGCGCTTCCAAGGTTGCCAAGGCTCGATCGATGAGCTGTTGTATTGCGGCGTCGCCAATCCGCCGCCGGGAGTGGCGGCCGTTCCGCTGAGGACACAGCGCATCAACGTGTTCCAGTTCCATTTCTCCTTGGGGCAGGCGTTCTGATGCGGCGCGAAGTCAGCATCGGGAGGCCGTTCCGCCGGCTGGCGTTGCCGTGGCTGCTGGTTCCGCTCTTCGGGATGCCTGTTCACGCCGAAATCATCGACCGCATCGCCATCTCGGTGGGCAATCAGGTGATCACCGAGTCCCAGATCGACGAAGACGTCCGCATCACCGCGTTTCTGAACGCCGAGAAGGTCGACCTCGCCGCCGCCAACCGCAAGAAGGCCGCCAGCCGCCTCATCGATCAGTCCCTGGTAAAGCGCGAAATGGAATTCAGCCGCTATTCGCTGCCTGCCCTTTCCGATGCCGACGCGTCTCTCGCGGAGCTCAAGATGCGTTACAAGGATGAGTCGGCCTTCGAGCAGGCGCTGGCGCAATCTGGAATCACCGAAGACGGCCTCAAGCAGCGCCTGTGGTGGCAGGTGACCCTGTTGCGCTTTATCGACTACCGCTTCCGCTCGGGCATCCAGATCGGGGACTCGGATGTCGACGCCTACTATCAGCAGCAGCTCCCGAAGTGGCGCGAACAAGGCATCCAGCCGATTCCGAGCCGGGACGACGCCCGCCCGCAGATCGAAGAGATCCTGACCCAGCAACGCATCGATCAGAATCTCGACACCTGGCTGGCCGAGGCGCGGACTCAGGTTCCCATTCGCTACCTGGATGAGAGCCTGTCATGAGGCGCGCTCTCAAGATCGCCGGATTCAGCCTGCTGGCGCTGGCCGGGCTGGTGATCGTCGCCACCGTGGTCCTGATGGCGGTGTCGCAAACCGGCTGGTTCAAGAACAAAGTGCGCGAACGGATCGTGTCGGTGGCCGAACAGGCTTCCGGCGGCCGCGTCGAAATCGGCAGCTTCAATTACGACTGGCGCGCGCTGACTGCCGAGGTGTCGCCGTTCGTGCTGCACGGCTCCGAGCCGGCGTCTGCGCCGCCGTTCTTCCAGGCCGGCAAGATTCAAATCGGATTGAAGATCATCTCGGCCTTCAAGCGCCAGGTGGACATCGCTTCGCTCCAGATCGACAAACCGCAGGTGTACGTCACCGTCGCGCCGGATGGCTCCACCAACGTCCCCTCCCCGAAGGTGCGCCGCAGCCAGAAGAACCTGGCCGAACAGCTTCTCGACCTCAAGGTGGGCCACTTCGAGCTTCGCGATGGAGTCGCCCAATACAACTCGCAGCGGATCCCGCTGGACGTCCAGGGCGATCGTTTGCAGGCTTCCCTGGTCTATGACGTCTCCCGGCCTGGCTACCTGGGCGCCATCTCCTCGCGCCAGCTTCGTGTAAGCGCCCCGCAGCTCAAGCTTCCTCTGGCTTTCGATCTGGACAGCAAGATCGCGCTCCAAGGGAACAGCCTGCAGCTTCTCGAAGCCACCGTCTCGAACTCGGGCCTTTCGAACTCGGGCCTTTCGAAATCGGGCTGGAAGGTTCAACTGAAAGGCTCCGTCGACGATTTCGCCGCTCCGCGTGGCGCCTTCGACATCGCTGCCGCCGCCCCGGTCGACGATCTGAAGAAAACGTTCGGGATTCCCTTGGAGCCGCGCGGCGATGTCTCGTTCCAGGGACGGGGAAGCGTCCAGAGCAGTCCGTTCCAATACAAACTGGAAGGCAAAATGGCGGCGCGCGGGCTCGGATTCGCCCACCAGGACGTCGCCATCCGCGGTATCGCAATGGCGTCACGCGTCGAGCTGACGCCCGCCAAGCTACGTTTGCCCGATGTAGACCTCAGCGCGCTCGACGGCCGCTTCCGTGGTTCCGTCGAGCTGCTCGATTTCAAAAGGCTGGCCGTCAAAGGCACCGCTCAGGGCCTCGCGCTGAAAGAGCTGGCCCAGCTCAAGGGTCAACCGACCGGCGAGTTGAACGGGACGGTCAGCGGGCCGGTCGCTTTGAACGGTGTCGTGACGCGCTCCGGCCTTGGGAACATCACCGTGCAGGCCCAACTCGACATTGCGCCCGGATCCACCGGCGTGCCCGTCCAGGGCGCCGTCGCGATCGACTACGACCAGCGCGCCGGTAAGCTGCAATTCGGAGACTCCGAAATCAATCTGGGATCCACGCACGCCGCTTTTTCTGGCACGCTCGGCGAAAAGGTCAAGGTACGCGTGGTTTCCAGGAACCTGAACGACGCTCTTCCGTTGTTCCCCCTGTGGAGTCAGAAGCCGCCTGAAAAACTCCCCGTCGCCCTGGAGGCGAGTTCCGCCAGCTTCGACGGAACTGTGGACGGGCCGCTCGCGAATCCCACCATCACCGGCAAGGCCGAGATCGGACGCTTCGCCCTGGACCAGCGCAAGTACGATCGCGCCACGGCCACCTTCGATCTCGACCGCTCTTCGGCCAATCTCCGCACCTTCACCCTCGCGCAGGCCAAGATGCGCGTGGAAGGGCAGGGCCGCGTTAGCCTTCAAGACTGGAAGCTCCAGGACTCCAGCACGATCTCGGCGCTGCTGGCGGTGAGCGGCGCCGACATCCAGAGCCTGGCCGCGGAGAATAAAATCGACTGGCCCGTCAGCGGAACTTTTTCCGGCACCCTGCACGTGTCAGGCTCGATCGAATCGCCGCTGGCTTCCGGCAACGTGGAGGCCGTCAACGTCACCGCCTACGGCGAGCATGCCGATGACGTGCGGGGCGATATCACGTATTCGGCCAACGGGGTCGAGATCTCGAGCGGCGAAGTGCGCAGCGGAACCGCCCGCATCCGCGGGGACTTCTCCTACAACCATCCCGCCAAGGACTGGAAGGACGGCTCGCTTCGTTTCGACATCGGAAGCGCCCAGCTCACGCTGGCGCAAATCAAGCACGTTCAGGACTACCGGCAGGGTTTGGGCGGGCAGTTGGACTTCCAGGCCAGTGGCGCGGCCAAAGTTGTCGCCGGAGTGATCGACCTCACGTCGCTCAACGGCCGCGTCTCCTTGCGCAACGCGGTGGTGGATGGCCGCCGCTACGGCAACCTCGAGCTGACGGCCGCCACCCGCTTGCCGGTCCTGACCCTGAACGCCACGGCGAGCCTGGAGGGCGTTCAAATCCAGGGCAGCGGCGAATGGCGGATGGAAGGCGACTATCCAGGGCAGGCGCGCATCCAGATTCCGAAAATCCCCTTCGATACCCTGCATGATCTCGCGCCCGGCCAGCATCTGCGGCAGCAGCTCCCCTTCGAGGGCTTTCTCCAGGGCGAGGCCACCGTCACCGGCCCGTTGAACCATCCCACCGTGATGAAGGCCGACATCGTGCTTTCCACAGTGCAAATGAGCGCCCGGCCGGGTCCGACGGCCAAAGCCAAAGCTCAGGCGCAGGACCTGGTGCTGGAAAACGCGGAGCCGGTGCGGTTGGAAGCCACCACCAAAGCCATCGAAATCCGCAGCGCCAGCTTCAAGGCCAAGGAAACTTCGCTGACAGTCTCCGGGCGCCTGGCGCTGGACCTGAAAAATCCCTGGGACCTGAAGGCCGACGGACGCATCAATCTCTCCATCCTGCAGATCTTCAATCCCGACCTGCTGGCCACCGGATCGTCGGTGGTGAACGTCTCCGTGCGCGGGCCGTTGACCGAGCCGCAAGTGGACGGGCGCCTGGAACTGAAGAATGCTTCTCTCTTCCTGAAGGATTTTCCCAACGGCGTCGACCAGGCCAACGGGACCATTCTGTTCGACCGCAATCGCGCCACGGTCCAGACCCTGAGCGCGGTGACGGGCGGCGGCAATGTGAAGTTCGAGCCCGGGAGCTTCGTCGGATTCCGCGGTCCGGTTCTGATCTACCGCCTCCAGGCCTCAGCCGACAATGTGCGCTACCGTTCCCAGGACGGAGTCAGCGTCACCGTGAATGCGACCCTCGCCTTGGTGGGCACGTCGGAAAACAGCGTGCTATCGGGCAACGTGACCGTGGCGCGGGCGGCTTTCAACCCACGAACCGACGTCGGCGCGCTGCTCGCGTCCACCGCCAAACCGGTGCCTTCCGAGCCCAATCAGTATCTGCGCGGCATTCAGTTAGACATCCGCGTGGAGAGCGCCACCAGCCTGGAAGTGCAAACGTCCCTCACCCGCAACATCCAGGCGGATGCGGCTCTGCGAGTGCGCGGGACTCCGGACCGGATCGCGATCCTCGGCAACATCAGCGTGAACTCCGGCCAGATCGAGTTCTTCGGCAACAAGTACACCATCAATCGCGGCGAGGTCAACTTCTACAATGCGGCCAAGGTCGAACCGGTCATCGACATGGACCTGGAGACGCAGGTGCGCGGCATCTCGGTGGACATCACCTTTTCCGGTTCGCTCAACAAGCTGAACTTCTCCTATCGCTCCGATCCTCCGCTCGAGACCAACGACATCATCGCTCTGCTCGCGGTGGGCCGCACGCCATCCGCCGCCAGCCCGTTGGCCACGCCCCAAACCAACACCAGCTACCTGTCCACCGGTAGCAACGCGCTGCTGGGACAAGCCATCGCTCCGGTCTCGGGCCGCCTGCAGCGTTTTTTCGGCGTCAGTCACATCAAGATCGATCCGCAACTCACCGATGTGACCTCGATTCCGCAAGCGCGCCTCACCTTCGAACAGCAGGTCTCGTCCGATATCACGCTCACCTACATCACCAACCTGGCCGTTGCTAACCAGCAGATCGTGCGCGTGGAATGGGATCTCAACAAGCGCTGGTCGGTGGTGGCGCTGCGGGATGAGAATGGAGCGTTCGGCATCGATTTCCAGTACAAGAAGCGATTCAAATGAGACTGCGGAAAATGCAGGGGAAGTTGAAGGTGGAGCACAGCATCCTGGACGGTGTCCGGAGCTTTCTCGAGCGCCTGCTCGTCGCGAATCCTGACATCCGCTCCGTAATCCCCGGCGTCATCCGGCCGGTGCGCGACGCCCGCGGGAAAATCAGCGTTCGAGTAACGGTGCCAACCACCAACGGATGGAAAGCCATCGCGCTCAGCGACGGGGCCCGGCAGGAGCTGTTCATCAGCACCGCTCTCTCCCGGCCCGAGTTGGAGCAGGCCATCCAGGCTGCCTCCGAGGATGCCCGGTGAACCCCACCCTGGAATTTTCTCCGGAGCGGATGCGGGAGATCGGGTATCGCGTCGTGGACTGCCTGGTGGAACACCTTGCCACGCTCCCAACCCAGCCGGTGGGCGCTAAGGCCGATCCGGCCGTACTGATTCCGGCGCTCCAGGAACCCGCCCCGGAGCAAGGCGCCGAGTTTGAGACCGTGCTGGCGCAGTTGCAGCGCGACATCTTCCCGAACTCGATGCACGTGAACCATCCCCGCTTTCTCGCCTACGTGCCCGGTCCGGGCAACTTCATAGGCGCGATGGCCGACACGTTGATCTCCGGCTACAACATTTTCGCCGGCACCTGGATCAGCGGGTCCGGACCCGCCGCCATCGAGTTGGCGGTGCTGAATTGGCTGCGCGACGCTTGCGGATTGCCGGAGAGCGCAGGCGGGCTGTTCGTTAGTGGCGGCAGCCTGGCGAACCTCACGGCCCTGGCGGTGGCCCGGCATGTGACTCTGGACGACCGCCTGGACGGCGCCTGCGTGTATTTCTCCGACCAGGCCCACTCGTCGCTCGAAAAAGCTCTGCGCCTGATCGGCATTCCGCCGGCCCACTTTCGGAAGCTGCCCTCCGACGCCGCCTGGCGCCTTCCGGTCGCGGAGTTGGCGGCGCGCGTTGCCGAAGACCGTGCGGCCGGCTTGCGGCCCTTCTGTGTCATCGCCAGCGCCGGAACCACCAACACCGGCGCGGTCGATCCTTTAGTGGAACTCTCGCGCTTTTGCCGCGAGCACAACTTGTGGTTCCACGTGGACGGCGCCTATGGCGCATCGTCCGCGATCTCGTCCCGCGGCCGCGAGCTGCTCCAGGGCTTGGAACTAGCCGACTCGCTCTCGCTCGATCCGCACAAGTGGCTCTTCCAACCTTTCGAAATCGGCTGCGTGCTGGTCCGCGACCGGAGCCATCTCCGCGAAACGTTTCGTATTCTGCCGGAATACCTCAAGGACACCCAGCTTCATTCCGCCGAGTTCAACTTCACCGACTATGGCCCCCAACTCACGCGCAGCTTCCGCGCGCTGAAACTCTGGATGTCCATCAAGGTTTTCGGCATGGCGTCGTTCCGCGTTGCCGTCGAGCGAGGCTTCCAGCTAGGGGAATTCACCGAGGCGCGTCTCCGCAGCATGCCCGGCTGGGAGATCGTAAGCCCGGCTCAAATGGCGGTGGTCTGCTTCCGGCATTCCTCGCTGGACGATGCCGCGCACCTGCGGTTGGTGCAGGCGTTCTTAGAGGACGGATTCGCTCTGATCACTTCTACCGTGCTGCGCGGCCGAACCGTGTTGCGAACCTGCACCATCAATCCGCGCACCACCGAGGCCGATATCGAGGCCGCGCTGAACCGACTAGATGGTCTGGTGCGGCGATCCGGCTCCGCCCAGTACTAAGGTATTTCCAGTTCCATAGCCGGTTAACCGCCACTAACGTTGAGACCATCCCCTGCCGATGAGAAATTGGTGAACAGAATTCAACCACTTACAGTTGAATCTGAACTCATCATTTCGGGGCAACCGTGAAGATCCTTATCGCAGACGACAGCATAGTCTCGCGACACCTGCTCGAAGCCACGCTGCGCAAGTGGGGCTACGATGTGGTGGTGGCGTGCGACGGTGTCGAGGCCTTGGAGGCGCTGCAGCGCGAAGACACCCCAGCGCTTGCGATCCTGGATTGGATGATGCCCGGCCTCACCGGCCCGGAAGTGTGCAGCAAGATCCGGCAGCTCGCCCGCGAGCCCTACACCTATATCCTGCTGCTGACCTCCAAGAGTCAAAAAGAAGATCTGATCGAGGGCATGGAAGCCGGCGCCGACGATTACATTACCAAGCCCTTCGATCAGCACGAGCTGCAGGTTCGGCTGCGCGCCGGAACCAGGCTGGTGGACATGCAGGCCGAGTTGCTGGCCGCGCGCGAAGCCTTGCGCGAGCAAGCCACGCGCGATTCCCTCACCCACCTGTGGAACCGCAACTCGATCCTGGAACTTCTGGACCGCGAGCTGTCGCGCTCCTTGCGTGAAAAAGGCCCTATCGGCGTGGTGATCGTGGACCT
This sequence comes from Terriglobia bacterium, assembly GCA_020073265.1. GTDB lineage: Bacteria > Acidobacteriota > Terriglobia > Bryobacterales > Bryobacteraceae > Palsa-89. Next base: position 5,122 of record JAIQFN010000091.1, on the reverse strand, counting down.
CGATCATTTCAAGGACGTCAACGACCGCTACGGTCATCTGGCCGGCGACGCCGTGCTCCGCGAAGCCGCCCGCCGCATGAAGAGCGCCATCCGCGAATACGACTCGGTAGGCCGTTATGGCGGCGAAGAGTTCCTCATTCTGCTTCCGGGCTGCGACGAGACTACCAGCTTCAACCAGGCCGAGCGTTTGCGCCGGCAGCTCTCGCAGATCGACATGTCCTTCAATGAAGCTTCACTCGCCGTGACGGCCAGCTTCGGTGTGACCACCGCTCTGCCCGGCCAGTCCTGGAGTCCGGAGAGCTTGATCCGCAAGGCCGATCAGGCGCTTTACCTGGCCAAAGAGGCGGGACGCAATCGTGTGGAGTTTCTGAGGTTCGACTCCGACGACCGGGTCGTGGAGAAGCAGCCCGCCACGGAAACGGTCGCTGGCTAGGATTCCTCAAAAACCCAATTCATCGAGCACGCGGCCGGCGTGATACACCCTCCGCAGGCTCTCGATGATGGCGTTCGCGGCAACATGCACGCTGCGCGCCCGCTCCTCGGTGTACAGGTAGCGGTTGGGTAATCCCTCCCTGTTTCCGTCGAACAGGATGCCGATGATCTCGCCCCGCGCGTTCACCGTCGGGCTGCCGGAGTTGCCCCCATGCGTGTCGGCGGTGGTCACAAAATCAAACGGTGTGTCCGGATTGAGCGAGGACTTGGCTTGGATCCAGCTCGGCGGAAGCTCGAAGGGATCTTCCCCAGTCGCGCGCCGGTACAAACCCGCGAAGGTGGTCGCATACGGCACCGGCCGGCCCTGCGCGTCGTGGTAGCCGGTCACCTCGCCGTAAGACAAGCGCAGCGTGAAAGTCGCGTCGGGGTACTCGTTGGCGCCATAAATCGCGAAGCGCGCCTGCGCGATCTTGGAAGCGCTGGATGCGATCACCGCCTCCACCTTGTCCTCGAATTCCTTGCGGTAGCGGCGCGCCGGCGAATCCAGGATCAGCGCCAGCCGGATCATCCCGTCTTGGGATTTCTTGACGCTTTCCAGACTGTGCGCCAGACGCTTGCGCTCCTCCACGTCCTGAATCTTGCTGGTGGAAACGTAGGCCCGCGCGGCCTGCTCCGGCGTCCGGCCCGCCAGCACTGCCTGCACGGTGGGATCGCCCGCGCCCAGCTCCTGCTCGAGAAAACGGAAATACCCGGCCAGCACCGCCTCCTCCAGCGCGCTGCTGAGCGGCGCGGTCGAATACATGGCTTGCTCGAGCGACCGCAGGCCGGAATCCTGATAGCCGCGCAAGCGCTGGTCGTTGGGCTTGGGCGTCTCCTCGGCGTAGCGCACGATGCGGCGCGCGATCGCCAGCAGCTCGGAATCCGACGGATCGGCTTCCAGCAGATAGTAAGGCTTGAAGAACGCGGCGTAGGCCCGGTACGCGGCCGCGACTTCATCCCACAGCTTGCCGAACTTAGCCTGCTTCTCCGGATCGTCGGCAATCGCACCGCGCAGCTTGCGTTCCTCGGCGCGCTTGCGGTCCATCAAGCTGGGATCGCGCAGGCCGTCCTCGAAACCGCTGATGGCCTTGTAGCTGTTCTGGTCTTCATCCAGATAATCCTGCGCCACGCGCTTGTTTTCGGGGCTGGCGCCGCCAAAGGCCAGCAGACCATCGATGGTTTCCTTGTGCATCCGCAGGATCATCGGATAGGAGACATCGCGGCTGAACTCCATCTGCGCGATGGTTTGCAGGCGTCCGGTGGAAGCGGGATTTCCAGAGACCAGCGCCAGCTCGCCGTCCTTCACCCCAGCGTGACTCCAGGCCAGGTAATCGGGTGTCGAAGCCGGCTTGCCGTTTTCGTACGCCCGGAACAACGCGAAATCCAGACAATAGCGCGGATACTCGAAATTGTCGGGATCGCCTCCGAACTGCGCGATGCGATATTCCGGCGCGAACACCAGCCGCACCTCGGTGTATTTCTTGTATTGATACAGACTGTACTGGCCGCCCGAATACAGCGTGACGACGTCGCAGCGGTTACCGGTCGATTTGTTGCAATCGTTTTCAATGCGCGCCATGGACGCCTTGCGCAGGCGGTTCGCTTCGGCGCTCGGGGTCGGGTCTCGAACGCCTTGGTTCACCTGCGCGGTCACGTCCGAAGTGCCCAGCAGAATGTTGACTTCCAGATCCGGGCAGACCTTCTCGTCCTGTTGGGTGACGGCGTAGAATCCGGACGCCAGGTAGTCGTGCTGGGAGCTGCTCAACTGGTGGATGCAATCCTCGCCGACGTGATGATTAGTGAACAGCAAGCCTTGCGCGGAGACGAAAGATCCCGATCCCCCGTTGTTGAATCGCGCCGAAGAGCGCTCCAGGTGCCGCAGAAAATCGTCGGTGATCGCGACGTGATATTTCTGCTCCACTTGCGCCTTGGGGAAGTGGTCGAAAAGCCACATCCCGTCGTCCGCCGCCCCTCCGGCCGCCAGAAACAGCGCGAAAAGGGCCATTTGAATTGACCGCCGCAATTCCTTATAAGACATACAAACTAAAGAACTAAGTAACGAATTAAGGCTCGGCTTGCTTCCCTTTTCGCAAGGGCCCATGCGATACTGGGGGCAGAAAGATTTCGGACCAGAAATGACTCAGTTGGGCGAGGCAATAGCCCGCTACCACAAAATTTTGGAGGGCGGCCAATACCAGGATCTCTCCTGGGCACACCAACTCCAGGATCGCATGAAGGCGAACAACCTGGCCGTCGGCGGGAGACCTGTCTCTCCGGTTCTGCGTCCGCATTTTATCACGCGCAGGCAGTACGCCGGGCTGGTCAAGGCGGTGGAGTCTTTCTCCAGCGCGCTGGAGCGCACCGAGAAGCTGGCGATCGCCAGTCCGGCGCTGCTTTCGCGCATGGAACTGCTGCCGGCCGAGAAGATGCTCGCCTCCGTGGATCCCGGCTATCCGTATCTCTCGGTCACCTCGTTGATCGACACGCATCTCAATAACGGCACGCTGCGTTTCGCGAGCTTTATTCCCGATACTCCGGTCGGCGTGGCTTACGGCGAGGCTTTGTCGGATTTGTTCTACGAAGCGCCGCCCGTCAAGGAATTTCGCAAGCGCTATCGTCTGGAAAAACTCCCCGGAACGAAATTTCTGCTGCAGGCCATTCTCAAGGCTTATAAGGAATGGGGCGGCAAGAACAAGAAGCCGAACATCGCAATTTTGGAATTTCGCCAGCCGTTTCAAACCACCGAATCGAGCGAGAGCACGCTGATCGCGCAACTGTTCCAGCGCGAAGGACATCAGGTGGAAGTCATATCACCCGATCAGCTCGAATACCGCAACGGCGTCCTGTCGCGCGGCGACTTCCCCATTGAATTGATCTTCCGCCGGATCAAGGTGCAGGAGTTTCTGGTCCGCTTCGACCTGACACATCCGTTGCTGCGCGCCTATCGCGACCGCGCCGTCTGCCTGGTGAATAGTTTCCGCTCGGAGCTGGCCCAGAAGAAGGCCATGTTCGAGCTGCTCACCGACGAGCAGATCACCGCGCATTTCCCGGCCTCCGAACGCCGGGCCATCCAGGAATTCATTCCCTGGACGCGCGTGGTTCGTGAATCCAAAACCCGTTACAAGAAGCGGCTGGTGGAGCTCCCCGAATTCATTCTGCACAACCGGCAGAAGCTGGTGCTGCGCCCCAATGACGAGGGCACCGATCAACACACCTTCCGCGGCTCGGAAACGGACGACGCCGGCTGGGAGAAAGCGCTGAAGACCGCGCTCAGGAATCCGTACGTGGTGCAGGAAGTGGTGGAGCCGGTGGTGGACGTGTTTCCGGTTCTGCAGTACGGCCATCTGGAAATGCAGAAGATGCGCGTGGAAGTGCACCCGCACTCCTATCTCGGCAAAGTGCAGGGCTGCTCGAGCTGGCTGACGGCGGTCGGCCCGTCCGGATTCTCCACGTTATCCGGCGTAGCCCCGACATTTATCCTCGAACCCAAGTAGCTTCCGTGGCGCACGCACTCGTGCGTGCCGCGTTCACACTCGTGTGAACGCAACTCTCGCTCTCAGATTCGCAACCCCCGCCGTATACCGGGAATCCGAGACCACGAACGCAACCGCATCATCGATCCAATCGTGCGCCGTCCCATCCGGATCGTGCGAAGCCGCGGTCAGCGTGTACTCCCCCGGACACAGATCGCAGCGAAACCGGAACTCGAATCGCAGATCGTCGCCCGCCGCGCACGGTCCGGCCTTCACCTTCTCCAGCTCGGTGTTCGTTCCATAAACATTCAGCCCCACGCGAGTACGAATCATAATCCCGATCACCGGGTCGTCCACCGGCTCCCGATAGCGCACCCTCACGCGCACGGTCACTTCCTCGCCGCTCTGCCACACCATGGCCGGCTCCCCGGAAGCCCCCAAGGTTTCGAGCGAAAGAATCTCCCCCCGCCCGTCCCCGCGCCGCAGCGACCCGCGAATGGGATTCGGCAACGTGGCTCCCCAGGCGCGGAATTTTTCGCCGATGTGTCGCCGGTAAGCGTCCACAACCTCGCGCGGATCACCGCGCCGGACCAGCTTCCCCGCGTCCAGCCACCACACCTCATCGCACAGGCGTCCGAGCAAGTCCAGCTCATGGGACACGATCAGCACCGTGCTTCCGTCCGCGCGCAGGCGATCGATTCCGGCCAGCGCCTGCGCTTGCGCGAACGCGTCCAGGCTCGCGAGCGAATGCTCGATCAACAGCAAATCCACCGGCGAAAGATCCAACTCGCCGGTTGGTCCCAGATACCGCCGGCTGCCCTGAACGACCACCTGGCCCGCCGCCGGCTGATCGAATCCCGCGGCCAGCCGCAGCAGCGCACCCTGGCCCGCTCCTTTCTCGCCGATGATCCCGATCACCGAGCCGCCCGGAGCCGCGGCCGTAAAATCGTGCAGCGGAGGAAAACTGACGCCGCGAAACTCGATCGCCATGCTAGATAGAATAGCGCTTGGTCCTCGCGCTGCTCGCCGCAATCACGTTTCCCGCTACCGGCGTGTTCCATTTGCCGCCTGGCACGGTGGACGTCCCGGCTGAGCTGCGGCTCCCTGCCGGAGCGCACGATCTCACCATCATCGGCGACGGCACCACGTTGCGGGCGTCGGCAGCGTTCCGCGGGCGC
>JAIQFN010000130.1 GCA_020073265.1 Terriglobia bacterium | reverse complement strand
GCGCTGCTTCCAGACGCTGCCGTAGACGAAAGCGATGTCTTTGCGGGTGAACTTGACCACCGGATCGGGTTTGGAGAGATCGGGGATGATGGCGTCGGGAAACTGCTGGGGATCGCGTACGACATTGGCCATGGGGGTCTTCTGCCAGCGTTCGTAGATGCGAGGATGGCAGGAGCGACAGGCGGTGGAGCCGACGTAGCTGGGCGCGGCTAGAGCGGCGGTGATGTTTAACAAGAATATTACCAGCCGGATCGAACGCCGGCTGAAAGCCGGCTGCAGCCTGAAAGGCTGCCCCACACTCGATTGCGCCACGTAATCATTGTACGGAAACAAACCGCGGTATATTCAGTTTCGGATCCTTCACTGATGAGTTTCTGAAGTTGTACCCGGCCGGATCGGACGAGCAGGCCGCCGATGCGCACTACACCAGCACGCGCGATCAGGGCATGGGTTGGGAGATGCGGACTTGGGCGCAGGCGCAGGACCCGACGATCGTGTTCGGCGACACCATCGGAGTGCAGCACGACGTGAACAAGGCGGGGTTGGATTTCTTCGATCGCTTCTTTGCGTCGGAGAACGCCAGCGGCGGACGCGTGCCGAGCGGAACGCGCTAGCTTTCGGACTACGCCCCCAGTTGCGAGGCGAGGTCGAGCATGTCGTTCGAGACTACGTCGTAGTCGCCGGGGCTGGCTTTGTCGGCTCGGCCGCCGGGTCCGTATTCGTTGGGCCGATAGATGAATCCGGTCTTCAACCCGCAGCCGCGCGCGGCCTTGAGATCGCCGGAATGCGCGGCCACCATCATGGTCTCTTCGGGTTTCAAGCCGAGCAGGTCGGCCGCCATCAGGTAGACTTCGCGGTCGGGCTTGTAGTGCCTGGCCAGCTCGGCCGATAGGATCGTGTCCCAGGGCAAGCCCGCGTTCTTGGCCATATCGTTGAGCAACCCGACGTTGCCGTTGGAGAGAGTCGCGATGGTGTATTTCTTCTTCAAGCGCGTGAGTCCGGCGACTGAATCGGGCCAGGGTTTCAGCCGGTGCCACACACGGTTCCAGTGATCCTTCTCTTCCTCGCTCAGTCCGGTGATGTTGAATTCGGTGAGCAGATCGTCGAGTATCATGCGGTGCAGCACATCCAGCTTGGTCCAGGGAAGCTCGCCTTTGCGAACCTTGTTCATGGCGGGACCATAGCCGCTGCGCCAGCGGTCGGCGAAGCGCGCCCAGTCGATCGTGATGTTCCTGGCTTGGCCCCAGGCGGCGCCTTCGGCGATGATGGAGCCGCGCCAGTCAACTACGGTTCCGAAGGTGTCGAAGACCAGTGCTTTGGGAGCTTGTGTCATGTGAGTGCTTTGACCTCGCAGCGCGTTCGCGCCCACACCGGGAAAAATGGCGGCAGCCGACCCGAGACAGGCAGCCTGCAGGAACTCCCGGCGAGCGACGTGCTTGCGCATGGGGCTGAGTCCTCCTTCCGATCGAGCACCAGAATAACATTGCCGCCGGTCCAAAACGCGCCTGGCCGGAATCTCGCGAAGCGTTGTGGACATCTAAGGAGGGTGCGATACCTAGAAGACTTGCAAGTCGGCGACCGGTTCACTGCGGCGTCCGCCGAAGTTTCAGCCCGCGACATTCTGAATTTTGCGGATCGATTCGATCCTCAGCCGATGCATCTTGACGAAGCAGCTGCCGCAGGTGGTCCGCTCAACGGGCTGTCTGCCAGCGGCTGGCATACGACCGCGCTGGTGATGAGGCTCACCGTGGACGCCAAACCCTTGGGGGGAGGGCCGGTGCTGGGTCTGGGGGTGGACGAGATACGCTGGCCGAATCCCGTCAGGCCAGGCGACACGCTCACCGCGGAGCTCGAGGTGGTCTCCATCACGCCATCCCGATCGAAGCCGAGTCATGGCGTGGTGCGCCTACGAACCACCGCGAGGAATCAGAGAGGCGAGGTGGTTCTGACCATGTTTCCGAACTTGTGGGTTCCACGGCGCGCGGTCGCGTCCGCCGGTTAGCGGTCTCGACGGCCGCCGATCCGGATTACTGCCGCCCTTCCTTCTCCAACTTGCGGGCGCCGCCGAGGATGTCCGGCATGGCGTAGTTTCCTTCGTGGCACGCGTATTCGTAAACCGGACCGGCGGTGGCGAGAAACGGATACTCCAGCGTCCATTGCTTCGAAAACGTGGAGGGGTCGTCGATGGTGGCCCGGTACAGGATCGTGCCGCCGTCGACGCGCCGGAAACGTTCGATGACGTGCAGGTTCTCGGATGATCCACGGAAGCGCGTGCGGTCGGTGAAGTTGGTGGTATCGACCACCAGCGTGTCGCCTTCCCAGTGGCCGATCGAGTCGCCCAGCAACTGGCGGATGTCGGAGGGCTTGTGCGTTCCGTTGATGCGGATCACGCGGACGTCGTGGACCATCTCCACCAGGATCATGACGGCGGTGGGCGTCTGCACGATTTCGTAGTTGTTGTTGTAGAGCACCGGGAGCATGGGCGGCCCGGAGGTGGAGCCGAATCCGATGATGCAGCGCTCGCTCAAGGGCCGGTCCGTCACGTCGTCATAGCGGTTGAAGCCCCGCGCCGCACCGGCATTGCGCGTCTGGGCCGCTTCCGTGATGCGGGGGATCCTGCCGTCCGGCGGATCGACCACCAGCGAGCTGCGCTTGACGCCGTCGACTCGGGCGAGTTCCGATCCGCGGTCGACGAACAGGTTGTTGTAGGCTCCGACGCCGGGCCCTCCGGTGGCACGGTTGAAGCCGCTATCGACGTCGCTGTCGAGAGTATTGGATTGAAGATCCGACTTCTCGTAGGCGGTCGCCTCGGCGTCGGTCAGCGTGGCTTTCCCCGCGAACCGGGCCGCGCGCTCGAGCGGCGTCAGCGTGGCATTGGTCCAGATCCCTTCGAGCGACGGATGCCCGTCCGGCGTGCGCGGAACGGCCTTGGCCGGGGCTCGTTTGGCGGGGGGCGTGGAGGTCTGGCCGGGAAGCGGGGCGGCGATCGCGATCGCGAATAGCCCCATGCTGACCGTTAGTCGATAGCGCATCTATACACTCCTATAACGCAACATTCCTATAACGCAACTGGCGCGGATGAACTCAGTATACGTTTTTTTCGCCGCGACGACGATGCGCAGTCTTATCTCATGCAAGATGAGCCTGAAGCGGGAATCGGTTTCTCACACAAGATGAGCCTGAAGGGGCGATTGCGCATGCTGGGGATTGAAGATCAGCGTGCTAGAAGGACAACGATTGAGCCTGGAGCAGATCCGGGCATTTCTGGAAGGCAGTTCGGAGCTGCGTTTTCAAGCCAGCCATCGGCAAGAGCTGTATGCCTGGGTGGAGCGAACC
>JAIQFN010000090.1 GCA_020073265.1 Terriglobia bacterium | reverse complement strand
GAGCTTTACACCCCGAAGGGCTTCATCGCTCACGCGGCGTCGCTGCATCAGAGTTTCCTCCATTGTGCAAGATTCCCCACTGCTGCCTCCCGTAGGAGTCTGGCCCGTGTTTCAGTGCCAGTGTGGCCGTGTGCCCTCTCAGGCCGGCTACCGATCATTGCCTTGGTAGGCCATTACCCTACCAACAAGCTAATCGGCCGCGGACTCCTCTCTCGGCGCATTGCTGCTTTCCCTTCGCAGGCTTATGCGGTATTAGCCCCGGTTTCCCAGGGTTATTCCCCACCAAGAGGTAGATGATCCACGTGTTACTCACCCGTACGCCACTTTACTCACCAGATTGCTCCGGCTTTCTCGTGCGACTTGCATGTGTTAAGCGCGCCGCCAGCGTTGATTCTGAGCCGGGATCAAACTCTCGTTTGATCTTGTGAGACTAGGCCCGACCCCTAAAAAGCGGGCCAGACCGTTATCGCCTCGGTTTGACTCAAAGTTCTGACGAACATTACTTCTGCATCCAACCAGATTGTCAAAGATCTGCGTAGCCGCCTGAGACGATCGCCGCTTTTTCAAGCGAAGAAGATCCCATCAACTACCCGGCCTCGAAAGCCGTTTTGGCGCAAGCGATACCCATAATCGAAGTAACGCCCGCTCCAGAAATTCTAGGGAACTTTAAGAACAGCCTGACAGGAGATGATGCTTACTGCGTCTACTACCTGCCGTCAAATAGTGCCATCAACCAATCTAACAGACTCTGGTCAGCATGGCAAGCCCTCGAAGCAAACTTTCCCCAACTAAGTTCCACGCAGGGGAGGTATTCGATCCGGGGCCGCCAAACGGCCTATCTACCTTGAGTCAGCATAGCAGTCGCGCCCGGCTTTGGCAAGTGGGGTCAGGGAAGGCCGGCCAGGATTCGTAATTTTGCCTACGGTCCGGCGCGTTTCCCCCTTCAGATATTGCCTAGACGGGCCGATAGTTAACAAGGATGCCTGCCAACACCAGAGTACTCGTGGCCGACGATCATGGAGTGGTCCGGAAGGGCTTGCGGTTCCTGCTGCAGACCGACCCGGGCATCGAGGTGGTGGGCGAGGCCTCGGACGGCCGCGAGGCGGTTCGCCTGACCGAGGAGCTGGCGCCCGACGTGGTGGTGATGGACATCACCATGCCGCAGCTCAACGGCATTGACGCCGCGTCGCAGATAGTGAAACGCTCGCCGGAGGTGGGGATCATCATGCTGAGCATGCATTGCGATGAGACCTTTCTGGTGCGGGCGCTGGCGGCCGGAGCCCAGGGCTATCTGCTGAAAGACTGCGCCGAGGCGGATCTGCTGCAAGCGGTGCGGGCGGTGGCCAACAAGAAGCTGTTCTTCAGCCCCACCATCACGCAGACGCTGCTGGAAGACTACATGCGGCAGATGCAGAGCGAAGGCCTGGAAGATTCCTACCACCTGCTCACGGATCGCGAGAAAGAAGTGCTGCAACTGCTGGCGGAAGGCAAATCCAACAAAGAGGCCGCGGCGCTGCTCAACGTGAGCCTGTACACGGTGGAGACCCACCGCAGCCGGCTGATGCAGAAGCTGAACCTGCACAGCACGGCCGACATCGTGCTGTACGCAGTGCGCAAACGGATCATTCAGTAGGAACGGCTTCAGGCTCGAGCGGCAGCACCACCGCGATGCGCGTTCCACGGCCGGGCGCCGAATCGATGGTCACCTGGCCGCACAGTTCGCGGACGCGCTCGGTGATCCCCAGCAATCCCAGGCCGTAGGCGACGCCATCCTGGCGTAGGAACCCGACGCCGTCGTCTTCGATGGCCACCGCCACCTGGCCGCCGGCCTCCTGCAATTTGACGCGAATGTTCTTGGCCTGCGCGTGGCGCGCGCAATTGGTCAGGCCTTCCTGCACGATGCGGTAAAGATAAGTGCGGTGCTGGTCGGGCAGATGCTTGAGGTCGCCGTCCACTTCCAACTGGATGGGCGTGTTGTAGCGGCGGGTGAACTCGCGCGCCTGCCATTCCAGGGCGGCCCCCAGGCCGAGCACATCCAGCATGGCCGGCCGCAGCCCCATGGCGATATCGCGGGTGGTGCGCAGCGTGCTTTCGGCCAGCTTCTTGGCCTGCTCCAGGTGCGGGCTGAAATCGGAACCCGGCGTCGAGCGCGCGCGCTCCAGGTTGCCCAGTTCCATGCGCAGGGCCGTCAGCAACTGGCCGATCTCGTCGTGCAGCTCGCGCGACAGGGCTTTGCGTTCCTGCTCCTGGGAAGAAACCAGTTGCTGGGAGAGGTGGCGCAGGCGTACCTCGGCTTGTTCGGTGGCCTTCTGGTGCAGCGCCGTTTCCTTTTCGAGCGCCGAGATGCGGAAGACGCTGGCGCCGGCGATGATGGCGCCCAGGATGAGGGCCGTAAGAATGGTCTCCCAGATGTCGTACTGCAGATTGTCCACCGACCGGTTTAAGGCCCGGCGGCGCGACTCGAAGTTCTCTTCGTTCAGTCGGCGCAGCTCTTCGGCCACGGCGAACACCGTCATGCTCTGGGATCCGAAACCATCGTCGACGAAGGCGAACTTCGCGTCCGGGCCGCGGCTGCTGCGGAACTCGACGTCCACCGCGTCGAAGTACATAAGCAGGGCGCTCTCCAGGCGGTCGAACGCTTTGCCGCGCTGCTCGGGAGGCAGTATCCGCAATTGATCCAGATTGATTTCGGTTTTGGCGCGCAGCTCGGCGAATAATTTCCGGTAATTCGCGGCCGAGGAATTGGCTTCCAGCAGGCGGTCCCGGCGGAGCACGGCCAGGCGCGAGACGTCGGCGCGAACCGCCTCCACCAGGCTTTCGACGCGCCGGTAGCTGTTTTCGACCAATAGAATCTGATTGTGGATGCGCCGGGTTTCCTGGATATTGGCCACGCCCGACAGGCCGATGGTCAACAGCATGAAGCCCAAGCCGAATACGGAAACCGGCCAGATGCTCTGCTTTGCGCCTGTCACTTTAGTCCGCAAGTCCTATTCCCTGACGTCTACATCAGCTATCGGCAGTATTGTGCTTTCCCGTTAATAGATCAACAATGATTGCAGTACTTTCGCCATCGGCGATCTCGTTTAAAAAGTTTGCGGGAAAACGGATGGCTCTACCAGGAGGAGGAACCGTGAATTACATTCAACTGTCTACTGTTTTAGCGCGCATCTGGCGAGACCGGCGAGGGCAGGATCTGATCGAGTATGCCCTGATGGCGGGTTTCGTGGCGGTTGCGGCCGGGGCCATCATGCCCGGCGTGGCCAGCAGCATCAGCACCATCTTCAGCCAGATCAGCTCGGTGCTGAGTGTAGCAGCGTCGCAGAGCTAGTTTTTTCAGCCCGGCAGTCTCAGTGCCTCGGGTAACTGGTCGCACGCCCCGGCGTGTGACTCTTTGTGTGAACTTCCGCGGAAGCTGTCCGTATGGTCATGCATGGGCAGCTTTCGCTCCGACCTCATTCACTCCCTTCGCATTCTTCTGAAGAGTCCCGGATTCACCGGCGTGGCCGTTGCGGCCTTGGCGCTGGGGATCGGGGCGAACACCGCTATCTTCACCGTAGTGAACACGGTGCTGCTCCAGCCGCTGCCGTACCCGGAATCGGCTCGCATCATGCGAATCGCCCGGAGTTTTCCCAGGGGGCGCGGCAACTCCATCTCGGTTCCGAAGTTCATGGCCTGGCAGAAAAGCAACCGGACTTTTGAAGCCATTAGCATGTACGACTTTTCGGGGCCGGGTCTGAATCTGGGGGTAGGGGATCATCCCGAGCAGGTGAAGGCGATCCACGTGTCGGCCGGCTACTTCCAGGTCTTCGGCGTATCGCCCGCCCTGGGCCGCACCTTCCTGCCGCAGGAGGATTTGCCGGGCGGCCCGAAAGCCCTGGTGCTGAGCCACGACCTGTGGAAGTCGCGGCTGGGCGGCGACCCGTCGCTGGTGGGAAGGCCGCTGCTGCTGGCCGGTGAAGCCTACACGGTGGCCGGGATCCTGCCGGTCAGTTTCCATTCCGATCCGCCGGCCGACGTTTTTCTCGCGATGCAGGCGGACCCGAACAGCACCAACCAGGGCCACATCTACCTGGTGGCGGGCCGTCTCAAGCCCGGCGTTTCGATCGAGGCCGCGCGAGCCAACATGAAAATAGCGGGCGAGCAGTTTCGCGAGGCCAATCCGTTGTGGATGGACAAAACCGAGGGCGTGGCGGTGCTGCCGTTGCAGGAGGACGTGGTGGGCGATGTCCGGCCGGCGCTGCTGATCCTGGTGGGCGCGGTGGGGTTCGTCCTGCTGATCGCCTGCGCCAATGTGGCGAACCTGCTGCTGGCTCGCGCGGCCGGACGGCAGAAGGAGATTGCGATTCGCACGGCGTTGGGCGCGGGGCGCTGGCGGCTGTTCCGGCAGCTTTTGAGCGAGAGCGTTTTGCTGGCGACGGTGAGCGGCGTGATCGGGTTTGCGATCGGAGCCTGGGGCGTCCGGGTGCTTCTGGCTCTGAGTCCCGGGAATTTGCCGCGCATCAACGATGAGCAGCACGTCGGTGCGCTGGTGACGGCGCTGGATTGGCGCGTGCTGGCCTTCACGCTGGCGGTTTCGTTCCTCACCGGCATCCTGTTCGGGCTGTTCCCGGCCTTGCAGGTGTCGCGCCTGGACGTGAATTCGATTCTGAAGGAAGCCAGCGGGCGCTCGGGGAGCGGGCTGCGGCACAACCGCATCCGGAGCACGCTGGTTACCGCCGAGATGGCGCTGGCGGTGATTCTGCTGGTGGGGGCCGCGCTGATGATCCGGACTTTCGTCGGATTGCGCGCGGCGCCGCCGGGTTTCGATCCGCACGGCGTCATCACCATGCAGACCTCCTTGACGGGCGGCCGTTACGACAACACGGTCAAGGTGGAGAACATGATGCGGCTGGCGGTGGAACGCATCGAAGCGCTCCCGGGCGCGCAGTCGGCGGCGGCCTGCGTCATGCTGCCGGTGGAAGGCGGCATCGATCTTCCGTTCCTGATCGAGGGACGGCCGCCCGCCAATGGCGCCCAATTCACGGGCGACGAGCAGTGGCGTTTTATCACCCCGCACTATTTCTCGGTCTTCCGCATTCCGCTGCTCAAGGGGCGCGTGTTTGAGGAGCGCGACACGGGGAAATCCGAGCGCGTGGTGATCATCAACCAGGCCATGGCCCGGAAGTATTGGCCCAAGGAAGATCCGGTGGGACAGCGCATCAGCATCGGAAAGGGGCTGGGGGCGGACTTTGACGAGCCCACGCGGACGATTGTGGGCATCGTCGGCAACGCCCGCGAAACCGGGTTGAGCGACAGCGACCATCCGGTGATGTACGTGCCGCAGGGCCAGATCACGGACGGGCTGACCAGGCTGGCCAACCGCGTGATCCCCATGAGCTGGGCGGTGCGCGCGGCCGCGGATCCGGGATCGCTGAGCGCGGCCATTCAGCACGAATTCCTGGCGGTGGACGGCCAGTTGCCGGTGGCCAAGGTCCGGAGCATGGAACAGGTGATTTCCGAATCGACGGCGCGGCAGAATTTCAATATGCTGCTGCTGAGCATATTCGCGGGGCTGGCGCTGCTGCTGGCGTCGATCGGGATTTACGGCCTGATGTCCTACACGGTGGAGCAGCGGCTGCAGGAGCTGGGCATTCGGATGGCGCTGGGCGCCGGGCGCGGCGACATGTTGAAGCTGGTGGTGGGGCAAGGCATGAAGCTGGTGGCGATCGGCGTGGTGCTGGGCCTTGGCGCGGCGTTCGGCCTGACGCGCTTGCTGGCCAGCCTGCTGTTCGGCGTGAAGACCACGGATCCGGTCACGTACGCGACCGTGGCGCTGCTGCTCTCGGCGGTGGCGCTGGCGGCCTGCGTCATCCCGGCGCGGCGGGCGACGCGGATCGATCCGGTGATCGCGCTGCGGTACGAGTAGCCTGCGCGCGAAGACCTCGGCTCGTCCATCCGAAATGGCCAAAAGATAGCTGGTTGGCGGCCGGAACTTCGGCTATCTTGGGAGAACGTCATTGGAAAGGATGCCCATGCTGGAAGATAGCCGCAACACAGGGATTCGTGGTGTCCTATTCGGACTACTGGTCTGGATAGCGATGCTGGGTGTGTCGCTCGATTCCGCGCACGCGCAAGCGCCCGCGAGCCGCCCCGCGCCCGCGCCAGCCAAGCGAGCCGCAGCGTCGCCGTCGACCAGGGTGGAGGCGAACCTGGCTCAGTTGATGCGGGGTATTCTGTATCCCAGTTCCAATGTGATTTTCGCCGCTCAATCTCAGGATCCCGCCAGCGTGGCGCCGGCCAGCGTTCCGGCCACGGCGACCGATCCACTAGCCAGCACATACGGGAAGTGGACAGCGGTGGAGAATAGCGCGTTGGCGATCGCCGAGGCTGCGAACCTTCTAACGATTCCCGGGCGCAAGTGCGCCAACGGCCGTCCGGTTCCGCTGCAGAACACGGACTGGGCGAAGTTCGTTCAAGAGCTGCGGGAGGCGGGCCGGGCGTCCTACAAGGCGGCGCAGTCCAAGAATCAGGACAACATCGTGGAGGCCGCCGGCACGCTGACCGAGGCCTGTTCGAACTGCCACGACAAGTATCGCGAGAAACCCAACCTCGCGGACCGCTGCCAATAGGTCAGCGCGTTATTGACTTGCCGGGACTTGCGGGCCGGCTGAGATCCACTTCCCAGATGCCCTCGAAATTGGCGAAGTAACCTTCGACGGTGATAGCTGTCACGGCGTCTCGCAGGCACGTTGCGGCGCGACGCATTTCCTCGGCCTGCGACCTCGCCTCCAGTCGCTCATCGCCGTCGAACGCGCCGTCCAGTCCTCCGTAGGCCCCGCAATCGGAATGCAGCGTCAAGATTACGCGTTCGGTCTGGTGCAGTTGGATGGATTTTCGAATCTGGTCCAGCAAGAACTCCCGATCGGTTTCGCGCTCCGGCGACGCCAGCGATTTCGCGCCGCCCGCGATTTTGATCGGATCCGAGTTCACAATCCCAATGTGCCTGAAATACTTCGTGAACCCGAGCTGGAAGCGGGTGTCGAAGCAGGAGACGATGGCGGCGTCGCAGCGGTATCTCTCTCGGGGCGCGTCGAAATGGAAGACTTTCTTCATCAAGAGCATTGTCGGGCATAGGCCGCGAGGCGCGCAAGGAGCCTCCTAATCTCATACAGCCCAACAACTTACCTGATCGCCTCAGGCGAATGCCTGATTGCGGAACAACCGGGATCAAACTGGCGTATACTCTGATTGAATCGGGACAAAACACCATGAGCTTCTTATCCAAGCAGTTTATTGATGTCATCCAGTGGACCGAGCCGGAAGACGGCATCCTGGCCTACCGCTATCCCATGGAAGATATGGAGATTCAGAACGGGGGCAAGCTGACGGTCCGCGATTCGCAGATGGCGGTGTTCGTCAACGAGGGCCGCATTGCCGACGTGTTCGCGCCCGGCCTCTACACGCTGACCACCGAGACGCTTCCGCTGCTTACCTACATCATGAATTGGGACAAGGCGTTCAAGTCCCCGTTCAAGAGCGACGTGTATTATTTCTCAACGCGCCTGCAGACCAATCAGCGCTGGGGCACCGCGACGCCGATCACGATTCGCGACAAGGAATTCGGGGCCGTACGCATGCGCGGCTATGGCATCTACACCTACAAGATCGCGGACCCGAAGGTGTTTTACCAGAAGGTCAGCGGCACGCGCGACATGTATCGTGTGGGCGATCTGGAAGGGCAACTGCGCAACACGATCGTGGCGCGGATGACCGATACGTTCGCGCAAAGCTCGGTTCCGTTCCTGGATATGGCGGCCAACCAGCAGGAGCTGGGTGTGAAGATCGCGGAGAACATGAAGCCGGCGTTCGCCGACTTCGGGCTGTCGCTCGAGGCGTTCGTGGTGGAGAACATTTCGCTGCCGGACGAGTTGCAAAAGATACTCGACCAGCGCATCGGCATGAACATGATCGGCGACATGGGCAAGTACACGCAGTTTCAGGTGGCGCAGTCGATGCCGATCGCCGCGGCGAACGAAGGCGGCGGAGCGGCTGGGATCGGCGTGGGGCTGGGCGCGGGTTTGACGATGGCGCAGAGCATGATGAACGCGGTGAAGCCTCCCGAGGCTCCTCCCGCGGGACCGGCGGCATCGTCGGGTGGTCCCGCGGCGCCGGCTGCTCCGGCCACTGGAACCAAGTTCTGCATAAGCTGCGGCAAGCCGATGCCGAGGAGCGCGAAATTCTGTCCGGAGTGCGGCGGCGCGCAGCAGTAATGCCGCTGACCAGAGTTGGCCGGCTGAAGGCCGGCTGCAGCCAAGATTGGCTGCCCCACGAAACATGAGCGGGGTGGAATGGATTGTCGAGGCGCATGGGTGCGACGCCCGAGCCTTGGCCGATCTCGGGCGGATGGGGGACCTGTTTGACGAGCTGATTCGTGCACTCGACCTGCATCCGCTCGGCAAATCCAACTGGCACCAGTTTCCCCACACGGGCGGCATCACCGGGGTGAGCCTGTTGTCGGAGTCGCATCTGGCCTGCCACACCTTTCCTGAATACGGCTCGCTCTGTCTGAACCTGTTTTGCTGCCGGCCGCGCGAGGGCACGGACTTTGAAACGCTGCTGAAGAAGGAATTCGGCGCGGCCAAGGTTTCGGTGCGCCAGGTCGAGCGGCCCTATCAGCCATGAGCGCTCCGGCTGCGAACTGCCCAAGCTGTGGAGCGCCGGTTACGTTCCGCTGGTCGAGCGCGGTGCAGACCACCTGCGAATTCTGCCACTCCATCCTGGTGCGGACTGATGTCGATCTGAAAAAGGTTGGCGAGGTCGCGGATCTGCCCGCCGATGCGTCGCCCATCCAGATCGGAACCGAAGGTGTTTACCAGAACAAAGGCTTCGTGGTGGTGGGCCGCATCCTGTATGAGTACGAGCAGGGCGGCTGGAACGAGTGGCACGTGGTTTTTAACGACGGCACCAGCGGCTGGCTGGCGGACGCGCAGCTGGAATACGACGTCTCCTGGTTGACGCAGCCGCCGTCGGCGCTGCCGGCGGAAGGCGATCTGGCTACCGGCGGCGAGTTCGCCTGGAACGGGCAGACTTACCGGATCACGTCCATCACCAAGACTCGCTACAAGGGCGTGCAGGGTGAACTGCCGTTCGAGTACTGGGACAAGACCGATCTGCAGTTCGCCGACCTGCGCACTTCGGGCGGCGAATTTGCAACCATTGATTACAGCGAGAATCCGCCGCTGCTGTTCCTGGGGCGCGCGGTCGATTTCGATGATCTGCACTTCAAGAACGTGCGCTTGTTCGAGGGCTGGTCCGCATGAGTTCGACGCTGGTTAGTCCGCCGATGGTGAAGGCCAGGTCGCTGGCGTGCCCGAACTGCGGAGCGCCGGTGGAGCTGCGGGGCTTCGCGCACACGCTCAACGCGGTTTGTCCGAACTGCCTCAGCGTGCTGGACGCGTCCAGTCCCGAGTTCCAGGTGCTGCAGACGTTCCAGGGCAAGCAGCGCGTTCAGCCGAAGATCCCGCTGGGATCGCGCGGCCAGCTTGCGGGAACGACGTTTGAAGTGATCGGCTTCCAACAGCGCGAGGTGGTGTCGGACGAGGACGTCTTCTGTTGGGATGAATACCTGCTGTTCAATCCGTATCGGGGTTTCCGCTACCTCACCGAATACCAGGGTCACTGGACCTTTGTGCGGGTGCTGAGCGCGCTGCCCGAGCCGACGCGCTCCGGCAGCAAAGCCGCGGTTCGAGCCGCGGGCCGCACCTACGTGCACTTCGACAGCATGACCGCGAAGACGTCGTTCGTGGTGGGCGAGTTCCCGTGGCAGGTGCGAGTAGGCGACGCGGCCGAGTGCCAGGATTTCATCTCGCCGCCCTACATGCTGTCGTCCGAAGCGACCGATGGCGAGGTGACCTGGTCGCTGGCGGAGTACACCGACGGATCGAAACTCTGGCAGGCTTTCAAGCTACCCGGCTCCGCGCCGGCGGCTTACGGCGTCTTCGCCAACCAGCCCTCGCCGTACACCGGCAAGGTGGGTCCGGCCTGGCGGACCTGGCTGTGGCTGAACGTCGCGCTGTTCGCGATCATGATGCTGTTCAGCGTTTCGCGGGCGAATCGCCAGGTGTTCGCCGAGAACTACACTTACTATTCCGGACATTCCACCGAAGCGGCGTTCGTCACGCCCACCTTCGAATTGACCGGCCGCGATTCGAGTGTCGAAGTCGGGATTCACACCGACCTGGACAACAACTGGATATACTTCTCTTTCGCGCTGATCAATGAAGACAGCGGGCAGGCATACGATTTCGGGCGCGAGGTGAGTTACTATCACGATTCGGACGGAACCGAGGGCGGCCGCAACAACTCGGTGGTGATACCGGCGGTGCCCGCGGGGAAGTATTATTTGAGGGTTGAGCCGGAGACCAGCCCGTCGGCCGCCGCGGTGGGGTATCAACTGGCGGTGCGGCGCGACGTGCCGACTTACACGCTTTTCTGGATTGCGGCGGCGCTGCTGTTGATTCCGCCGATCCTCAAGTCGGTGCGCTCGGCGGGTTTCGAAACCCGGCGCTGGCGGGAAAGCGACTATGCGCCCGCTGCCAGTTCTGATTCCGGCGGAGGTGACGATTGAGAAGCAGTCCACTGTTCCTGCTGTACGGCATCCTTCTGATCGGCTCCAGCACTTACGGCAGCTATCGCGGCTGGAGCTTTTCGCGCATCAACCAGCAGAAGGTTCTTCCCAAATCGATCCGCGACAATCCGGGCGCGTATCGATCCACTTATGGCGGATACTCAAGATACATCGGAGGGAAATGACCATGGCCGACTTCCATCTCGGCAATTTTCTGAATGCCATCATTTACGCCGCGCTGGGCATTCTGATTTTCGTTTTGGCGTTCGTCATCATCGACAAGGCGACGCCGTATCATCTCTGGACTGAGATCGTGCAAGACAAGAACGTCGCGCTGGCCGTGCTGGTGGGGGCCATGTCGATCGGCATGTGTATTATTATCGCGGCGGCTGTTCACTAGGTTTCAGGTGTCAGGTGTTAGGTGTTAGGTGTCGGTAGCTCTTTTTCTTTCTGTATTTCTCATCGCGGCCTGCGGGCTCATTTATGAGCTGATCGCGGGGACGCTCGCTAGTTATCTGCTTGGGGATTCGGTTTTTCAATTCTCTACGATCATTGGGTGTTATCTGTTTGCGATGGGGATCGGAAGCTACCTGTCGCGATTCCTGCGACGCGGATTGGTGGCGCGGTTTGTTTCCACCGAGCTGATGGTCGGGTTGGTGGGCGGGTTTTCGTCTTCGCTGCTTTTTCTGGCGTTTGCTTACACCGATGCTTTTCGCTTGGTGCTGTATGTGGTCGTCATTTTGGTGGGGACTCTGGTTGGGCTCGAGATTCCGCTGCTCATGCGGATTCTGAAGGAGCGCTTTCAGTTTCGCGAGCTGGTCTCGCATGTGCTGACCTTCGATTATCTGGGCGCGCTGGGGGCTTCGCTGCTCTTTCCGATTTTGCTGGTGCCGAAGCTGGGGCTGGTTCGGTCGGCGCTGCTGTTCGGGATCTTGAATGCCGGCGTCGCGCTGTGGTCGACTTACCTTTTTCGCGGGCAACTCGGCGGCGGCTACGGTTTGCGCGTGGGATGTTTGCTGGTGCTGGGGGTTCTGGGCGGAGGGATGGTGTTTGCCGACCGGATTTCGTCGGCCGCCGACAACAGCCTGTACGCCGACGAAGTGATCTTCAGCCGCGATACGCGCTACCAGCGGATCGTACTTACTAAGTGGAAAGACGACCTGCGGCTGTTCCTCAGTTCGCATCTGCAATTCAGCTCGCGCGACGAATACCGTTATCACGAGGCGCTGGTGCATCCGGGGCTGGCCGCTCTGCCGGGGGCGCGGCGCGTGCTGGTGGTGGGCGGCGGCGATGGCCTGGCGGTGCGGGAGATTCTGAAATATCCAGCGGTGGAAAGCGTGACGCTGGTGGATCTCGATCCGGAGATGACCCAGCTTTTTTCCAGGCATCCGGTGCTGTCGGCGCTGAACCAGCACTCCTTGACCGCGCCGCGCGTGCATGTCATCAATGCCGACGCCTTCCGCTGGCTGGATTCGAACGCGGACCGCTTCGATTTCATCGTGGCTGATTTTCCGGATCCGACCAGCTATTCGCTCGGCAAGCTGTTCACGACCACGTTCTACCGGCTGGCGGCGAAACATCTTTCGAGCGGCGGGCTGCTGGTGGTGCAGAGCACGTCGCCGTTGTTCGCGCGGCAGTCTTATTGGTGCATCGTTGAGACCGTCAAGCAGGCGGGACTCAGGACCTATCCGTATCACGTGTATGTTCCGTCGTTCGGCGAATGGGGGTTTGTGATCGGGAGCCTGGGACCGTACGAGCCGCCGTCGCAGTTGCCTGGCGGGCTGCGCTTTTTGTCGGCGCGCAATGTCGGGGAGATGTTCGTGTTTCCGGTCGATATGCAGCCGGTGGAGGCCGAGCCGAACCGGTTGAACAATCAGATTCTAGTTCGGTACTACGAGCAGGAGTGGAAAGACATCGCGAGATAACCCGAAGGCAGGTTCTTGCCGGCGCTCCCGCATTGCTGGGGTTGGCGCGTAAGACCGACCGCGCCGTCGCCGGCCGGTTCGTTCATGACTCGTTTCCGATGGGGCATCGGTTACGCGATCGCTCGCCCTTCGCTGCGCCCAAGCGTCAGGTTAAGATTCCGATCGTCATCGTCGGCGGCGGGATGGCCGGGCTGAACGCGGCCTGGCACCTCGACAAGCGTGGTTTCCGCGATTTCGTCCTGCTCGAAATGGAACCCGAGGCGGGCGGCAATTCGCGCTGGGGCGAAAACGAAATCAGCCGGTTCCCCTGGGCGGCGCACTATGTTCCGGTGCCGGCCAAGGGCGAATCGCTGGCGCGCGAGTTGTTCGAAGAACTCGGCCTGTTTCGCGACGGCAAATGGGACGACCGCGCGCTGTGCTTCGCCCCGCAGGAGCGGCTGTTCATCTACGGGCGGTGGCAGGAGGGCATCGAACCCGAGAATGCAACGCCGCAGGAGATCGCGCAATACCGGCGCTTCAATGACAAGATGGCCGAATTTCGCGCCACCGGGGAATTCACCATTCCGATGGAGCGCGGCGCCAAGCCGTCGCCGCTGGATGGCATGTCGATGTCGGACTGGCTGGAGCGCGAGCGGTTCGATTCGGCGACCTTGCGCTGGTACGTCAACTACGCCTGCCGCGACGATTACGGCGTGCTGGCGAAGAACACCTCGGCGTGGGCGGGCATTCAGTACTTCGCATCGCGCGAGCCGGAGGAGAAAGGTCCGCTCACCTGGCCCGAGGGTAACGGCTGGATCGCGCGGCGGTTGCTTGAAAAGCTGGGGCGCTATGTGCGCACTGGATCGGTGGTGTATCGCGTCCGTCGTGACGGCGCGAGGCTGCACGTTCTTACCGAGCAGGCCGAGTACATCGCCGAGGCAGTGATCTTCGCGGCGCCCACGTTTCTGGCGCCTTACCTTATCGAAGGCGCGCCGCGCGCGGACGGGTTTCAATATTCACCCTGGCTCACGGCTAACCTGACGCTGGACCGGATGCCGCGCGAAAAGGGACTCGATCTGGCCTGGGACAACGTGATTTACGATTCGCCTACGCTCGGCTACGTCAACGCCACGCACATGAGCCTGGCCACGCATGTTGAGCGGACGGTGTGGACGTTCTATTGGTCGCTGGCGGAGCACAGTCCCGAGGACGCGCGCCGGTTGCTGCTCTCGAAGGACTGGAACTACTGGAAGGAAGCGATCCTCAGCGACCTGGAGCGAGCGCATCCGGACATCCGTCAGTGCGTGGCGCGCATCGACATCATGCGGCTGGGGCACGCGATGGCCAGGCCCGCGCCGGGGTTCATGTTTTCGGAAAACCGCGAGCGCTGGACCAAGCCGCTGGGGCGCATTTTCTTTGCGAACTCGGACCTGAGTGGGTTTTCTATTTTTGAGGAAGCGCAGTATCGCGGCGTGACGGCGGCGAAGGAGGCGCTGGGCGTAGTGGGGCGCAGTTAATGTTCACGACTTGCGTTCACACGAGTGTGAACGCGGCACGCAGGAGTGCGTGCGCCACACGGGGTCAGAAGTCGAAGCGATAGCCGAGGATCATCTTCACCAGCAAATGGTCGGTGCCTTGTGTTACTCCGACGCCGACGCCGAAGTTGAACTCCCACTTGGGCGAGAGATTCAGGTCGACACAGGGAACCAGCTGCTGTTGCTGGTCGCGCAGCGGATCGAAGCCGGTGACTGGACCCAAAGCGCCGTAGTATTCAAAACCAGCGTTCACCTTTTTGGTAATGTCGTAGCCGATTTTGAAGTTGGGCGAAAATTCGAAGCCCAGTTTGGTGTCCGGACCTTGCAGCGCGCGGTCGAAGGTCGGATTGAACGAGAGATACCACGGGCCGATCTGCTTGTCGATGATGGGGCGGATCTCCCAACTCCAGGTCGTTGTGGAGTATTGGCGCTTCTGGTAGCCAATTTCGTTCGAGAGGCTGATGCCCACCGGCCATTTCCACGATTCGGGAATTCGAAAGCGCGGGCGGATATGATCGCCGACCCAGTCCCAGCCGACTCCGCTTTGCGCGCTGGTGAAAATGTAGAAGCCGGTCTCGAACCAGTCGGTAATGCCGCGCGTGATCTCGATGGTCTCGTGCAGTTGGTGATTGGTGGGGTAGAGGCCGTCGTCGGAGGTCTTGCTGCCCTGGAAGGTGAAATTGCTGTGCAACTCGACCATAGTGTGATGGGGCGGCACGGTCTCGTAGGGGTAGACCTGGATCTCGTAATTGTCCTGGCACAGCAGCGGGAATGCGCAAAGAACAAGCAGGGCTAGGGTACGCATGGAAATTCTGAGTGTACCAAGAACGGCGCTAGCTCTCTTCGCCCAGCGGCGGGCGGCGCTTGTGCCAGTCGGTGCGCTCCTGGAACGCTCGGCCGAGCTTGAGAAGCAAGTTTTCCGAGAAAGGCTGGCCGGCCAGTTGAATCCCGATCGGCAAGCGGTCGGCGAAACCGCAAGGCAGCGACAGCGCGGGCAATCCCGCCAGGTTTCCGGCCGGGATGAGCGCGGTGAGGCCGGGAACACTGGGCATCTGGCGATCGCTCAGCGGCCGGTCCAGCGGTTGCGTGAGCGCGGTGGCGGGCGTCAGACGCGAAGGCGCGAGCAGCACGTCGACGTTGTAGAACAGGTCGCGGAATGCATTTTGAATCAGGCTGCGGATGCGCATGGCTTTCAGGTAATCCTTGGCGGGGATTTCCAGGCCGGCCTTCAACCCGGCGATCTGCCGCTGATCGGCGAGTTCGTCGACCTTGCCGCTTTGGATCAGCGGCTCGAACACCGAGGAGCCTTCCGAGGAGATGATGGTGCTGATGACGGGGCCGTAGGGAAACTCTGGCAGCTTGATCTCGCTGATTTTGACGCCCAGGGATTTGATGGTGTCGAGAGCCTTGGCGAAATCCGGGCGCGCGGCCGGCTCGGCCCAGTCGCTGAAGTCCACGGGCGCGAAACCGACGCGGATGTCTTTGAAGTCGCGGGCGTACTGCGGCGTATAGTAGAAGCTCTTGCCGGCCGATCCGGGATCTTCGGAATCTGATCCGGCGATGGTCTGCAAAACGTAGCCGCAGTCTTCGGCCGAGCGGCACATGGGACCGATTTTATCGAGCGTCCAGGAGAGCGGCATGGCGCCGTGGCGGCTCACCAGGCCGTAGGTGGGGCGCAGCCCGGTGATTCCGCAGAAGGCGCTGGGAGTCAGGATCGAGCCGGAAGTTTCCGAGCCGAGCGCGAAGGTCGCCAGGCCCGCGGCGACCGCGATGGCCGATCCGCTCGAGGATCCGCCCGACCAGCGCGTGCGATCCCAGGGATTCAAACCCGGCCCCGTGAGCGAAGCGCTGGCGTAGCGATAGCTGGGGCCGCCGGCCAGTTCCACCATGGCGAGCTTGCCGAGCAGAATGCTGCCGGTCTTAGCGAGCTTCTTGAGAGCGGTGGCGGTGTAATCGAAGACCTGGCCGGCGTAGGGTCGTGCGCCCCACGTTGTGGGTTGCTTTTCGTAGGCCAGCAGATCCTTGGCGCCGAAGGGAATGCCTTGCAGAGGGCCGCGGAAGCGTTCGCGCTTGATGTCGCCGTCGACATCCTTGGCAGCGCTGCGGGCTTGCTCGGGGAGCGCCAGGGCGAGCGCGTTGTAGCGCGGTCCCAGACGCTGCAGACGCTCCGAGAAAGCGCGCGTCAGCTCGACGACGGAAAACTCCTTGGCCTTGAGTTTTTGATTGATCTCGGTGGCGGTGGCGAAGAAGATGTCGTTTGGAACGGATGCCATCGCGATTCCTTACGCCTTGAAACGGGTGGCCGGCTCGGTGGACATCGGCAACGGGAACCGGGCGAGCTGCTCGCCGATCTGGCGGTTCTGGTCGCGGGCGGCCTTCAGCTCTTCGTCGGGATTCTGAGGGAGTGGCGGCAACGGAGCCTGGGCGAGCAGCGCGGCGGAAGAGGAGAGCGCGGCGGCAAGCTGGCGGCGCGTAAGTTTTCCGGGCATTTGGAACCATTATATGGTGCGGCGGTGCGATTGGTGCTGGGGAGTCTTATCTCATGCAAGATGAGCCTGAAGCGGGAATCGGTTTCTCACACAAGATGAGCCTGAAGGGGCGATTGCGCATGCTGGGGATTGAAGATCAGCGTGCTAGAAGGACAACGATTGAGCCTGGAGCAGATCCGGGCATTTCTGGAAGGCAGTTCGGAGCTGCGTTTTCAAGCCAGCCATCGGCAAGAGCTGTATGCCTGGGTGGAGCGAACCTTGGTGGAACA
>JAIQFN010000024.1 GCA_020073265.1 Terriglobia bacterium | reverse complement strand
TGGTCATGTCGGATTTCGGCGCCGAGGTGATCAAGATCGAGCGTCCTCCCTACGGCGATCCCTATCGTTACCTCTCGTTCGTACCCGGCATGCCAGTTTCGCCGCTGCACTATTGCTGGATTCTCGAAGGACGCAACAAACGCAGCGTGGCGCTGGATTTGAACGACCCCGCCGCGCGAGAGGCGTTGCTCAAGCTGGTGGCAACCGCCGATGTCTTCGTCACCAACTACCAGCAACCGCTGGTGCGGAAATTCCGCCTGGCCTACCAAGACCTCGCGTCCGTCAACCAGCGGTTGATCTACGCCTACCTGAGCGGCTACGGCCAGGCCGGCGAGGATTGCGATCAGCCCGGTTACGACGTCACCGCTTACTGGGCGCGCTCCGGGATGATGAGTTCGATGCACAATGCCGACGCCGAACCTGCTCAGTCGGCGGCCGGCTTCGGCGACCATCCCACCTCCATGGCTCTCTTCGGCGGCATCATGCTGGGACTCTACCGGCGTCAGATCACCGGCCAGGGCATGAATGTCACCACCTCGCTGATGGCCAACGGCGCCTGGGCCAACTCCTGCGCGATTCAGGGAGCCCTGGTGGGCGCGAAATTCCTGCCCAAGTGGACGCGCTCCACCACCGTGAATCCGATCATCAATCACTACGTCACGCGCGACGGGCAGCGCTTCCTCACCTGCTGCCTGGACCCGCGCAAGGATTGGCCGAACCTGTGCCGCGCGCTCGACCATTCCGAATGGGTGGACGATCCCCGCTTCGTCACGCCCGAGCATCGCCGCGCCAACTCGCGCCTGCTGGTCGCCATGATCGATGCCGTGGTTGTCGAGAAGGACATGTCGGAATGGCGGGAGATTTTTCGACAGAACGACGTGATCTGGGGGCCGGTGCCCAAGACCGAGCAGGTGCCGTCCGATCCGCAGATGGCCGCCAACGGCGTTTTTCCGGAAATCGAACCCGGCTTGCGCACGGTGGCGAGTCCCCTCACTATCGACGGCGTGGAAAAAGTGAAGCCGCAGAGAGCGCCCGAGGTCGGCGAGCACACCGTCGAGGTTCTCAAAAGCTTGGGTTACAGCGCCGAGGCGATTGACGATCTGCTGCGACGCGGCGTTGCGCTGGATGGAGCGCCACGGAAACAGGTGCAGGGTCAGACCGGACCGTAGCGCTGGACTCCGCGAGCCCCAGACGTCGTCCTTCGGATCGATTCGAAAATTGCCATTTCCTGAAGGCACTTTCAGGCGGGTTCTCTCGGAAAGCGTATTTTCCCAAACACGGACACACGATGTTAAACCGTTGCAAGCAAAATGGGTTTCTTGCAATGCGCGATGGATGAACGCTTTGGTGACCAGAATGCAATCCTTTAGCAAGCTTAGCGCCGTAACGAGTTAGAAGCGTTATATTTATGTCACTTTTTCACAACGAACCGGCGCGTTCCCGGGCAGGTTCAAAAGGAGAAGGAAAAATGAGGACATTGGGCAAGGGGTTGCTTCTGATATTGGCCGTTCTGCTTAGCCTCCAGGCGCAGGACATCACTAAGGGTTCCATAGCCGGTTCGGTCCGCGATGCCAGCGGCGCGGTCGTGCCCGGTGCCGCAGTAAAGTTAACGTCCCCGTATGGTGATCGTGCCACCACCACGGATGCATTGGGCGCGTACAGCTTTCTCAACCTGCTGGTCGGCTCCGGCTACGTAGTCTCCGTCCAACAACCCGGATTCTCCACCGCCACCACAGGGAATCTTTCAATTGGCGTGAACCGGCAGACTACCGTCGACATTGCGCTCGAGGTCGGGACGGCCACCCAGTCCGTGCAAGTGACTTCGGAAGCGTCGCCGGCTATCGATCTGAGTTCCACCACGATCGGCGCCAACATCAACGAGTCCTTGTACCGAAACGTGCCGATCGGCCGGAACATCAGCTCCGTGATCGCGATGTCTCCCGGCGTATCCGATAGCGGCGGGGCCGGCGCGGCCAACCCGTCCATCAATGGCGCGTCGGGACTGGAAAACGAGTACATCGTAGACGGCGCTAATACCACCGACCCCGGCTTTGGCGGATTCGGCACCTACAGCCGGAACTACGGCCCCCTCGGCAACGGCATCAACTTCGACTTCGTCCAGGAAGTGCAAGTGCAGTCAGGCGGCTTCGAATCGCAGTACGGAATGGCGCTGGGCGGTGTGGTGAACGTGCTCACTAAGAGCGGCAGCAACGCCTACCACGGCGATGTCTTCGGCTATTTCGGTCCGCAGCAATTCGAGGCCACGCGCACCAATGGCAATAACCTGCTAGTCAACAAGTTTGACTTCCTGGAACATCAAGGCAGCCTGGACTACGGCGCCGACGGCGGCGGCTACATTATCAGGGACAAGTTGTTCTGGTATGCCGGCATCAATCCGCTTTACAATCACAACTACAAGGTGGCCGATCCTATTTTCGCCAACGCTGCTCTAGGCGCGGTGGATCGCGAATTCCGGACCCTCGACTACACGGCCAAGATCAACTACAACCTGGGCACACGGCATCAGCTGGAAGGCTCCGTTTTCGGCGATCCATCCAACACGCCGACCACCTTCAACGCGGCCATGAGCAGCACCCCGGCCCCGGGCCCAATCGACACCACGCCTGAAAGCAAGCTCGAATATGGCACGCGGACCTGGACTGGCCGTTACAATGGCACACTGACCAATCGCTGGCTGGTGACGGCCAACTATAGCAACTACTACAACTCGTTCACCGAAACGCCGCTGCACAACGGCTACCAGATATTCGACAACACGCCCGGACAGGAGAATCCCAACAACAGCAACCTGGTGTACGGCGGTGTCGGTTCGCTCGAGGCCACCGAATCGAAGGTAAACCAGTTTTCGGTTTCCGGCTCGAATATCTTCACGTTTTTTGGCGGCCACACGGTCACGTACGGCTACCAGTTCGAAGACGATGTATACAACGACCTGATCCGCTATACCGGTGCGAATTTCACCTTTCCCAATGTTCCGGAGTTGAAGGCTGCCGCCGGGCAGGCAGTATACGGGGCCATCTTCACCCGCACTCACTTGGATCCCAACGATCCCACTTCTCCCATAGTGATGAACCTGACACGCAGCGAGTATTCCAATCCGGTTGTCCCCACGGACACCCGCTATCACTCGGGCTTCATCCAGGACGCCTGGACCTTTGGGCGCATCACCTTCAAGCCTGGAATGCGGTTCGAGCAGCAGTCGCTGATCGGGAACACGCAGGGCTACGTGTTTGCGCACAACTGGGCGCCTCGCCTGGGCATCATCGTGGATCCATTCAACAACCGCAAGACCAAGGTCTACGCCAGCGTGGGCCGTTTCTTTGAAAAGGTGCCCCTGGATATCGCGGTGCGCGAACTGTCGATTCAGACTCAGTTGACCGGCGCTCTGTATAAGGATCCGGGCCCCGGAGCGCAGCCCAACGTAGATCCAAGCAACTACATCCCGGGCGGAGCCGTTTCTTTCCAAGGCACGGCGGGATTGACGCCGATTGCCGGTGGCACGGCCGCCCAATTCCAGGATGAGATCGTGGCCGGCGTCGAACACCAGTTCAGCAACAATTTCACGTTCTCCGGACGCTTCGTGTATCGCGACATGCGCCGCATCCTGGAAGACACCTCGGGCGTCAACGTGACGCAGGCGCTGGCGGGCGTTCCTCAGCAGTACGTGATCGCCAATCCTTCGCGGGCGTTGGACATCTATCAGAATTCGGTCCCCTGCACCTCGGGACCGAATTGCAATACCGCCATCGGCTACACCAACTTCGCCAACGGTACCGACAATCCGCTGGGTTCCGACGGCACCGTGGATGGCTTCCCGAATCCCAGCCGCATCTACAAGTCCATGGAGTTGATCGTGAGCAAGCGCTTCGCGACCAACTTCCAGTTCTATGGCAGCTACGTGCTCTCCAAGCTGTATGGCAATTACCCGGGTTCCTTCCGCGGCGACAATTTCCAGACCGATCCGAACATCAGCTCGCTGTTCGACTTCACCAACTCGGACGGCGTGCTGACCGGTCAGGACACTCCCGGCGTTCTGCCCACCGACCGGCGTCATCAGATCAAGATGTTCGGAAATTATCAATGGCGGGCTTTCAATTTCGGCGCAGGCTGGAACATCGCGTCCGGTACTCCGCTCACCAAGCTGCTTGATCACCCGGCCTACCTGAACTCCGGCGAGATTCCGGACGGCCCGCGCGGAGCTTTGGGACGCTCGGATTGGGCCCTGCCATTCAACGCCCACGCCGACTACACCTGGAAGCTCAGCGAGAAGATGCGCCTGAGGTTCGTGGCGGATCTGTTCAACCTGTTCAACCAGCAAGAAGTGATCCGCGTCAACCAGAACTTCGAGATCAACAACAGCCCCGGACAAAAGAATCCGGACTTCCTGCTGCCGGACCTTCAGGATTTCTACAATTCCGGCGCGTATCAAAATCCTTTCAGCGCCCGTCTGGCAATCCGCTTCGAGTTCTAGGGCCAGGACGGGAATCCGTCAGCATCGGGGGAGGTCCGCGGACCTCCCCTTTTTGACAGACAAGAGAAGAGAATAAGAATAGCGATATGCTGCGCAAGATCCTGGCCGTGGCGTTTCTCGGCTGTTCGCTGTTGCTGGCCGCTCCCAAGAAGCCGCAACTCCCCGCGAAATACAAGCAGTGGCTCCAGCAGGACGTGGTCTACACCATCACTGACGAAGAGAAGAAGGTCTTCCTCACGCTTCCGGATGACGCGTCGCGCGAACAGTTCATCCAGAGTTTCTGGGAGATTCGCAACCCGAGTCCCGGCTCGACTCCCAATCGTTACAAGGAAGAACATTACGCGCGCATCCAGTACGCCAACGAGCACTTCGGCCGGCAGTCCAACACGCCTGGTTGGATGACCGACATGGGCCGAACCTGGATTCTGTTCGGCAAGCCGACCTCGCAGCACGCCTTCGTCGGATATGGCCAGATCTATCCGCTGGAGCTGTGGTTCTACGAAAACTCCGACCAGCTTCCCTCCTTTCCGGGGTTTTTCAACGTGTTGTTCTTCATCCCGGAGGACATCGGCGAGTATCGCTTCTATCATCCTTTTCTGGACGGGCCGATGAAGCTGGTGCGAGGCAGCCAGTTCAACACCAACCAGGACGTCTACAATTTTCTCAAGCCGCTGGGAGGCGATGTCGCACGCTCCGCCTTCTCACTGGTGCCGAGCGAACCGGTGGACACCCAGAACTTCCAGCCCGACATGTCCAGCGACATGCTGGTGGCCAGAATTCAAAACCTGTCGAACGATCCCTTCAACGTGCAACGCATCCGGGCGCTGCGCTCGTTGCACGAAAAGGTGAGCTCGTATTTTCTGCTGGCCCAGGATAAGCCGCTCGAAATCAATTCCATCGTGCTGGCCGATCCCACTGGCCGGTATTGGCTGGACTACGGCGTTTTGGTGGACGATGCGAAGCTGGGCAAGCTCGATTCGTCCACTGGCCAGCTCCAGTTGAGCGTGGCCTACCGCCTGACCACCGAGTCTGGCGAGCTGATCGCGGAGGACGCCGAGGACCGCGCCTATCCCGCGCTCAGCCAGAACGGCGGCGAAAAGAAGTTTCAACCCTTCGCTGTCACCAATCGAATCCCCATCGAGCCGGGCGCGTACAAGTTTACGGTGGACATCACCAATCGGGATGCGGGCCGGACGTACAAGGGCGAGCAGAAAATCGTGGTGGGCGCAGGCAGTCAGGTTACGCTCGCCGGGCCGCTGCTGGCAAACGCCATCGACAAGGTCGCCCGGCCGGACGCGCTCGCACCTTTCCAGTATTTCGGCGTGCAATTCCATCCGGCGCTCGAACGGACCTTCCATCCGCAGGAACCACTGCGGCTTCTGTTCGAGCTGCAGCAGCCTTCCGGCTCCGCGCGCGATTACCAGGTGGAGTATGTCGTCGCCCATCTGCACAACCGCGATTCGCGGAGGACTATTTCCGAGGATGTGCCGGCGTCGGAATTTCACAACGGGAGCTTGCTCAAGTCGAAAACCATACCGCTCACGGGCCTCGCGACCGGCGACTATCGGCTGATTCTGAACCTGCGCGTCTCCGGGTCCAACGAAGTGGTGTCATCCGCCAACCTGCCGATGCGGATCGAGGAGGAAGCCCCGGATCTCCCGCTGTACGTGCTCACCGAATCGCGCAACTTCGCGCGGCCGGGCGTCGCAGCCTACATGCGAGGCCTCGAGGCGATGGCGCAAAAGAATGACTCGGCGGCGTCGGAGTACTTGAAGCAGGCGCTGGAGCAGAATCCCGCTAATACTTTTGCCGGCCAATACTTGGTTCTGCTTTATTTCAACCTGCGACAGTTCGCGCCGATCGTGGACCTGTACAAAAAAATGGGCACGGCTCCGTTCAAGTCCTCGGCGGTGACGCTGGCCCAGGTGTCGGTGAGCTTCTCTCAATCCGGCGATGCAGTGCGAGCCCGGGACGTGCTGGTGGAAGCGATGCGCCAGTTCCCCGATGATCCGGTTCTCAACGCGGCTGCGTCCAGCCTGCAGCGCATGCCCCGTTCGTCCACGGCCCGCTGATCGCGCGGCCGCTCCGGCCTAGTCCGCGATCAACTCGACTTTTCGCACGCGGATCTTCTTCATCAGGAACATCAGCGGTATGACCGCCAGGAACGCCATGGCAAGCCAGCGGAAATCCTCGACGAATGCGAGCATCGAGGCCTGCCTCTGCACCATGCCGTAAACCATTTGTTGAGCCTGCGAAGCGGCGTGGACCGCATCCGCTCCCTTCGCCAGGAACATCTGCTTCGCTGCTTCCAGCGTGGATTGGTAGGTGGCGTCGAGCGGCGACAGATGCTCGATGAGGCGGTGCTGGTGGAACTGCTGCCTGCGGGCGATCAGAGTGGTGGATAGCGCGATGCCAGTACTCCCGCCGATGTTGCGCGCCAGGTTGATCAGGCCAGTGGCGTAGCTGGTGTTCTGCTTGGCGATGTAGAAAAATGCCATGGTGTTGATGGGCACAAACAGGAACGCCAGGCCGAGACTCTGCACGATGCGCGCCTCGACGGCGTGCCGGAAGTCCACTTCCAGGCTGAAGTGCGCCATCTGGAACAAGCCGAACGACGACACCAGCAGGCCGAAGATCACCAGCCAGCGCGCTTCCACTCGCGAGAGCAGCAGGCCGACGATCGGCATCATCACCATGATGGCCAACCCGCCGGGCGACAGCGCCATGCCGCTCTGCATGGCCGTGTAGCCGAGCAGCGTCTGCAGGAACAGCGGCAGCGCCATGGTGCTTCCATACAGGACAAAACCGAGCACGAACATGGTGGCGGTCGAGATCGCGAAATTACGCTCCTTCAGCAGATGCAGATCCACCACCGGATCCTTGCGGTTGAGCTCCCAAAACACCACCGACACGAGTGCCACCACGGCGATGACTGCCGCGGCCACGATTCCGTGCGAAGAAAACCAGTCGTTGCGCTGTCCCTCATCCAGCATGATCTCCAGCGCTCCGAGCCCGGTGGCCAGCAGCCCCAGGCCGATATAGTCGATCCGCAGCCCGCTGCGTAGCGTCTTCCGAATCAGGTAAGACGGGTCGAAGATCAGCAGCGATGTCAGCAGCAGCGAGCAGATTCCCACGGGAATGTTAATCAGGAAAATCCAGCGCCAGGTGTAATTGTCAGTGATCCAGCCGCCCAGAGTGGGGCCGACCACGGGCGCGAACACTACGCCCATGCCGTAAACCGCCATGGCCATGCCTTGCTTTTCCCGCGGGAAGGTTTCGCGCAGGATGGCTTGCGACACCGGCTGCAGCGCTCCGCCCCCGAGTCCTTGCAGCACGCGGAAGAGGATCAGCGTCCCCAGGTTCGGAGCCAGGCCGCACATGGCTGAACTGACGGTGAACAGCAACACGCAGACCATGTAAAACCGCTTGCGCCCGAACAGCGTGGAAAACCAGCCGCTCAACGGCAGCACGATCGCGTTCGCCACCAGGTACGCCGTCAGCACCCAGGTGGCTTCGTCCACGCTGGAGGAAAGGCTGCCCGCGATGTGCGGCAGCGAGACGTTGGCGACGCTGGTGTCCAGCACTTCCATGAAGGTCGCCAGCATCACCGTGACGGCGATGATCCATGGGTTCACCAGCGGACGCTCCAGCGCCCGGATGTCCAACACCTGGGTCTGTATGTGGGTTCCCACAGCCGCTTACTTCGTAAAGATGGTCGCTTCGACGTTCATCCCGGGGCGGAGCGTTTTGTTCCCGCCTGGAATGGGATCGAGCACGATCTTCACGGGAATCCTCTGCACCACTTTGACGTAGTTCCCGGTGGCGTTTTCCGGAGGCAGCAGGCTCAGGCGAGTGCCGGTGGCTCCGGCGATCGAATCCACGTGACCCGGGTAAGTCTTGCCGCCGAGATCCGCCTTCACTTCGGCCCTCTGGCCCGAGTGGACCTCGGCCAACTGGGTCTCTTTGAAATTGGCGGTCACCCAGACATCCTGGAGCGGAATGAGGACCATCAAACCCTGGCCCGGCTGGATGATCTGGCCCACTTCGATGGACTTCTTCGTCACCACGCCGTCCATGGGCGCGACGATGATCGTGTAACTGAGGTTCAGCTCGGCAGCTTCCAGCGCGGCGCGCGCCTGTCCGATGTTGGCTTCAGCGGAGACGACGTCCGCGGTCCGGACATTCACCTGCTGCTGGTTGGCCCGCGCTTCGGTGACGCCCGCTCGCGCCTGCTCCACCCGCGCCTGGGCGCTCAGCATGGCGGCCTTCTTGGTCTCGGCGTCCTGCGTGGCGCCCGTCAGTTTGTCCTTGGAGGCCTGCAACTCACTTTCGGCGACGCGCGCCGCGGCCACGTAGGAATCAAATTGGATGCGCGAGATCTCTTCTTTTTCTACCAGCGGCTGCATGCGATTCAGGTCGGCTTGCGCGCGATCGTGATTTGCCTGCGCCGTGTTTACATTAGCGCGCGCCCAGGCGATATCGGTGGTGGAGGCCCGCTGGTAATCCAGCTTGGCCTGCTCGTATTGCGCCTCGGCGCCAGTCAACTGCGCCTCGGCGCCCGAAGTTCCGCTGGCGGTGGTCTCTCGAATGAGCGGTACGGTCACGCTGGCGCCTCGGGCCTGGCTCTGGGCGAACGCCAGCGTGGCCCGCGCCTGGTCCACTTTGGCCTGATAGTCGCGCGGATCGATGCGAACCAGCGCCTGCCCCTGCTTCACCTCCTGGTTGTCGCTCACCAGGACCTCGACGACGTTGCCTGAGATCTTGGCGGAGACGGGAGCGATGTGCCCGTCCACTTGCGCGTCGTCGGTGGATACGTGACCCCGGGACTGCAGCCACAGATACAACCCCGCGCCGGCCAGCAACAGCAGAACGCCGAGGATGATCAGATTCCGGCCGAACTGGGTGCGCTTCTTTTCCCTCCGTTGCGGTACCTCGCTGCTGCGCCGCTCGCGAGTAGCGGACTTCACCTCCGGATCGACCGGGTAGTCCAGAGTCTCTCGTTCCATGGAGTGCTCCTCACTTGGCATACAAAGATTCCATTTGGCCCGTGGCGTGGGCCACGTCGGCGCGCGCCTGGTTGTAGCGGTACAGCGCACCAATCTGGTTGTCGTTGGCGCGGGCCAGCTCGTCTTGCGCGGTTACTACTTCAATGTTGTTCGCCACGCCAGCCTGAAAGCGGTCCCGCGCCTGCGTGACTTCCTGCTGGGCCAGGTCGATGCCTTGATTGGCCACCTCGACTTCGCTGCGAGCCGATTCCAGTTGCGCCACCGCCGTTTTCACTTCCAGTGCGATGCGGTTGCGCAGCTCCGATTGCTGCTGAGCCAGTTTCTTCAGCTCGATGTCGGCGGCCGCCGTCTGTCCCTTGATGCGCCCGCTGGTGAACAGCGGCACTTGCAGACTCGCTTCGTAGTCATAGGAGGGAATCATGCTGGTGGGCGTCAAGCCCTGGAGCGTCCAGGAACCCGTGAGCGACAATCTTGGCAGCCTCTGATCTTCCGCTTCTTTCCTCTGAAGTTCCTGCGCGCGGATCTGCGACGCCAGCGCTTTCATCTCGGGCCGCTCGGCAAAGGCGCGTTCGATGGTCTCGTCGGCGGTGTACTCCTGGGTACGAAAAAACTCGGACTCGTCCGCCAACTCGACCGATTGGTGCGGATCGATGTTCAGCAACCGCGCCAGTCCAAACAGCGTGGTCTTCAACTGCGTCTGGGAATCGATCAGCCGCTGCCGCTCGTTTTGATATTGGACGTGCGCCCTCAAACTATCGATGGCGGTTCCGGCGCCGTTCTTCTGCAGGTCGGTGGCCTGGTCGAGCAGCGCCTTGGCAAGATCGGCCCGCGACTGCGCCGCCTTGATGTCCGCCGCCGCTCGCAGGCTTCCGAGATACTGCGACACCACCAATTGAGCGTTCTCCTCACGCGCCGTCAGGCTCTGTGCTCGCGCACCGGTTACGTTTTCCTTAGATGCTTGCCAGCGCCTCCAGGCTGTTAAATCAAAAAGCGGCACCGAACCGCCGGGACCTGCCTGCATCACCCAGAAAGGGCCGATGTGTCCCGGAAAGCCTTGAATGCGCTGGCCAAACAGCGCCTCCAGGTTCGACCGCCGGACCAGTTCTGAGCCGTTCAGATTCACCTGAGGCAACAGTCCCGATCGAGCGATGTTCTGAAACTCCTGGTTCTCTGCAATATTCAGATTCGCGATCTGGACCTGCGGATTCTGCTTTAGCGCGAGTTGGACGGCATCCCGCAGCGTCAGACGCAGCGGCTCAGGATCGGCCGCGCGGGCGACACCGACCGCCAGCAATAGCAGCAACGACTGAGTCAGGATTCCGCGCCAGGGACGCGAGCGCTTGCCGGTTATCTCCGCCACGATGGAATCGGTCAGCGGCCCCGAGGCGCGGAAGAACGCGCCCTCGCGGAAAAGCTGTGTAAGTACGCGCTTGCCCTCTTCATCGATGAATAACGTCTCAGTTAGATCGACCACTAATGCTTTGCGGTCGCGGAGTGTACCCGCCGATTTCCAAGCCTCCTCCAATTCCCTGGCCCAAGCCCCGATCAGCTTGCCTTCGACCTGAAAAGTCAGAGCCGCCGGGCTGTCGTGAATTGTAATCTTCAACATCTGGCTGTGGTCTCCGTCATCGATAAGAGTGGCAGACGGAGGGCCTTAATTTCATATATATGTTTCAATCGCTTACACGCCAGGGCACGGCTAGGCTTGCCGAAATATCGGCCCGCGCCGAGAAATCGGCAAGCGCCGGTGAGGCAGGAGGACCAGGGAACAATTGAATCAGGCCGGTGTCTACATAGACGTGTTTGAACAATCCATTCTGGTCGATAAGTCAACCAATCGGCCGTTGAGTTTCTTCGCATCAGTAAGTGCCGAGTTACTGGTAGTAAGTCTGTTAGTCATAATTCCACTTACTTACAGCGACCACTTACCGGATTTTCATTGGAACAGAGTAACTGTCGGACCACCTGTGCGCCAGGTTGATCCGGTACCCGTCAAAGCCCCGGCATCGAGTGCGGCTTCGCACGGAGCTTTCTTGCGTCGAGTCTTCATCTATTCTCCGGCGCCAGGCGCGCACAATGTCCAGCCCGCCGTGATTGGCCCCGAGACATTCGACGCACCGTCGTTACCGGGCCTGAGCGACTACGGATTCGGTCTCAATTCGAGTCCGATCCTGGATCGCGCTGCCAGGATCACACCTGCGACACCGCCGCCACCGCATGATCCAAAGCCTGCGCCGGCGCCCTCGGGTCCCATCCGCGTGAGCCAGGGGGTGCAGATGGCCAAACTAGTGAAGCGAGTGATTCCTGAGTACCCGCCGCTAGCCAGGTCGGCGCGCGTCTCCGGAACGGTCCACCTGGTCGGCATAATCGCCAAGGACGGCGCCATTCGGAACCTGGAACTGGTCAGCGGTCATCCGCTGTTGACGCGCGCGGCGCTCGAAGCGGTGGCGCAATGGATTTTTAAACCTACCCTGTTGA
This sequence comes from Terriglobia bacterium, assembly GCA_020073265.1. GTDB lineage: Bacteria > Acidobacteriota > Terriglobia > Bryobacterales > Bryobacteraceae > Palsa-89. The sequence continues at coordinate 74,581 of JAIQFN010000024.1, read as the reverse complement.
ACGGCGAACCGGTGGAGGTAATCGCACCGATCGATGTGAATTTCAGTCTAGGTCAGTAAACAAGTGCTGGCTGCGCCGGTGGACGAAGCGAATCGCCAGGTACAGGCCGGCGAATAGAACCATCGAAATCAGCATTAGCTCCCACACGTGGTGTCTCAAGTAAGGGAGCGTGTCTTTTCCGAGCCGTGTGCCCAGCCAAGCCAGGAAGAAGTAACGCGGTATCCGGGCCGCCAGCAAGATGAGCGAGAACCGCAGCGGACTCACTTCCAGGGCTCCGGCGGAAAGGACGAAGAGCTTCAACGGCAGCGGGACCACAATCAGCGCCGGCACAAAGACAGTCAGCATACCGTACTCGACAAACCAGGCGCGCCAGCGCGCTCCTCGGCCCGTCGAGGTGTAACGGTGGAGATACTGCTCGCCGCCCTTCCGAGCGATGAAGAAGAGTATCAGATTGCCGATCAGCGATCCCAGGGTGGCCGCCACGGCGGCCTGATAACCTTGCCCGCGATCGGCTACCGCCAGTACGACCACCAGAGCATCGACGCCGCCGACCACGGGAACGCCGGCGGAGTCCGTGATGGCGAGAAAGAAAACTCCCAGTGGCCCCCACGAGATTAAGAGTTGGACAAACTTATTCAGCGGCGCTCCGGCTTCCTTTTAACATGGCGAGAAACTCGGCCTCGTCCACCACCGGAATGCCCAGATCCTTCGCCTTGTCGAGCTTGGATCCAGGATCGGCGCCGGCCAGCAGGTAGTCGGTCTTCTTGCTCACGGATCCAGTAACCTTGCCTCCGCCGGCTTCGATGCGCGCTTTGGCTTCCTCGCGAGCCAGGTTAGGCAGCGTTCCAGTGAGCACGAAAATCTTGCCGGCCAGCGGACCGCTGCTCTTCTTGCGCACGGTGTGCTCGAAGGTCAGCCGCGCCTCACGCAGCCGTTCCACCAGCTCCCGATTCCGGCGCTCATGAAAGAACTGGCGGATGCTCTCCGATACCTTGGGACCCACCTCCTCGGCCTGCTGCAACGTTTCTTCATCGGCGTCCACGATGGCGTCCAGGCTTCCAAACGTGTCGGCCAGAATCTGCGCGGTTCGTTCGCCGACGAACGGAATGCCCAGACCGTTCAGGACGCGCGGCAGGGGCTGTTTGCGCGACGCATCGATGTTCCGCAGGATCTTTTCGGCCGACTTCTGGCCCATGCGATCGAGCTCCAGCAACTGGTCCAGCTTGAGATCGTAAATGTCGGCTACGCTCTTCAGCATCCCGCGCGTCACGAGTTGGTCCACCAGCACGTCGCCCAGTCCATCGATATCCATCACGCCGCGCGCGGCAAAATGCAAAATAGATTGCTGCAATCGGGCGGGGCAGTTGGTGTTGATGCAGCGGCTGGCTGCTTCTCCTTCCTCGCGCACCACCTCGCCGCCACAAACCGGACAATGCTTGGGCATGCGAAACGGACGCCGCTCGTGCCCCTTCCGCACTACCCGAACCACTTTGGGGATTACATCGCCGCTGCGCTCGACTAAAACCCGGTCGCCGATCTCGACGCCCAGCCGTCCGATCTCGTCTTCGTTATGCAGCGAGGCCCGCGATACCGTCACGCCTCCGATATTCACCGGCTTCAAGAACGCCACAGGAGTAAGAGCGCCGGTCCGGCCGACATACACCTGGATGTCTTCGATGGCGGTCTCGGCCTGGTGCGCGGCGAATTTGAACGCGACCGCCCAGCGCGGAGCCTTGGCGGTCCAGCCCAGAGCCTGCTGCTGCCGCACCGAGTTCACCTTGATGACGACTCCGTCGATTTCGTAGGGCAGCGACTCACGCTTGGTTTCCCAATGCCGGTAGAACTCGATCACTTCGTCGAGTCCCGAGCACTTCGCCTTGTACGGGTTCACTTTGAACCCAAGCTGAGTGAGCGTCTGGAGCGCCTCCCACTGTGTTTCCGAGTAGAACTTGCCGTCCACGTACAAGAAGTAGGCAAAGAATTCGAGCTGGCGTGAGGCAGTAATGGCCGGCTCCAGCGCGCGCAGTGCGCCGGCCGCGGCATTGCGGGGGTTGGCGAACAGCGAAAGCTGCTGCTGCTCGCGTTCCGCATTCAGTTTTTCGAGAGCCTTGCGCGGCATGATCACCTCGCCGCGCGATTCAAAGGCGGCCGGATCGGACCGGGTCTTGAGCGGCAAGGACCGAATGGTGCGAGCATTTTCGGTCACGTCCTCGCCCACCTGGCCATCGCCGCGGGTGACTGCCTGCCGCATGCGGTGATCGTGATAGTGCACCGCCATCGACAATCCATCCAGCTTTAATTCCGCCACGTATTCGAACCGCTCGTCGCCCAGCAGCGAGCGCACCCGCCGGTCGAAGTCGCGCATCTCGTCCTCATTCAGCGCGTTGTCAAGGCTCAGCATGGGCGAGCTGTGCCGCACCTTGACGAACCCTTCGCGGGGTTTGCCTCCCACGCGCTGCGTCGGCGAATCCGGAGTGACCAGCTCAGGATGCTGGCTCTCGAGTTTCTGCAGCCGGCGCATCATGCCGTCGTATTCGGCGTCGGAGATCTCCGGCTGATCCAGCACGTAGTACAGGTATTCGTGACGGCGCAGCGTCTCGCGCAGTTCCTCGATTTCTCTCTCTACGTTCTTGGAGCGCATCTACTATAATTAGGTTACTATCGCGACCTACCGGCAATCGTTTCTGATCTACAATCCTTACGCGGGCGCACTAAGGCGGCGGTCGCATGCGCTGGAGCGTTCCATCCAGCGGCTTGCCTTGCAGGGCATTTCCGTCGAGGCCATCCCCACCCCAGGTCCCAGATCCGCCGCCGAAATCGCTCGCGGAATCGCAGCGCGCGGAGCGGATTTGATTCTCGTGGCCGGCGGCGACGGAACCATAAACGAAGTAGTGAACGGAATGGCCGGCTCAGCAGTGCCGCTTGGCATTCTACCCGCTGGAACCGCAAACGTGCTGGCGAACGAACTCGGCATCGCCAGAAATATGGAACGAGCCGCTGAATCCGTAGTTCACTGGGTGAAGGAACGAGTTGCGCTGGGGTTGCTGGCCACCGCCACCGGCGAGACGCCGCGCTACTTCCTGCTGATGGCGGGCGCGGGCCTCGACGCCGACGTCGTGTATCACGTGAATCCGCGGACGAAAGAAGCACTCGGAAAAATCGCCTATTGGATCGCGGGCCTGGCGAAGTTCGGCCAGCGTCTGCCGGAGTTCACCGTGGAATGCGAGGGCCGCGCGCATCGGACCAGCTTCGCGCTGGTGAGCCGCGTGCGCAACTACGGTGGCGACCTGGAGATCGCTCCCACCATTTCGCTGCTCGACGACGAGTTCGAAGTCGTACTGTTCGAGGGAAGCACTTCGCTCCCCTACGTCAAGTACATGTTGGGTGTCGTCGCGCGCCGGACAAGCGCAATGCGCGGCGTCACCATCCTGCGCACGCGGAAAGCTCTGTTGTCCGGCACGGACCGCGGGCAGGTTTATGTCCAGGTGGACGGCGAATCCGCGGGCTTGCTTCCGGCCAGCGTGGAGCTGGTTCCGAACGCCCTGACCTTGTTGGTTCCGCCCGGCTTTCGCGCGCGCAGGCCGGCTCGCGTCGAAGAAGCAGCATGGACAACTTCACCCACACGTTGACCGGTCTGGCGCTGAGCCAGGCGGGCCTGAACCGCTGGTATCCGCGCGCCAGTCTGCTGTTGATACTATCCGCCAACGTTCCGGACATCGATATCGTCACCGCTTTTCGCGGCTCGCTGAGTTACTTCGAACATCATCGCGGTATCACGCACACGGTTGTGATGGCTCCGGTGATGGCGTTGCTGCCGGTGCTCTTCGTCTGCGCGGTCAGCCGGAGCATGCGGGGCTGGAAGGCGGCCTGGGTGCTCTCGGTGATCGGCGTGGCGAGCCATCTGTTGCTGGACTGGACCAACGCTTACGGTATCCGGTTCCTGGTTCCGTTCTCCGATCACTGGTTTCGACTGGATCTCAACAATCTCATCGATCTGTGGATCTGGGCCGTTCTTCTGATTGCCTGGGTGGGGCCGCTGCTGGGGCGGCTGGTCAGCTCCGAGATCGGAGGCAACGCAGGATCCGGGCGCGCGCTGGCCTGGTTCGCTCTCTCGTTCGTGCTGTTGTACGACTTCGGACGCTGGCTCGCGCATCAGCGCGCCCTTGAGATTTTGAACTCGCGCGTTTACCAAGGCGGTCCCCCGATCCGAGCGGCCGCGTTCCCGGTCTCACTGGCGAATCCGTTCGCCTGGTCGGGCTGGATCGAGCGGCCCGACTTCGTGATGCACTTCGCTATGAACCTGCTGGCCGACTTCGATCCCGCTTCCGGAACAATCATCCACGAGGCCGAACCCAGCCCCGCGATCGAGGCCGCGCGGCAAACCGTTCCGGTCGAAAACTTTCTGGAATTCGCGCAATATCCGCTATGGCGCGTCACTCCGCTGGCCGATCCGGAAGGCGCCCGCCTGGTGGAGGTGCGCGACTGGCGGTTTCCGTTCACCGCCAGCGCCACGGTCGACTCGCTCAACCGGGTAGTGTCGTCGTCGTTTCACTACTGAATTCGCCGGCGGACCACCCGCGGCTGGTCTCCCACTCCTGACTCCGCTATTCTTGAATTCATGGAACTAACCGGGAAGAAAATCGTTATCTTCGTAGACAGCATGTACCAGGAAATGGAACTCTGGGTTCCTTACTACCGGTTTCAAGAAGCCGGCGCCGAATGCGTGCTGGTGGGCGCGGAGGCCGGCAAGACCTACACCAGCAAACTCGGCTATCCGGCCACCGCGCAGCGCTCTTACGACGCGGTGAGCGCGCACGATTTCGACGGCGTGGTGGTTCCCGGCGGTTACGCCCCCGATCACATGCGCCGCCACGCCAAAGCGCTGCAGTTCGTCCGGGACATGGACGCACAAGGCAAGCTGGTGGCGGCGATTTGCCACGCCGGTTGGGTGCTGTGTTCGGCTGGAATCCTGAAGGGGCGCCGCGCCACCTGCTTTTTCGCGATCAAAGATGACCTGGTGAACGCAGGCGCCCGTTACGAGGACGCCGAAGTGGTGGTGGATCACAACCTGGTCACCTCGCGCCAACCGAACGATCTTCCCGCGTTCTGCCGAGCCTCGCTACAGGTTCTAGCGGCAGCGCCGGTGCTGACTACTTGACCGGCGACGGCAGCGTGATTTCAGTTCGAGGGCTTCGAAAGAGTTACGGAACTTTCGAGGCGGTGCGCGGTATTTCTTTCGAAGTCCACGCGGGTGAGGTCTTCGGGCTGCTCGGTCCGAACGGCGCCGGAAAAACAACAACCGTCGAGATCCTGGAAGGCTTGCGGCCCAGAAGCGCCGGCGAGACGCTGGTCCTGGGATACGATCCTGGCCTGGAAACCCGCCGGATCAAGGATCGCATCGGCGTCTGCCTGCAGGCCACGAATCTGCCGGACAAGATCAAGGTGCACGAGGCGATCGCGTTGTTCGCTGCGTTCTACTCGCGAAACATCGACACCAACAAGCTCCTGGAGCGCCTGCAACTCGCCGAGAAGCGCGACGAATATTATTCGAAGCTCTCGGGAGGGCAGAAGCAGCGCGTTGCGCTCGCACTGGCGCTGGTGAACGATCCGCAGCTCCTGTTTCTGGACGAGCCGACTACCGGACTCGACCCCCAGGTGCGGCTCGAAATCCACGGCTTGATCCAGGAGTTGCGCGGCGCCAAACGCTCCATTCTGCTCACCACGCATTACATCGAAGAGGCGGAGCGGCTATGCGATCGCGTGGCCATCATCGATGAGGGCGTGATCATTGAAATCGGGACGCCGCGCGAGATCCAGCAGCGCAGCATGGGCCAGAGCCGGATCGAGATCCAGTGCGAGCAGCCGCTGCCGGCGGTCGAACTCCCGGCATTCCTCGGTCCTGAGAAGCACATTTTCTCAGACGACCGGAAATCGCTTACGGTCTACTCGACCCATCCCGCGCGAGCCATCGTCGATCTGGTGAAGTGGATCGACCAGCAGGGGATCGAACTCGCCGACATCCACCTGAAACGGCCGACCCTGGAGGATGTCTTCATCGAACTCACGGGCAAGAGGCTGCGCGACTGATGAACGGCTACCTGGCTCTGGCGGCGATCAACCTGCGCCTCACATTTCGCGACCGCACGGTCATCTTCTTCAACTACCTTTTCCCGCTGATCTTCTTCTTCATATTCGCTCAGCTCTTCCATGCCGAGCAGGGTGGCGCGATCATCCAGGTTCTGACCATGGTGCTGAGCATCGGCATTCTCGGAACGGGTTTCTTCGGCGCCGGGATTCGCTCGGTGCAGGATCGCGAGGCGAACATCCTGCGGCGCTTCAAAGTGGCTCCCATTTCGCCCGCTCCCATGCTGGTGGCGTCGCTGCTCACCGGACTTCTGAACTTCATTCCCTCGGCAGTGTTGATGGCCGTGCTCGCGCACCTGATGTATGGAATGGCGCTGCCGGAGCGGTGGATTTCCTTGTCCATCTTCGTGTGCCTCGGCGTGCTGGCTTTCCGGGCCATGGGGCTGATGATCGCGTCGGTCGTCAATTCGATGCAGGAAAGCCAGATCGTGATCCAACTGATCTACTTTCCCATGTTGTTTCTGAGCGGCGCCACCATTCCGATCAGCGTGATGCCCAATTGGGTTCAGATCGTCGCGCAGTTCATTCCCGCCACGTATCTGATGAACGGCATGCAGTCCATTCTCGGCCGTCAGGAGACGCTGATGGAGAATGCCTCCGGCGCAGGCGCATTGATTCTGACCACTGTGCTTGCAACGTTCCTGGGAGTGAAACTGTTCCGCTGGGAGAAGGAAGAGAAGATCCGCGGATCTTCGAAGCTCTGGTTGATTGCCATACTCGCGCCCTTCTTCGTTCTGGGAACCTATCAGGCGCACAGCAAGGAGAGCGTGATCAAGGCTCGTCTGCTCAATCGCGACCTGTTGCGCAGCCGCACCATGCTGATTCGCAACACGCGCATCTTCACCGGCGACGGCGGAGTGATCGAATCGGGATCGGTGCTGGTGAAGAACGGCAAGATCGAGCACATTTATCAGGGGCCGGCTCCCGAAGCGAAGGCGCTGCGGGCCGAGGCCGTCGAGGCTTCAGGCAAGACGCTGCTTCCCGGGTTGATCGACGTACACGTGCACCTGGCCTCCACCGGCGGTCTGGCGGATTCGGCCGCGGATTATCAACTCGACAAGACCATGCCCCGCGCGCTGGCGGCGTATCTTTACAGCGGCGTCACGGCGGTGAAGAGCGTGGGCGATCCGCTGGATCAGATTCTGAAGGCGAGGACTCTGGTGAACTCCGGCCAGCGCCTGGGCGCGGAGCTGTTCGCCTGTGGTCCGCTGTTCACCGCTCCCGGCGGTCACGGCACTGAGTATTTCAGGAACATGCCGGAACAATACCGGAAGCAGGCCGAGGAGCAGAGCGTGAGGGTGCCGCAGACTCCGGATGAAGCGCGGCGCGAGGTAGATGAGTTGAAGCAGCGCGGCGTGGACGGCATCAAAGCGATTCTCGAAGCCGGGGCCGCCGGGATGCTGTTCAAGCGGCTGGATCCCGATATTCTGCGGGCCATCGCCGCCCAGGCGCACGCACAGAAGCTGCCCATCGTCGTTCACACCGGCGACTCGCGCGATGTCGCCGATGCGCTCAGCGTGGGGGCCGACGGAATCGAGCACGGCTCGACACGCGACAAGATCCCGGATGCGCTGTTCGCCCAAATGAAAGCGCAGGGCGTGACGTACGATCCTACGTTGACGGCGATCGAAGGAATTCAGGCCGTCAGGAGCGGCAGCCTGGAGCCATTGGAACGCCCGCTGGTGTTACAGGTTGGGCCGGCCATGGTGATCGATTCCACGAAGAAATTCCTGCAGTCCGATGCAGGCGCCAAGATGCGCGACCAGTTGAAGCGCTATCCGATAGATCTCCAGTTCGCCAGGCAGAATCTGGTGGAGGCCTGGCGCGCGGGCGTTCTGCTGGTGACCGGGAGCGACGCTGGAAATCCGCTGACGTTGCACGGTCCGACGATTCAGCGCGAGGTCGAGTTGTGGGTCGAGGCCGGAATTCCTTCGGCGGTCGCGCTGCAGGCCGCTACCTACAATGCCGCCCGTCTGCTGGGCGCCGGCCATCGCATCGGGCTGGTCAAGGAAGGCTACGAGGCGAATCTGATTCTGGTGGATGGCAACCCGATCAAAGAGATCAAACAGATCGAGAGCATCCGCACCGTGATCCTCAAAGGCGAGCAAATCGGCCGTTCGGACTTGTTGGACCAGCAATAGTCCACGGGTGGCGCGCGCCTCGTGCGATGCTACGATGAGAGTACCGGTCCTCCCATCATGAAATGCCGCCTGTGCGAGACGCGAAAGCCGCGCCGTTATTGCCCCGGAGTGAGCGGCGACATCTGCTCCATCTGTTGCGGCGCGGAACGCGAAGTCAGCGTGGATTGCCCGCTCGATTGCCCGTACCTGGCCGAGGCCCGGCTGCACGAAAAACTTCCTGAGCTGAATCCCGAGGAAACCCCCAACCGCGACGTTCGCGTAAGCGAGGAGTTCCTGAGGGAGCACGAGCCGCTGCTGATTTTTCTCGGCGCCAAGCTGCTGGAAGCGTCGCTCGCTACGTCCGGCGTGGTGGATTCCGACGTTCGCGAGGCGCTCGATTCGCTGATCCGGACTTATCGCACGCTCCAGAGCGGTCTGTACTACGAGACCAAACCGGCCAATCCGATCGCGGCGGCCATCCATCAGAAGATCCAGGAGGCGGTGGAGGTATTGCGGAAAGAACTCACCGAAAAAGGCGCGACCACCGTGCGCGACGCCGAGGTTCTGGGCGTGCTGGTCTTCCTGCAGCGTCTGGAGTTGCATCACAACAACGGTCGGCCGCGCGGCCGGGCCTTCATCGGTTATCTGCACGCGCATTTTCCGCACGAGCGGCGCGATTCTCCGGAAACGCCCTCGCTGATCCAGGTATGACCGGATACGTCGTCTTCGGTCACGGCTCGCGCGTCGAAAGCGCCAACCAGGCTGTGCGCGACATCGCCGGGCGCATGGCGGCCTCCCAGCAGTACGTGGTGGAAGCCGCTTTTTTAGAGCTCGGGCAACCGGACCTGGCCGGCGCCACCGCACGCCTGCTGTCGCGCGGAGCCACGCGCATCGTCGTGATACCGTATTTCCTGACGCTGGGCACGCACCTGCAACGCGACCTGCCCCGTTTGGTGCAGGATGTGGCGCGTCAAAATGGAAACATCGAGATGCAGGTCACCTCGCCGCTGGATGGACATCCCGCCTTGCTGGAGGCGCTGCTCGACCGGGCGAGCCAGGCCGAGGCTTGCGCGAAGAAAACCGAATGAGAGCCGTCCTGGTGGAGTCCCATGAGATCGCGCCCGAGGTCCGCCACTTCGTCTTCGAGACGCCCGACGTCGAGCGCCTCCAATTCAAACCAGGACAATTTGTTTCGTTCCAGGAGACGCTGGGTGGAAAGAAGATCACTCGGCCGTACTCCATCGCATCGCTCCCCGACGGAAACCGCTTCGAGCTGTGCCTGAACCTGGTACACGAAGGAATTTTTTCACCGCATCTGTTTCGAATGCAGCCGGGCGATTCGGTGGAGATGAGCGCGCCGCTGGGTTTCTTCGTGGTTCGCAATCCATCCAAGGACGCGCTGTTCATCGCTACCGGCACCGGGATCGCGCCGTTCCGCGCCATGGCGCCGGATTATTTGCACCATCCCGAGGCCAAGGAGCTGACGCTGTTGTTCGGTGTCCGCTACGAACGCAGTTTCTACTATCGGGATGAATTCGAAGCGCTGGCTCGGCGGCATGCGAATTTCCGCTTCTGGCCGACGTTGAGCCGTCCCGAACCGTCCTGGACCGCGCGCGCGGGCCATGTGCAAACGCATCTGATGGAAGCTCTCGGCGACCGGCGCGACCTGGATGTCTATATCTGCGGTCTGAAGGCCATGGTGGACGACGTGCGCGGCATCCTGAAGGCCCTGGGCTTCGATCGCAAGCAGATCATTTTCGAAAAGTACGACTGATGAACCGCAAACTATTACTCGCGCTCGGAATGCTGCTGATATACGCGGTGGCGGTAGCGGTGTTGTTGAACGTCATGCCAGCGCCGCACAAAACCACCGACTATCTGGTGATCGGCGCGGTGGGAACGCTGCTCTGCCTGCTGCTGTTGTTCGTGGTTCTGATCAACACCGTCCGCAAACCCCCGAGCGGGAAGCCTGATTCGGAATCTTAGCTGGTGAAGAACATGCGCCAGGTGGTGACCACCAGGGCATGCGTCACCATGCTGGCGCGCACGCTGCGAGCTTTCAGGAACGCCAGCCCATAGAAGACGCCCGAGACGCCGCCCAGGATGGCGAATCGCCAATTGGGAAAGGATCCAAACGGCAGATGGGCGAGCCCGAAGACCACCGAAGCAATGACCAAGCCCATGGCGTCGCTGTGTAGCGAGCGAGCCAGCAGGCTCTGCAGAAACGCACGAAAGAAAAACTCTTCGGCCAGCGCCACCACCCACAGAAACGCGAAAAATGTTCCGACCAGCAGCGGGAGGAATTTCCACCAGTCGAGCGGCTGCGGATGAAAGTGCGCAAAGTGGAGCAGGTAGCTGATGGCGACTCCCACCGGCAGGAAGCAGGCGTAAAGTTGCACGCCGATTCGCCACTCGCCCCGCAAAGGCACGAAACCGAAGCGTGCTTCTTCCATCGAGCGCAGCGACAGCACGGCCATTAGGCCCAGCCGGACCCACATCAATTGCCCGAGAACCGCCAGCGATGCGTGCGGCGCCGGATGTCCGTAGCTCCGATCCAGGAGCTTACTCAAGTACACCGCGGCCATGAAGCCGAGAAACACAAGGTCGGCCGCAACGCTGGCGCGAATCCAGACGTACCAGAACGCCGCGGGTAGAACCAGCGCCAGCAGTATCAGAAAATTGTTCCAATGGAACGCACCGGTGAGCGGCGTCTCGATCAGGTAAGGAATCACCGCGCTCAGAGCCAGCAGAGCGGCCCGCTGCGCCTTCGATCCCACCTGGTCGAATGCTGTTCGAACTGCCGCGAATCCGGGCGCAAGGTAGAAGGCCAGCTCCACCAGAAATGCGGGCGTCACCGCCAACACGATCCAGGACGGGATATTCTGTTGTTGGGAGTAAATGTACGCAGCGATCGAAGCCGCCGTCCAAACCACGGCCAGCGTCGTCAGGAACTGGCGCATCCGCTTCATCTTAGCATCGCTGGTTTGCGCGGCTTCCTCGCGGGCCGCCGATCCGCCGCGAGACTTGGTGCGTCGAGTGGCTGCGCGCGAGACCGAGACCGCACAAGCTCAAAGCAACTACACCTACCGGCAGAGCGTCGACATCGACGAGCTGAGCGATCGCGGCGCCAAGCTGGGCCAGTACCGCGAACTCCGAGACATCATCTTTTCCCCCACCCAGGAGCGCACCGAACAGATGGTGGGCAAACCCGCCTCCACGCTGAGCCGGCTGAAATTGACGGATGAGGACTTTCGGGACATACGCGAGATCCAGCCGTTTCTTCTAACCACGGATCAAATCTTCCTCTACGAAACCACTTACCGCGGCGAGGAGACCATGGACGGCGTGGATTGCTTCGTCCTCCAGATTCGCCCCCGGCAGATCCTCGACGGCCAGCGCCTGTTCGACGGAATGCTGTGGGTGGCCAAGCAGGACTATTCGATCGTCCGCAGCGAAGGCCAGGCGGTTCCGCAGATCCTGAACACCAAAACCGAGAACCTCTTCCCGCACTTCACCACGCTGCGCCAAAAGGTGGATGGCGGCTTCTGGTTTCCCGTGATGACGTACGCCGACGACACACTGCCCTTCCGCACCGGGCCGCAGCGGATTCGGCTGACCATCCGTTACACCGATTACCGCAAATTCGGCGCCGACTCCAAGATTACTTTCGAAAAGTAGCGCCCAGCCGCAACCGGCAGGGAACCTGACGGGTCAGTTTTCGTATAGTATTTCTGGGAGGGGTCGCCATGGCACAACATGTCAAGGTCTTGGGTATTTTACACATCGCTTACGCGGGGATTGTGATGCTGACGGGGCTCATCGTGATGGTGGTGATGGGCGGGATCGCAGGCTTGGTCGGCGTGACCGATCATTCGCCTGACAGCGCCGCCGCCGTTCCGATCCTGGGCGTGATCGGCGGGTTCATATTCATCCTGCTGCTGGTGCTATCGCTTCCGGGCGTCGTCGGCGGGTTTGGGCTGCTTCAATTCAAACCCTGGGCCCGCATCCTGGTGATCGTTCTCTCGGTCTTAGAGCTGTTCAGCGTTCCCTTCGGCACCGCGCTGGGGATTTACGGTCTCTAGGTGCTCTTAAATCGGGATACCGAGCGAATGTTCCAGTTGCAGCCGCCGTCGGTGCAGGCAGTACCTCGCGCCTGAGCGGCCTATCGCCTGCGTGGCGCACGCCTAACGCATCACGGTCCAGCCGCCGATAGCCTCTTATCAAGATGTTTCCGATGAAGCCATGGCTGCGCACGGCTCTGCGCGTAGTTGCGTCGGTGGCGATCGTGTGCGCCATCCTGGCAATCGAGTTTCATTTTCGCGGGCTGGAAAGCAGCACCGTCGACTATTCGTTGCTTTTGGCGATCTTGTTCTTCGCGGTTCGATGGGACCGGCTGGAGACAATCATCGCTTCGTTTGTTGCCGCGCTCGGCTTCCTGTATTACTTCCAACCTCCCGCGGGGTCCTTCAAGGTCGATGATCCGCAATCCTACGTCGAGGTGGCCGCCTTCCTGATCACGGCGATCGTGGTCAGCCAGACGGCACTCACGGCCAGAAGGCGCGCCGCCGAAGCCCTGGAGCGAAAACGCGAAACCGAGCGGCTGTATGAATTAGGCCAGGCCATGCTGGCCAGCGAAAGCCTGCAGACCACCGTGTGGATCGCCACCAACCAGGTCATCCGCATCTTCGGCGGCTCCGGCGCAGCGTTTTATCTCCACGCGAGCGGCGAATTCCACCGCGCCGGCGAGAGCAGCTCGATTTCCGACGAAGCTCTTCGCGCCGCTGCTACCGGGCGCACAACCTGGATCGATCCGGCCAAGGCCGTGTCGATGACGGCGGTGCAGGTGGGCGACGAACTGGTCGGGAGTTTTGGGATTTGCGGCGCGGCGCTGTCGGAAACCGTTTTGAAGTCCATCGCCAGCCTGTTGTCGGTGGTGCTGGAGCGCGTGCGGGCCGGCGAGAAGCTCTTGCTCGCCAATCAACAGCTCGAACAACGGCATCAGCAAGTGGAGCAGCAGAAGAAAGTTTCGGAATCGCTGCTGCTCAACATCCTGCCGGGCGAGGTGGCCGACGAGCTGCGCGCCAAGGGCATGGTTTCGCCGAAATACTTCGAGGACGTCACCATCCTGTTCACCGATTTTGTCGGCTTTACGGTCTCCACCGAGAAGCTCGCGGCCGAAGAGCTGGTGGAGCTGCTGCACGATTACTTCACGGCTTTCGACCAGATCGTGGCGCGCTATCGTCTCGAGAAAATGAAGACCATCGGCGACAGCTACATGTGCATCAGCGGGCTTCCCGCGCGCAATCCGGCGCATCCGGTGGACACCGTCATGGCTGCCTTCGAAATGCTGCACGCTGTCGAGGAGCGCGGCCGGCCTGACCGTCCGGTGCAGTGGAAAGTGCGGATCGGCATCCACACGGGGCCGGTGATCGCGGGCGTGGTCGGCATCAACAAGTTCGCATTCGATATCTGGGGCGATACAGTGAACTACAGCTCGCGGATGGAATCGAGCGGCGAAGCCAATCGCATCAATCTATCGGAGCGGACCTACTCGCGGGTGAAGGACTTTTTCGCGTGCGAGCATCGCGGAAAAGTGCTTACCAAGGAAAAACGCGAGCTGGACATGTATTTCGCCAACGGCATCCTGCCCGGCTTGCTGAACGGTTGCGCGACGATTCCACCGCCGGCGTTCCTGCGGCGATACAACGTCTATTTCCAGAAGGACCCGCCCGCGTTCCCTGTCTTTCTTGTGCCGCTGATCGAGAGCGTTGATGCATCCGAGGTCCTTCCGTTGGTGTGAGCGGCACCTACCCAACTTGCTTCCAGCGAAAACAGCCCACGGTGTGATCGTTCACCATGCCGACCGCTTGCATGAAGGCATAGCAGATGGTCGAGCCGACGAACTTGAACCCGCGCTGTCCGAGATCCTTGCTCATCGCCGTGGATTCAGCGGTCTGAGACGGCACATCTTTGTGATTCTTCCAGCGGTTCTTCTTCGGCCTGCCGTCCACGAAACGCCAGATGTAAGGATCGAAACCGCCGAACTCGTTTTGAACCTCCAGGAACGCCTTCGCGTTCTGAACCGCCGAGGCGATCTTCAACCGATTGCGCACGATGCCGGGATCGGCCAGCAGCTGGCGGATTTTCGTCGAGTCATAGCGCGCCACTTTCGCCGCATCGAAGCGATCAAAGGCCTTGCGATAGTTCTCACGCTTCGCCAGGATGGTGTCCCAACTCAGACCCGCCTGCGCTCCTTCCAGAATCAGAAACTCGAAAAGCCTCCGGTCGTCGTGCAGCGGCACGCCCCATTCCTGGTCGTGATAAGCGATGGAGAGTTCGTTGGCGGCCCAATGGCAACGTTGCATACACGCAATAATAGATCCTGAGCGAGGCTCCCGGAAAATTGCAAAAACTTCGCGTACGGAATCCATCCAGGAATGCGGTGCTGGCGGATCGCGCGGACATCGCCGACACCAGCATCAAGCGCAAGATCGGGCTGTTGAAGCACAGCGGTCTGGAGCCCGGTGAGGGACTCTGGATCACGCCCTGCGAAGCGGTCCACACCATCGGGATGAAGTTTCCGATCGACGTATTGTTTCTCGACCGCAAGCGGCGCGTGCTCAAAGTCAGGAGCGACATGCCGCGCTGGCGCATGTCCGGCAGTCTGTTCGCGCATTCGGTGCTGGAACTTCCCAGCGGCACCGCGGCGGCTACTGGAACGGTGCGCGGGGATCAGTTGGAGTTTGAAAAATACGAGGCCTAGGCTGCTTCAGTCAGTCCTTAGGTTTTTCGTGCACCGTGATCGTGACCGCGATCAGGTATCGTTCCACTTCCTGCCGGGCTTCGATCGTAACCGCGTCGCCGGTCTTGAGGTCTTCCACTGAGATCTGTTTCTTGCCCCGCATCAACCGCGTCTTCCGGTTGATCTCGAAATCCACCAGGTTGCCTTCGGGGTTTTCTATCGTAATCTGCTTCTTGGATACGCCGTGAACGGCGCCGTCGAAGTTGGCCAGCGGTGTTTCGGCGACGGCCAGCGCCGCCAGCGCGAGCAACATCCCGAGTAATCGCAAGGCCATCTCTTTTTAACAGACGGACTATTCGGCCGGCTCCGTGTTTTGCGCTTCCGCGATCAGCTCGCGGGCTTGCTGGGCCTGGTCGCGCGCCACCCGCACCTCAAACGGCAGGTTCGGCAGAACGGAATCACCTACCAGCACGGCCGCGATCCCGTTTGCTTCCAGAAGGCTTTTGATCCCCATAGCCTCGAATTCCGCCAGGTTGCCGCTGCCCTCGGAGTGAAAAATCGTCTCCAGGTTCAGATGCTCGGAGTTGTCGACTTCTTCCGCCTCGCCCGGCTGCGAATTCTCTGCGATCAGCTTCTCGGCCGTCGCTGCGTCGGCTGACGGAACAGAGACCTGGAAGGTTCCCTCCGGCACGCCGGGCGCGGAGTCATCTTGCATTGCCGCGGCGATGCCCCGCGATGTCAGAAGCTCCACCAGCGTCTGGCAGTCTTCCTTGGCGGTCGCGTCCATGGAGCGATACACAGTGACGAGATCCGCAGGAGCGCTCATAGTCTGAGGATACCAGCAGTCGCGGCGGTAGAATGGTCGGTGGAGGTTTTATGGCGGATGAAGATTATGGCGGCAAGGTAGTTTGGTTCGCGGCGGGCATCGCGATCGGCGCGACCATCGCGTTGCTCTACGCCCCAGCTTCGGGCGAGGCCACGCGGCGGAGAATCGCGAAACAGACTCAAAAGGGACGCGACGCGCTGGCCGAATCGGGCCGGGACATGCTGGATCGCGGCAAGGAGATGTACGACCGCGGCCGCAAACTGGCGGACGACGCGGCCGACATGTTCGAACGCGGGCGCAAGATCGTCGAAAGCACCGCGTCCAATTTGAAGGGGTGACGATTCCCAGATGAGTACCACCATTCTCGAGCCGGTGCGATCGCTTCCGGCGTTTTCCAACGAGCCAGTGGCCGATTTCTCCAAACCTGCCAACCGGGAGGCCATGGAGAAAGCCCTGCGCGAGGTGCGTGCCCAGTTCGGACGCGAGTACGACCTGCTGATTGCAGGCCGCCGTGAGAAGACACCGGATAAACTTCATTCGCTCAACCCGTCGCGGCCGGCTGAGATCGTCGGCATCCACAGCAAGGCCACGGCGGCGCTGGCCAAGGAAGCCGTGGAATCCGCGCATGCGTTTTTCCCGCAGTGGCGCGCGACTCCGGCCGAGACCCGCGTCGACATGCTGCTGCGGGCGGCCGCGCTGATCCGCAAGCGCAAGTTCGAGTTCGACGCCTGGCTGGTTTACGAGGCAGGCAAGACCTGGCCGGAGGCGGACGCGGACGTTTCCGAAGCGATCGATTTCTGCGATTACTACGCGCGCCAGATGCTGCGCCTCGCCAAGCCCGATCCTCTGTTGCAACTGCCGGGCGAGAAGGACGAGATGCTGTATCTACCGCTGGGCGCCGGCCTCATCGTTCCGCCTTGGAATTTTCCGCTGGCCATCATGGTGGGGATGACCACGGCTGCGCTGGTGGCGGGCAACACCGCGGTTATCAAGCCTTCCAGCGACACGCCCACCATCGCGGCCAAGTTTGCAGAAGTGCTGCTCGAGGCCGGCTTCCCGGCGAAGTCGTTTTCGCTGCTGGTCGGCAGCGGCGCGGTGATCGGCGACCTGCTGGTGGAGCATCCTCTGACGCGCTTCGTCGCGTTCACCGGATCGCGCGACGTCGGTCTGCGCATCAATGAACTGGCCGCCAAGCCGCGCAAGGGGCAGATCTGGATCAAGCGCGTGATCGCCGAGATGGGCGGTAAGGACGCTATCATCGTGGACCGCGAGGCCGATCTCGACAGCGCCGTCAAGGGCGTTCTCTGGTCGGCGTTCGGCTACCAGGGACAGAAATGCTCGGCCTGCTCGCGCGCCATCGTGGATCAGGCGGTATACGATCGGTTCCTGGAGAAGCTCAAGGCCGAGGTTGCCGGCCTGAAAGTGGGGCCGTCGGATGAGCCGGACAACTACATGGGTCCGGTGATCAACGCGGGCGCAAAGCGGACGATTCTGGACTACGTGGAAATGGGCAAGCAAGAGGGCCGGCTGATTGCCGGAGGTTCCTCGACGTCCGGCGACGGCTACTTCATCCAGCCCACCGTCATCGCCGACGTGGATTCCAAAGCGCGCGTCTTTCAGGAAGAGATCTTCGGCCCGGTGCTCGCGGTCGCCAAGGCGCGCGACTTCGACCACGCGCTGGAACTCGCCAACGATTCCGAATACGGGCTCACCGGCGCGGTGTTCACCAAGAACCCCGAGAAGATCCGCAAGGCGCGCGACCAGTTTTTCGTCGGCAATCTCTACATCAATCGCAAGTGCACGGGCGCGATGGTCGGCGCGCATCCTTTCGGCGGATTCAATATGTCCGGGACGGATTCCAAGGCCGGCGGCCCGGATTACTTGCTGCAGTTCCTGCAAGCCAAGTCGATTGGCGAGAAGATCTCGTGATAAGATCGATCTGATCGGACTCGGGAGCCCCGACCAGAAGGGGACCAAGACGTTACAACTCCAGGGTCGAATCTGATCGACGCGGCGTAGGGCGCTGGTTTCCGGCGCCCTATTCCATTTTTGGAGCGCGCGCAGCGGCCAGCGGATTGGGATAAGCCTCCGGATCCGGATTCGGGCTGTGCAGGCACTTGAAATCTTTTTCGATCAGAATCGAAAGTTGCTTCCCGTCGCTCAGCGGTTGTTCACAGGAGATGCCCACGCGTTCGGTGGTGATCCATTCGTTGGCGGCGCTGCTCGGCACTTGAATCCGCAGCGTGCCGTTCTGATAAACCGCGCGCGGAGCCGCCAGGCTTGACAAAGACTCCAGTCCGTAGGTCAGGCTGGTTCCGCGGGCAAACTCGACAGATTCCTCCAGCCAGCCGGTCTTGCTGAACTGCGCCACCTCGGCTTGATTCAACCGCAGCCGCAGAGCGTTGGCATGAATTCGAAGTTTCACTGAATTCTCGAAGCTCCTGAATAAATGTTAAAACGTCCTTCGCGGACGAAGCCCAGCAGCGTCATGTTGAATCTTCGCGCGGTCTCCACCGCCAGGCTGGAGGGAGCACCCACCGCAGCCAGGATGGGGATGCCCGCCATGAGCGCCTTCTGCGTCAACTCGAAGCTCGCGCGTCCGCTCACCAGCAGCAGCTTGCCGGCGAGCGGGGTACGTCCGGCCAGCATTTCCCCGCCGACCACTTTGTCCACCGCGTTGTGCCGCCCCACGTCCTCGCGCACCAGGAGCAGCTTGCCAGCTGGGTCGAAAAGCGCGGCGCCATGCAGTCCGCCGGTCCGTTCGAAGATCGCTTGATCCTGCCGCAGCGCCGCCGGCAGATCATGGATCACTCGGGAAGGCACGGCCGGCACGTTGCCAGGCAATGTCGGACAGCCCTGCATCTGCAGAGCTTCGATCGAGGTTTTCCCGCAAACCCCGCAACTGGATGTCGTGTAGAAGTGCCGCTCCAGCCGTTCGAAATCGATCTCGACGTCCGCCTTCAGTGCCACTGTAACGGTATTCTTCGACGATTGAATGTCCAGGATCTGGTGCGCGCCCTCGACTATGCCTTCGGTAAACAGAAACCCCGCGGCCAGCTCGAGGTCCTGGCCGGGCGTCCGCATGGTAATGGAGACAGTCCTGTCGCAGAGCCGGATTTCGAGCGGTTCTTCAACGGGCAGCAGGTCCTGCAGGGTGGACGACGATGCGCCCTCGACCTTCTGGATGGGAACAGTCAGAATGCTGCGGCTCACACCGACAGCATAGCGGGTTCTCTGGGGTCAGCGCCGGTTAAGCCAGATTCGGAATCTTGATGATCTTCTTCTGGATCGCGTACTGGACCAGTTGCGCCTTGTTGTGGATGTCGAGCTTGCGCATCAGGTTGAACTTGTGCGCTTCCACGGTCTTGACGCTCAGGTTGAGGTCGCAGGCGATTTCTTTGACAGAATTACCTTCCGCGAGCATCTTCAGCACTTCGCGCTCGCGCGTGGTGAGCGTTGCAAAGCGCGGCAGCCGGTTGGCCGACTTGATCCGCGACCGGAAATCATCCACCAACTGTGAGAGCATGCGCGGGCTCAGATAGCTTCCGCCCCGGCAGATGTCGCGCACCGCGGCCACCAGTTGCGCCGAAGGGCTGTCTTTCAGGACATAACCGCTGGCGCCGACTTCCATTCCTTCCACCAGGTAGTCTTCGTCGTCATACATCGTGAGGAACAAAACTTTGGTTTCCGGCCGGTTCTTCTTGATTTGCCGCGTAGCTTCAAAGCTGCTCAAGCCGGGCATGCCGATGTCCATCAGCACTACGTCCGGCCGTACTTCGGCGGCCTTTTCGACCGCGTCGCCACCGTTGGAAGCTTCGGCGACCACTTCCATGTCCGCCTCGGCTGAAATCAGCGTTCTGATGCCCTGGCGAAAGAGTGTGTGGTCGTCCGCCAACATGATGCGAGTCTTTGCCATATCGTTTGCCCGATCTGTTTTCTAAAATCCCTTTCCTAGTCTTCGGCCACCGCTTGCGGGCAGCCGCGCCAGGCTATGCTGGCACCGCTCTTACCCTCCGCGGCAGCTTACCGATCGGTTTGGCAGCGATCGGTTCCATCAGGTTCAATGCTGGCGGCTCCTTCGCCACCGGAAGGCTGATCAATATCTTGGTACCGCGTCCTGGATTTCTGCGGTCCAGCCTTGCGTTCCCATTCCTGGGATGGCTTCGAATTTCAAACCTGCCGCCTAGCAGGGCAACGCGCTCTCTCATGCCGGACAACCCAAATGCATCTTTCCGGGCCAGCGCTTCTTCTACCTTGAAGCCGACTCCGTTGTCCTCAACGGCCAGTCTCACCCATCCATCGGCGGATCGTACGGAAATGTTTACGCTGGTGGCGCCGGCGTGCTTGGCGATGTTATTGCAGCATTCCTGAACCAGCCTATACACAATGATTTCAGTATGTTGCGGCAGCCTTCGGAGGCGGCC
The DNA here is from genome assembly GCA_020073265.1 of Terriglobia bacterium. Classification (GTDB taxonomy): domain Bacteria; phylum Acidobacteriota; class Terriglobia; order Bryobacterales; family Bryobacteraceae; genus Palsa-89. The sequence goes on along the minus strand of JAIQFN010000024.1, from coordinate 54,325 downwards.
CAGCAGCAGGCGCACGCGGATGGGTTGCAGCCTGCGGAAGCGGTTCACCAACTGGCGCAGCGCCGCGCCCAAACCGAGCTGCTCCAGCACCGCCGGACTCAGGGCCGCGATCAGCCGCCGCATTTCCAGAATCGTCCGCTCGGTGAGATCCCGCGCCTCCCGCAGCTTGCCGATCCACTCGGCATGCTCGGCCGGCAGGGCCTGCTCCAGCAATTCCATCTGTAAGCGGATGCACAGCAGCGATTGCCCGGCTTCGTCGTGCAGTTCACGGCTGATGCGCCGCCGCTCCATCTCCTCCACATGCAGCATGTGTTCGGCGAGCTGCCGGATCTGTTCTTCGCTGGCCGCCAGGTTCTCCATCAGGCGCGCTTTCTCGGCCGCCATCAGGCAGCGCTCGGCGGCGGCAGCCAGCAGCTCCTGCTCGCGCGGGAGCCATTCATAGGACTTCGAGAACCCAAACTGCATCACCCCGGCGGTCCGGCCTCGCGCGGCCAGCGGGATCGACCAGCAGACCTTGAACTTGTCCTTCCAGCCCGGGTCCAGCAGCAGACGCCCGCTCCCCTCCGGCAGGCTGATTTGCCGCGACTGCGACAGCATCTTGAGCTTGGCCGGCCCGTTCGGAACGTCCGCCAGCGTTGCGCGGCCGTCCTCGCCCGGTTCGGCCTTGGCGCGCAACACCCAAGCGCTGCGCCTGTCATTTAGCAGGTAAAGATGACCCGCGTCGGCATGACAGACCTGCACCAGAGCCTCCAGGAACCGGCGCAGCAGTTCGTCCAGGTTGCGCGATTCCAGCTCGATGCGGAACAGCTCGTAAAACGCCTGGGTTTCGGCCTCCCGAACCTGGTAGTACGCGTTGTTGAGTGTCAGGGTGACGCAAAAGTGAAGCTGCTCACGCACCCATTGCAGGTTGGCGTATTCATTGGGACGCAGCTCGCGCAGCAGCGGCGTCAGCAGCGCGTCGTACTGCTGCAGCGCCTCCACCACCACGCTGGGAGGAAGATTCAACTTAGCCAGCCGCCGTCCGTTGTATTCCACCTGCTCGATGAACTTCAGCGGCGGATGCCCGCTGGCCAGAATGCGCGCGGCGGCTCCGGGAGTTAGCGCGGCCAGCGCCTGGCGAATCTTGGGTTCGTACTCCCGCGGCTCCAGGTGCCGATCCTTGAGCTTGGCGAGGAATTTTCGATCCAGCGTCTCCGCGTGAGGCAGAAGAAACACCGCCAGCCGCTGCAAATGAACGCGAAGCTGATCGCTTAGAACGTCCGCGGCGTCGGCTAGTTCCGGGGCTATTTCCGTTAACTGCAACCTAGGTGTTATATCGGCATCTAGGGGAAAGGCTTTAGAGTACAGTGGCTTGGCGGGATTCGCGGCCCGTCCGCGGCGCCCTGGCCTGCTACCTGGCAACCCAGGCGGAGCAGCTTATTTCGCCGCCGCTATCGAGTCCACCTGAATCGTCTTGGTCCTGGCATCCAGGGTACCGGTGACCGTCACCCTTTTCCCGGCGAACCTCTCCGGCGTTCGCTGATCGCTCAGCGTGTAGACTTCCTTGCCGTCATATAGGACGTACGTAGGACGTACGCGGCGTCGTGCGCGTCGATGCAGGCCAGGGTGCACTCGGCATCGGTCGGTCCCATCCGCATTCGCGAATGATCGGCGGTGGCGCACATGCTGTCCGTAATGGTGCCGGTGAAAGTAGGCTTCCCTTACGCCGCAGCCAGCGCCGCAAGCATGAGAAGGCTGAAGACCAGAGGTTTTATGGCTGCTCCTATCGTCGCTTCCCGCCGCCTAGCTGCCCGGCGTCATCAGGTGGGCAGTGGTGGTACCCGCATTCATGATCCACACTCCGCCCTGCCCGGGATTGTCAGGCAGTCCGAGCGATTGCGTAGTGGCGCCCGGCACGGCGATGGTGGTATGCGTTCGAGCGTGCTCCGGATCGGGGCCGCTCAGGTGGATCCACACCGATCCGAACTCGGGCTTCACCCGGGTTCCGTCCTTCTCGGCGGCATCGAATGCGGCCTGGCTCGCCTGCTTGTCGCTGATCGCCTCGAACTTCAGGTTCTGCGCGACCCGTGCGAGGTTGGCAATGCTGGTGCACTCCACCGAGAATGGCTGCCGTTGCCCCGGCTGCCCGGACCGGTCGTAGCAGACCAGGCGGTTGCTGCCCTTCTTCAACGTGTCGTACGTGAAGTCGGCCTTCCACTTGATCACCGTAGCGCCGTCTTTCATCTGGCGCGGTGCGGCCAGCAGGGCCTTCTGAATGGTTTCCTCCGGCGCTTGCGCGAACGCGCTGGCCGAAACCGCCAATATGCTAAGAACGATCGGTAGGGTAGGTTTCATTCTGATCTCCAATTCATCCGAAACTTGTTTGCCTCGCGATCGCGAACAGCAGTCCCGGCGAAGAATTCAGTATATCGCGGCGCTGGGTTGAAGGCGGTTAGGGCCGGCAAGGGATGCGCTACAGCGTCCGCGCCGAAATCGGCGGCGAACCTTGAGCGAACCGTTTTCTCCATTCGAATCGAAATTTGGGTAGTGGGTCCATTTGAAAAAATTCAAATAGACCCACTGCCGAAATTTGTATATAATCCACAGATGCAAGGAATACCCTGGAGCACAATTGTGCTCGGCTCGCTGTTGCTCATCTCGGCCTGCTTAAAAGGAGGACAGGAAGTGCAATCTCCGCAACCTGAAAAGTCGAAGCCGCCCGTCAAAATGGAGCAGCGCGGGCGCATCCTTGGAATTGGCGGTGTCTTCTTCAAATCCGCTAATCGTGATCAGATGCGCGAATGGTATTCGAAGCATCTTGGACTCGCTGACAAAGGCGGAGGCGCGATGCTTCCGTGGCGCGAACACGACGACCCGCAAAAGGAACACGTTACGGTTTGGACTATTTTTCCCGCCTCCACTAACTATCTCGATCCCAGCCCCGCACCGTTCATGATCAACTACATCGTGGACGATCTGGATGCTTTGCTCGACCGCTTAAAACAAGAGGGCGTAAAGATTGACCCCAAACGAATGGATGAATCCTACGGTCGCTTTGCCTGGATCTATGACCTGGATGGGAATAAGATTGAGCTGTGGCAGCCGCTGTCCGCAAAGCCCTAAGGGCCTTCCACTGCATTTACTCAATCAGTTTTCTGTAGCTACGGTCCCGTAGTTGTAGAATGGCCGGAAATGCTTTGCGCCTGGTCATCTCAATATCCGCATCGGCCGATTCCGCCCCATCAGTCGCGCAGCGTTTACCCATCCAGCGCGGCTCCCGCCGTGCTTCAACGTGCTCCTCTCAGAACTTTCCATTGAGATCCTGGACGATCTCCCCGAAGGGGCACAGCTTATCGGGACGGAAACGCGAGCTGCACCTGGAAGCGGTGCGCGACACGATGGACGTGCAAGAACCCGGTGTTTTGCTACAATCGAACTTGCCGATCAAATTCGGTGTCGTCGTCTTCCCTGGCTCTAACTGCGATCACGACGCGTGGTTCGCGGTCTCAAACAACCTCGGGCAAAAAGCGGAATTCATCTGGCATGACGCCACCAGCCTCGGCGACGTCGATGCGGTGATCCTGCCTGGCGGCTTCGCTTATGGCGACTACCTGCGCTGCGGCGCCATCGCGAAATTCTCTCCCGTCATGCAGAGCGTCCGGAAGTTCGCCGCCTCGGGCGGCCTGGTGCTGGGCATCTGCAACGGCTTCCAGATCCTGGTGGAAAGCGGACTGCTCCCCGGCGCGCTGGTGCGCAATCGCGGCCTGAAGTTCATCTGCAAGCCGGTTCCCTTGCGCGTCGAGACTACGCATTCGCCTTTCACCGCCGAAGCTGTCAAAGGCCAGCGCCTGACGTTTCCCATCGCGCACGGGGAAGGCTGCTACATCGCCGACGATCGCACGCTCGATCAGCTCGAGGCCGAGGACCGCGTGGTGCTGCGCTACCTGGACAACCCCAACGGCTCGATGCGCGACATCGCCGGCATCCTCAGCGAAGGCCGCAACGTCATGGGCCTGATGCCGCATCCCGAACGCGCCACCGATCCGCTGATGGGATCCACCGACGGCCTGGTGATCTTCCGCTCCATGGTTTCCGCCGTCGCACAAGTCGCCGTGCCTGTGTTGTCGGGACGCTAGCGAATGACGCCCCAGGTCATCGAGACCCACCAACTGACGCCGGCCGAATACGACAAGATCGTCGCACTGCTCGGCCGCGAGCCCACCTATACCGAACTCGGCATCTTCAGCGTGATGTGGAGCGAGCACTGCTCGTATAAGAGCTCGCGCCTGCACCTGAAAAAGCTTCCGACTCGCGGCCAGCGGGTGCTGCAAGGCCCGGGCGAGAACGCCGGCATCATCGACATCGGCGACGGGTACGCGATCGCGTTCAAGATCGAATCGCACAACCACCCCAGTTTCATCGAGCCGTTCCAGGGCGCGGCCACCGGCGTGGGCGGCATCCTGCGCGACATCTTTACCATGGGCGCGCGGCCCATCGCGGTGATGGACGCGCTGCGGTTCGGTTCGCTGGATGTGCCGCGCAATCGCAGGATCGTCGAGGGCGTGGTCTCCGGCATCGCGCATTACGGCAACTGCTTCGGCGTCCCCACCATCGGCGGCGAGTGCGTTTTCGAAGAGTGCTACAACGGCAACCCGCTGGTGAACGTCTTCGCGCTGGGCGTGTTTCGCCACGACCAGGTTTTCTACGGCAAGGCCAAAGGCGTCGGCAATCCGGTGATCTACGTCGGCGCGAAAACCGGGCGCGACGGAATCCACGGCGCGTCCATGGCTTCCGCCGAGTTCACCGAGGAGGCCAAGCAGAAGCGGCCCAACGTCCAGGTGGGCGATCCGTTCCTCGAAAAATTGCTGCTCGAAGCCTGCCTGGAGGCCATGCAGACCGGCGCCATCGTCGGCATTCAGGACATGGGCGCAGCGGGGCTGACCTGTTCCACCTGCGAGATGGGCAGCCGCGCCGGAACCGGAATCGAGATCGACCTGAAACACGTTCCGCAGCGCGAGACCGGCATGACGCCTTACGAGATCATGCTCTCGGAATCGCAGGAGCGCATGCTGCTGGTGGCCGAGGCGGGCCGCGAAGAGGAAGTGTTCCGGGTGTTTCGCAAATGGGGCCTGGATGCGGTCGCGATCGGCCACGTCACCGCCGACGGAATCCTGCGGGTGAAGGACCACGGCCAGGTGGTCGCGGAAATTCCCAACCGCGATCTGGCCGATGAAGCCCCGCTCTACGACCGCCCGCATTCGAAGCCGCGTCGCGGCGCTCCCATGAATCCGCCGCAGCCCGTTCCCAATCGTGCCACGCGCGCGGCTATCGAATCCGATCTGGCCGCGCTGCTCGGCTCCGCCGACATCTGCTCCAAGCGCTGGATCTGGGAACAATACGATTACACGGTGCGCACCAACACCATCGCGGGGCCGGGCGCGGACGCCTCCATCATTCGCATCAAGGAGACCGGGACGTCCATCGCCATGTCGCTCGACGGCAACGGACGATTTTGCGCGCTCGATCCGCGCGAAGGGACCAAGCTGATCGTCGCCGAGTGCTGCCGCAATCTGTCGACCGCGGGCGCGCTGCCCGTCGCCGCCACCAACAATCTCAACTTCGGCAATCCCGAGCGGCCCGAGATCATGGCGCAGATCGTGGAGTCCATCGAAGGCATGGCCGAAGCCTGCCAGGTCTTCGAGACGCCCATCACCGGCGGAAACGTCAGCCTGTACAACGAAACGCTGGGCGAGGCCATCTGGCCCTCGCCGGTGATGGGAATCGTGGGGTTGCTGAAAACCGGACAGCCGACGCCCATGCACTTTCGCAATCCCGACCGCGCCGTCATTCTGCTGGGCGGCTTCGGCCAAACCGACGAGCTGCACTTCGGCGGAACGCAATACGCGAAAGTGATCCTGAAGTCGCTGTGGGGATTGCCGCCCGCGCTCGACCTGGATTACGAAAAGCGCGTGCAGCGCGCGGTCCGCGAGATCATCGAAGCCGGCCTGGCGGAATCGGCGCACGACTTGAGCGACGGCGGCCTGGCCATCGCGCTGGCCGAATCCAGCTTCGGTCCAGCCGGCATCGGCGCGCGCATCGCAATCCCCGCCCAGCCGAGACCCGAGTTCCTGCTGTTCCACGAAGGGCCGTCGCGCATCCTGGTCTCGACATCGCAACCTGAAAATGTTTTGGCCATCGCCGCAAAAAATAGTGTTGAAGCGCTAGCCATTGGCGCTACAATGAAAGAGCGGTTACGAATCGATTGCGGTTCGGATACCTTGGTGGATTGCGACCTGGCCGGGCTTAAGCGACCTTGGGAAACTTCACTCGAACGCATGCTGCACCAGTCATGAGCGATCCCGCGCGCAGTATCGACCTCTCGCTCGACCTCCCCCTCGACAAATTCCACGAGGAGTGTGGCGTGTTCGCCATCTACGGTCATTCGGAAGCAACCAACCTGACCTATCTCGGACTGTACGCGCTGCAGCATCGCGGCCAGGAGAGCGCCGGCATCGCCACCAGCGACAGCCGCGAGATCCGCTGCTTCAAGTCCATGGGACATGTGGCCGACATCTTCACGCCCGAGCGCATCGCGAGCCTGCCGGGCGATCTGGCCATCGGGCATACGCGCTATTCCACCGCCGGCGACACGGTGCTGATGAACGCGCAGCCGTTTTCGGTGGCTTGCAACAAGGGACAAATCGCGGTGGCGCACAACGGCAACATCACCAATGCCGGCGAGCTGCGGCGCGAGCTGGAGCGCGAAGGCTCCATCTTCCAGGCCTCCAGCGACACCGAAGTCATTCTGCATTTGATTGCGCGGTCGCGCGAACGCACGCTGGCAGGCGCGCTGCGCGAAGCCATGCTGCAGTTGGAAGGCGCCTTTTCGCTGGTGCTGCTGGCGCGCGACTGCGTCATCGTGGCGCGCGATCCTCGTGGTTTTCGTCCGCTGGCGTTCGGAAGGATGCCGTCCGGCGAGGGCGGCACCGCTTACGTCTTCGCTTCGGAAACCTGCGCCTTCGATCTGATCAATGCCGACTACGTCGGCGACGTCCAGCCCGGCGAAATGGTCTCCGTCGGCCCGGACGGCTTGCAGCGCGAGCGCTACGCTCCCGAAGTCCCGCACGCCCAGTGTGTGTTCGAGCACGTATACTTCTCGCGGCCCGATTCGATCGTGTTCGGCCGCGCCGTCCAGGAATCGCGCGAAAATCTGGGCCGGCTGCTGGCGCGTGAATCGGCCGTGGAAGCCGACGTCGTAGTGCCGGTTCCCGACTCGGGCGTCGCGGCCGCCATCGGATACGCCGCTGAATCCGGCATCCCGTTCCGCCAGGCGCTGATCCGCAATCACTATGTGGGCCGGACGTTCATCGAGCCGTCGCAGGCCATCCGCGATTTCGGCGTCAAGCTGAAGCTCAACCCGGTGCGCCATCTGCTGGAAGGCAAGCGCGTGGTTCTGGTGGACGATTCCATCGTGCGCGGAACCACCAGCCGCAAGATCGTCCGTATGGTGCGCAACGCCGGTGCGCGCGAAGTGCACGTTCGCATCTCCTGCCCGCCCACCGTGTCGCCGTGTTTCTATGGCGTGGACACCCCGCGCGAGGCCGAGCTGATCGCGTCCAATCATTCGGTGGAGCAGATCCGCGAGTTCCTCGAAGCCGATTCGCTGGCCTATCTTTCGATCGAAGCTCTGCGCCACGCCGTCGCCGACGACCGCGGCCAATACTGCTACGCCTGCTACACGCGCGACTATCCCACGGACCTGGTTCACCTGGAAGAGCTGGTGGCCGCCAAGGGCCGCCGCCGCTAGAGCAATAGTAAAATCAAGACATGGGCACGACCACGACGCTGGTGACCGTCCAGGAGTTTCTTGCGCTTCCCGAGATCGAGGGACAGCGCATGGAGCTTATTGGAGGCGAAGTCGTCACCATGGGCAGAGGCGGAGCGGGGCACGAATGGGTGAAGGCGAATCTAATATTGTTATTGGCGGCTTGGGTTAAGGACAATCCAGCCTTGAAGTTGCTCAGCGAAGCGACTTTTCTCCTCGACGACCACAATTCACCCATTCCAGACGTATCCTTGTTGTCGCGCAGCCGCAAACCATCGGACATGAGCGGCTGGTTCAAAGGTGCTCCTGATGTGGCCATTGAAGTCGTTTCTTCAGAAAAGGCCGCTCATCTCGAAGCCAAGATCGAACTCTATCTCCGCCACGGAGGCAAGTCAGTTTGGGTCGTGTATCCCGTGCACCAAGTGGTCTGGATTTATGATAGTTCCGGCAAAGCAAGAAAATTCGAGCGGGATCAAACGCTCGAAGATCCCACCGTCCTCCCCGGGTTCAACATCCCCGTCTCCGCCATCTTCGAAGGCATTTAAACTAAGAACAGCATGACTCCCAGCCTGGCAGCCTCGGCGCTGCGCGTCCCTCACTCACGCATTCGCGAGCTGGCCGAAATCGCCATGTCCATGGATGGCGTGCTGAAGCTGTACTTCGGCGAATCGAACATTCCGACGCCCGAGTACATCAAACGCGCCGCGCAGAAGGCCATGGCCGACGGCTTCACCTTCTACACCGAAAACGCCGGCCTGCCGTCGCTCCGCAAAGCGCTGGCGCGCTACTACCAGGAGCTGCACGGCGTGGAACTCGACGCGGCCGGCGAATTCGTCATCACCGCTTCGGGCGTGCAGGCGCTCAACCTCGCGATCCGCTGCGTGCTCGATCCGGACGACCAGGCGCTGGTGCTCACGCCCGCTTGGCCGAACGGCAGCGCCAACGTCGCCATGGCGAACGCCGTGCCCATCCAGATCGCGCATCCGCTGGTGGGCGACCGTTATCAGATCGACTTCGCCGCGCTCGAGGCCGCCGTCACGCCGCGAACCCGCATGCTGCTGTACACCTCGCCGTCCAACCCGCTGGGCTGGGTGGCGACCGTCGACGAACAGCGCCAACTGCTCGATTTCGCGCGGCGCCACAAGCTCTGGCTGATCGCCGACGAAGTCTACGAGCGCCTCAACTACACTGGTGCGAAGCCCACCACGCCCGCGCCGAGCATTCTGAAACTCGCGACGCGCGACGACGCCGTGATCGTGATCCAGTCCTTCTCGAAAGCCTACTGCATGACTGGCTGGCGGCTGGGTTGGCTGGTGGCTCGGCAGGACCTGGCCGCGCGAGCCACGCAGCTCAACGAGTTCGTGGTCTCGCACGCCCCCAGCTTCGCGCAGCGCGCCGGTGAGACAGCGCTGCTTTGGGGAGAGACCGCGCTCTGCGAAATGCTGATCCGGCTCAAGGAAAACCGCGACTTCTGTCTCGACGCGCTCGCCAAGATGCCCGGCGTCACGGTGCCCAAACCCGACGGCGCCTTCTATCTGTTCCCGAAAATCGCGGGCGTCACCGATTCGTTCGACTTCTGCAAGCGACTTCTCATGGACACCAAAGTGGGACTCGCGCCCGGCGTCGCGTTCGGAGCAGGCGGCGAAGGCTCGGTGCGAATCTGCTACGCGGCCGAGCGCCCCATCGTCCAGGAAGCCATGGCTCGCCTGGCGATGTTTCTGAAATAGAACCAGACGTTGTTAGTGCCGCTGGGCGACCTGGAAGTGGCTCAAGGTATTGGCGTAGCTCGCCACGCCCTTGTACAGCGATTCGGCCACGCGGTCGCGGTAATCCTGCCGCTTCATGACGGTCTCATCGTGCAGGTTGCTGATGAATCCGATCTCAGCCAGCACCGAGGGCATGGACGCGCCGATCAGCACCACGAAGGGCGCCTTCTTGACGCCGCGATCCTTGGCGCGGGCGTCGGTCTTGGATGACAACACAAACAGCGAACTCTGGATGCGAGAGGCAAACTCGCGCGACTCTTCCACCTTGTCCTTGAGCGCGATCTTCTGCAGCAGGTCCTGCAACTCCCAAACCGTCTGCTGCGATCCGGAATTCTCGCGCGCCGCTACATCCAGCGCGGTCCGGGACGTGGTCAGGCTCAGATAGTAGGTCTCGACGCCCGCGGCTGAACGGACGGGCGAGGAGTTGGCGTGGATGGACAGGAACAGATCCGCCTTGGCCTCGTTCGCGATTTCCGTTCGGCGTTCCAGCGGGATGAAAGTATCGTCGGAGCGGGTGTAAACCACCTCGCTTCCCAGGCGGTCTTCAATCAGCGCACCCAGCTTCTTGGCGACGTCCAGCACCAGGTCCTTTTCGCGCAGACCTTTCGGACCGATGGTTCCGGTATCGTGGCCGCCGTGTCCTGGATCCAGCACGATGCGCCCGACCTTCAAGCCGAGCACGCGGATCATCGACCGGTCGCCCAAGGAGTTGACCTTGGCGGGCAGAGCGACTTCAGGCGGCGGGACGGTCGTGGCTGCTGCCGGGGCGACTGGCGCGGGCGGCGGCGTTGGCACGGCCGGCGGCGGAAGGCTCGGTTTGGTAAGCAGCGGCGCGGGGTCGGCCCGGAGCATAGCGGATGAGAGCTTAGCGCTGACGGACGGCCCTGACGGCGACGGGAACCACTCCGCGCCAGGAGGCGGCACCAGCACTGCTTCCTGCGGGTGCCTGGAATGCCGCTCGGCGGTGTTGGGCGGCGGCAACCGGAATGGCCGGAGCTCGACGGGCTTTCGAATCGGTGCTTCCGTCTCCCTGATCTTCCGGCTCGCTGCTTCTGCCTCGCCCGACTCCGCGTCTTCAGATCTGCGGCTTGAAATTGCCGGCTCGCGGGTCTTTTGTCCTGACGCCTCCAGCCTGGCGGCCTCGCCCGGGCGGCGCAGCTCGATGATCAAACGGTTGGGATTTTCCAGGCGCGAGGTGGATGCGTCCGCCGCACCCGACAGATCCAAGACGACTCGAGTGATGTTGCCTTGCTGCTCACCGACGCGTATTTGCTGCACGAACTTGTCCGCGACCGGAATCACCGTCATGGACTTCCGTCCGAGCGCCGGCCGCGTGCCCGTCAGGTCGAAGAAAATCCGGTCGGGATTGCTCAGATGGTCGGAACGAAGCTGGAATTCGCCGTCCGTCTCGACAGCGATGCGCGTGACATCGCCAAGCGACCAATAGCGCACGGCCGTGACATGGTTGGGTCCGCCGGATTCGGCGGCCAGCAGCCCTGCGGCCAGCAGGACCGCCAGCGAGATCGGGCGCACTACCAGCCGCGGCGCCCTGCCGCCGCACGCCGGCTCGGAATGAGAATGCCCTCGGGGGAGGTGCAGCATATCGTCTTCCTATCGCGTTGCGAGGTGCAGCCGGCCCTCCGCGTCCAGGTACCCCTGGATGTGCCGGGGTTGGTCTTCAGTCGGTTGCTGGACCGGCTTCGGCTGCTCCATAGCCTTAGCTTCTATTTTGCTCTTTTCCGCCGCCCGCTTGGCCTGGCCGTATTTCTTGCCGACCTTGGCGACGTAGTTCACCGTTTCGGGATAAGGCGGAACATCTCCGTATTTCGCAACCGCCTTCTCGCCCGCGTTGTAAGCCGCGATCGCGAGGCGATCGTCCTTGAAGGTGTCCTGGAGGAGCTTGAGGTATCGCACGCCGGCTTCGATATTCTGGCGGGCATCGAAGGTGTTGGTCACTCCGAACCGCCGGGCGGTGGCCGGCATCAATTGCATGAGACCCTGCGCGCCTTTCGGGGAAACCGCGAACGGGTCGTAGTTGCTCTCCACCTGGATCATCGAATGGATCAGCTCCGGGCTCACGTCGAATCCTTTAGCGGTCTCTTCGATGGCGGCGGTGACAGCCGGATCGAGTTTTCTGACGGCCGGATCGCCCGGTTTCGGCGATACGACGATCCGCCGCACCAGCCGGCCAGTGCGCGCGTCCGCCCGCACCACCGAGACGGCTCGGGGCGCTGGAGCAGGTACACTAAGCGTGTCCGATGCGCTGTTTTCCGCCCCTAGGCCGGTTGCGATCATGCTAGTCAAAAGCGCCGTCCGCAGAACAGTTTCCGAACAAAAGTGCATCCTCTTGTTTTATCCGATTATACCCGGAATTCTCCAATCTGCAAATCTTTGTTCCCGGCTAGCGCAACGCGGAGCGTGTGGAGAACCTCCCTGGAAGGCTTCGAGAAAGCAACCCGAAAAGCCAATGCTACCATTCTCTCATGGAGGCCTCCGGGTTTGTGCTGGCGGGGGGTAGGAGCGTTCGGATGGGCCGGGACAAAGCTTTGCTGCCTTATCGGGGCGCCACTCTGCTCGAACACGTCGCGCATATCGTGGAGGAAGCCGTGACGCCCGGCGCGGTGGCCATTGTGGGCGATCCCGCGCGCTACGGCAACGCGGGCTATCCCGTTCATCCGGATCAGGTTGCAAGCTGCGGACCGCTGGGCGGCGTCTATACCGCACTGAACCTCAGCGCGACGGACTGGAACCTGGTGGTGGCCTGCGACATGCCGAATCTGTCGGCAGCCAGTTTGCGCGCTCTGCTCGAGCAGGCCAGCCGATCGCGGGCCAACTGCGTGCTGGCCACCGGATCGAGCGGGGAGCCGGAGCCGCTTTGCGGCGTCTACCATCGGCTGTGCCTGCCGGTGCTGGATCGGGCGATTCGAGACAACCGATTTAAAATGAAAGACTTAGTGCCGGAGCTCGGGGCCGAGCTGGTAGCCCTTCCCTCCGATGTGCTCGCCAACGTCAACACGCCAGCCGAATGGAGCGAAGTCCAAGGACAGCCGGGATGACTGAAAAACTGCACTACATCGAGTTCCGCCACGTTTATAAGACGTTCGATCATCCTGTTTTGGTCGATGTCAGCTTTGAACTGGACGCGGGTGAAACGCTGGCCGTCATCGGCCGCAGCGGCGTGGGCAAGTCCGTGAGCTTGGGCCACATCATGGGTTTCCTGAAGCCCGACCAGGGGCGGGTGTTCGTGTCTTATCAGGACATCACGGACTTCCTGGAGCCGCAACTGCGCGAGATTCGCAAGAAAGTGACCATGGTGTTTCAGTCGGGCGCGCTGTTCGATTCGCTCACCGTGGCCGAGAACATCCTGTTCTCGCTGGAGCTGCGCGACGACTACGACGAGAAGAACAAGGAAGACGTGGTGGATGGGCTGCTCTCCATGGTGGACCTGCTGCACTTTCGCGATGCCTACCCGGCGGATCTCTCGACCGGATATAAGCGCGCGGTCGCCATCGCGCGAGCCATCGCGTCGCAGCCGGAATGCATTCTCTACGACGAACCCACCACCATGGTGGATCCGATCATGTCGGGGATCCTAACCAACCTGATGCTCAAGCTGAAGAACCAGTTGAAGCTGACGGCGGTGGTGGTGACGCATGATCTGGAGCTGATGCGGAACGTCGCCGATCGGGTGGTGTTTCTGTACGAGGGGAGGGCGATTTACTTCGGCGCGGTGAAGGATCTGGAGAAGGCCGAGCATCCGCACATCAAGGAGTTTCTGGCGATGGACCGGGTGGAGCTGGTGTGAGCGCGGCACGCAGGAGTGCGTGCGCTACGTTTTCTTCTCGAAGTTCAGCGAGGCTGAATTCATGCAGTAACGCAGGCCGGTCGGCTTGGGGCCATCCTCGAAGACGTGGCCCAGGTGTGCGTCGCACTGGCTGCACATCACCTCGACCCGCGTCATTCCATAGCTGTCGTCGGCCTCGGTCTTGACGTTGTCCTGCGCGATGGGCGCGGAAAAGCTCGGCCATCCGGTGCCGGATTCGTACTTGGTATCCGACTCGAACAGCGGGTTGCCACAGCACACGCAGCGGTAAAGCCCTTCCTCGTGATTGTTCCAATACTTGCCGCTGAAGGCAGGCTCGGTGCCTTTCTTCCGCGCCACCAGGTACTGCTCGCGCGTCAACTCGCGGCGGTATTCTTCGTCGGTCTTCATGACTGTTGGATGGTGACGATTGGTTCAGAGTTTCGGAGCACGGCTTCGGCGTCTTCGGCGGTGAACTGCTCGGTCTTGGCGGAGTGGTTCATGGAGCAGAACTTCGGCCCGCACATGGAGCAGAAGGCGGCGTCCTTGAAGCCTTCTTCGGGCAGCGTCTCGTCGTGCATGGCTTCGGCGGTTTCCGGATCGAGCGACAGGGCGAACTGCTGGCGCCAGTCGAAGCGATAGCGGGCGTGGGAGAGCTGGTCGTCGCGATCGCGCGCTCCCGGACGGTGGCGGGCGACGTCGGCGGCGTGCGCGGCGATCTTGTAAGCGATGATGCCCTGCTTGACGTCCTCGCGGTTCGGCAGCCCCAGGTGTTCCTTGGGCGTCACGTAGCACAGCATGGAGGCCCCGTACCAGCCGATCATGGCTGCGCCGATGGCGGAGGTGATGTGATCGTAGCCGGGCGCGATATCGGTGACCAGCGGGCCGAGCGTGTAGAAAGGCGCCTCGTTGCACATCTCCAATTCCTTCTCCACCTGGAGCTGGATCTGGTCCATGGGGATGTGGCCGGGGCCTTCGATCATCACCTGGACGTCGTACTTCCAGGCCTTACGGGTCAGCTCGCCGAGCGTTTTCAATTCGGCGAACTGGGCGGCGTCGCTCGCGTCGGCAATGCAGCCGGGCCTGAGGCCGTCGCCGAGCGAGAAGCTGACATCGTGTTTCTGGAAGATCTTGCAGATCTCGTCGAAGTGCTCGTACAGGAAATTCTGCTTGTGGTTCTTCACCATCCACTCGGCCAGGATGGCGCCGCCGCGGCTCACGATGCCGGTGATTCGCTTAGTGGTGAGCGGAACGTACTGCACCAGGACGCCGGCGTGAATGGTCATGTAGTCGACGCCCTGCTCGGCCTGCTCTTCGATCACTTCCAGCATCACTCGGATGTTCAGATCTTCCACGCGCCGCACTCGCGCCAGCGCTTCATAGATGGGCACCGTGCCGATGGGAATGGGCGACTCTGCGATGATGGCCTTGCGGATGCGCGGGATGTCGCCGCCGGTGGAGAGATCCATCAGCGTGTCGGCGCCGTACTTCACCGCGTAATGCAGCTTGGCGACTTCCTCGTCGACGTTGGAGGTGGTGGAAGAGTTGCCGATGTTGGCGTTGATCTTGCAGGTGGACGCCACCCCGATGCACATGGGCTCCAGTTTGTCGTGATGGATGTTGGCCGGAATGATCATGCGGCCGCGCGCGACTTCCGAGCGGACGAGCTCCGGCTCCAGTCGCTCGCGCCGGGCGACGTACTCCATCTCCCCGGTCACGACGCCTTGGCGGGCGTAGTGCAACTGAGTCCGGATGGGGTCTTTCAGGCGGGGGGCAATCCATTCGTTCCGCATACCGGCCATTTTAGCGCGGTAGTGCCGGGACCGTTTTTCCGCGCGCGCGGATTCAGGCGACTTTTTCCCAATAGTTGGTGCGGCCGAAGGGCGTGAAGGTGATGTGCTTGAGGAACGTCCCGCGGCCATCGGTGTACTTGGCGCCGTCTTGGTAGGTCTCGCCGGGCACCGCCAGATACAGAGCGCCGACCGACTGCAGCCCCACCGGGTCATCGCTCGCGGGCGTGTGCGGGGCGGGCGGAGCAGGCGGATCGAAGGGAGGATAGTCGGCGAGGTTCAAAGATACGCGGATCGAACCGGCCGGCGGATGCAACGGATCGTACGACGACAGCGTGCCAAATCCGGGTAAGCCCGGCGCGACAGTGATGGGCGGCTGGAGCGCCGACGGTACCCAGGTATAGCCGAACTGCTGGCGGAGCTGCATGACCAGGTACGGGTCCCAGTTCCAGACCATGATGGGGACGTCAACGGTGAAGCCTTTTTGCGCCAGGTCGGAGGCGCGCTGGGTCTTGGCGGCGGCGTCGGCCGGGCTGCCATCGGGCATGGCCATCAGCTCGCGCAGTTCGGGAGGCAGGAAAGCCCGGTAGGCGTCATTGAATTGCTGTTGCGTCGCGTCCATGTTTCGGTCCTCTTCGATCCTCTAAGAACCTGCTGAAAGATGCGCGCAACCACTCCCTTACGGTCGCGGCTCAGAATCGGCGCTCAGCAAGCTTCTAAGGGAAGGTTACGGCGCGTGCTGATGAACCGGACTGCGTGATTCCTGTAAATCACGAATGGGGAAGGTTGATAAAGATTTTCGTAGGCGGTGATTGCAAGCGGACGCCGCAGCCGTTAAGCCGTTTGTCCCAATTTGCTGATGCGGGAAGTGCCCGCCTTCTTGGCGGCGGTCTGGGCCTCGATAGGCGTCGCGCCGGTTTCGGGAAGCGCTGTTCTAGGAAATGTCAGTGAGAAAACAGCGCCGGCGCCAGCCTCGCGCTGCACCGTCCCGTCCAACTGGCGTCCCAGAATGTTCATGATCCTGAGTCCGAGCGAGGGGGACTCCTGCCAGTCGAATTCCGCGGGAAGCCCCACGCCATCGTCGGCGACGGTCAGTTTTACCAGCTCGTCGCCGCCGCAACTCAGCGTCACCAGGATCTGGCCGGCGCGATCGTTGGGGAAGGCGTACTTCAAGGAATTGGTCAGCAGCTCGTTCAGGATCAACCCGCAGGGGATGGCTTGGTTCAGCCCCAGCAGGACCGGCTGGAGCTCGAAGCTCAACCGGATCCGCTCGGTATCGACTCCGTAGGAGTAGAACAGGTCGCGGGCCAGCGTTTCCACGTACTCGTGAAAATCCAGGCGGTCCGGCTCATCGTCCCGGTTCAAGCGCTCGTGGATGAGAGCCATGCACTGCACGCGTTCCTGGCTGTCCTGGAGCGCGCGGGCGGCGGCCGGATCCTGGAGCGCTTCGGCCTGCATGGTAAGCAGACTGGAGATGATCTGCAGGTTGTTCTTCACCCGGTGGTGCACTTCCTTGAGCAGCAGCTCCTTGGTGACCAGCGCGGACGACAGGGCCTTCTCGGATCGCACCTGTTCGCTGATGTCGATGGAGACCCCGCCCAGCAGCCGGCGGCCGTCCGCGTCGGTGAAGGGAAAGCGGAAGGTGAGCATCTGCCGCGTGCGGCCGCCTGGGGGTGAGAACTGTTCCAGCATTTGCGATGCTTGGCCGCCCTCGAAGACCGTGGCGTCATTGGCGTGCAGCCGTGCAGCAACTTCGGCCGGCCAGAGCTGGTAGTTGGTCTTGCCAAAGCAATCCGCCAGCGTCATGCCCCAGATCTGCTCGCAGGTGTTGTTGATGTACAGGACGCGGCCTTCGGCGTCCTTGATGAAGGCCAGCGCCGGGCTGTGATTCATGAAGGAATAGAAGCGGACCTCGCTGGCGCGCAGGGCGACCTCGGCCCGGCGAGTCTCGTCGCGCAGTTTGGTTTCGTCGAGCGCGCGCCGGACGGCGGGGCCGAGCCGCGCCAGGCGGTCCTTCAACAGGTAGTCGGCGGCGCCCCGGCGCATCATCGCCACGGCCGCGTCTTCGCCGATGGCCCCGGACACGACGATGAAGGGAATGTCCAGATCGAGTTCGCGCAACAGATCCAAGGCGCGAGCCGCGTCGAGCAGAGGCATGTTGTAGTCGGACAGGATGACATCGGGCCGCCATCCCAGGTGGGCGTTGTATTCCGATTCGGTGTCGACGCGCCGCCAATCCGGCTCGAAATGATTGCGCCGCAGCTCATGGACCATCAGCTCGGCGTCTTCGGAACGGTCCTCCAGAATCAGAACGCGGATGCTGGTCGACATGGCAGGCCTCCTTCGGGAATCATTGATGAACTAAGCGGTCCTGAGTGCCGGCGTCTGGTTGAGTGAGGCGGCCTTCAACCGGCAAAGTGAAATAGAACGTCGCTCCCTTGTCCGGCGCCGCTTCAGCCCAGACACGCCCGCCGTGACGCGTGACAATCCGGTGCACGATCGCCAATCCGACTCCGGTGCCCTCATACTCCTCGGCGGAATGCAGGCGCTGAAAAACGCCGAACAGCTTGTCGGCATAGCGCATATCGAAACCCGCTCCGTTGTCTCGAACGAAGTAGACGGCGCCGCCGCGCGGAGGTCCGGAAGCTCCGATTTCGATCCTGGCTCGATCGCGGCAGCGCGTATACTTGACCGCGTTGGAGAGCAGATTGGCGAGAACCTGGCGGAGCAACGCTGGATCTGCCTCGCAGTGCGGTAAGTCTTCCAACTGAATTTCGATCCGTCGCCCTTGCCGTTCCGGATCGAGGTCCTCGATCACCTGCCGCGCGATGCCGGCCAGATCGACCGGCCGCTTGCTCAACGGCTGGCGGTTCAAGCGCGAGAATGCCAGCAGATCGTCGATCAGATTCCCCATCTGGACGGCGTTCTTGCGCACGACGCCCAGGTAATGTTGGGCCTCGGCCGGAAGTGCGGGCCCGTGCTCTTCCAGCAGAATGCGCGAAAAGCCGTCGACGGCTCGGAGGGGCGCGCGCAGATCGTGGGAGACCGAATAAGCGAAGGCCTCCAGCTCCTGGTTGGCGGCGGCGAGTTCGGCGGTGCGCTCGACCACGCGTTTCTCGAGGGTCTCATTGAGCTTGCGCACTTCTTCCTCGGCTCGCACGCGGTCGGTGATATCGGCCCAGGTTCCCACCCACTCGCGGATGGTCTGCTCCTTTTCGAGTACCGGGACGCCGCCCACGGACATCCAGCGATATTCGCCGTCGTGGCGGCGGACGCGGTATTCGGTGGTGTAGGAATTGCGGTTTTTCACCGCTTTCGAGCAAATCTCCACGGCCCGCTCGCGATCGTCGGGGTGAATGGCGTTGATCCAACCCCAGCCTCGGAGTTCGTCCGGACTCTGGCCGGTGAAATCGCGCCAGGAGGCGATGTCCTCCACCACCGCTCCCTGGGGATTGGTGGACCACACCACCTGAGCCGTGGCGAGCGCGAGCGAGCGGTAACGTTCTTCGCTCAGTTCCAGCGCTTTTTCGGCTTGCTTGCGCCCGGTGATGTCGCGGGCGATGGCCGACGCGCCCACTACTATGCCGGACGCATCCCGCAGGGGCGAGATAGTGAGCGACACGAAAATGCGCTGGCCGTTTTTCTTCATCCGCTCGGTTTCCAGATGCTCGATTCTCTGGCCCAGCCTGAGGTACTGCATGATTTCCGGAAACTCGTCAGGCCGATCGGGCGGGACCAGCAAGGACATGGAACGGCCCACCATCTCCGCGGAAGAGTAGCCGTAGATTCGCTCCGCGCCCTGGTTCCAAGTCAGGACGATCCCGTCCAGGTTCTTGCTGACGATGGCGTCGTCGGAACACTCCACGATGGAACTCAGCAACCGCGCGGACTCGGCGGCTTGCTTGCGTTCGGTGATGTCGCGGCAAGTCCACACGCAATGGGTGTAGTCGCCGCGGGCGTCGGCCAGCGGACGGAAATCGAATTCCGCCCAAAACTCGGATCCGTCCTTGCGGCTGACGCGCTGTTCCATATTGTCGGGACACCCTACCGGACAGCCGGCGCGCGGGCGCTCGATCGAGTGCGGGTCCAGGCGAGAACCGTACAGCAGCGTAAGGGATCCCGCCTGCAGGTCCTCCAGACTGAAGCCAGTCATCTGCTCGAAAGCAGAATTCACAAACACCGGCTCGGGGCGGCAAGAATCCCCTCCCGCGACCTTGAGGATCAAGACCGCATCGCGGGTCTGCAGGATGGCGGATTCCATCAGCCGCAGACGCTCCTCGGCGCGCCTGCGCTCGGTGGTGTTGGTAAAGAACAGCGACAGTCCGTCGCGCGATGGGTAGCAGCGGACTTCGAACCAGGCGTTGAGCGGTTCGGGGTAATAGGACTCCACCTGCATCGGTACGTTCGCGGCGACCGCACGGCGGTAGGCGGCGCCGAAGGGCGATTCCTCAGCCTGCGGCCATAACTCCCACAGGGTCCTGCCCAGCAATTCTTCCGGCGCCTTGCCCAGCATCCTCGCCGCCGCCGCGTTGACGTAGGTGTAGCGCCACTCACGGTCGAAGGTGTTGAAGCCGTCGGAGATGCCCTCCAGGATGGCGCCGGTCTTGCCGTGAGCGTCCACCAGCCGCGCGTCGGACCGTTTCAGACGCTCGACCAGAATGCTCGCGACCACACCGGTTAACAGGAGAGCTCCGATCCCGTCCCATTGCGTTGGATCCTGCACGGCAAAGGAACCGACCGGCTCCACGGAGAAATAGATCGTTTCGAGCGTGCACAAAACTGTGGTTAGAAGACCAGGGCCGAAACCGCCCAGCAGCGCGCCCATCACCACGAAAGGCGCATAGGTGATGAACGGCCTGGTGGTCGGCGAATGGAACGGGATCCGGACGACCTGGGCCGCGCCCGCGAGCGCAATCGCCACCAGACAGCGGGCCGCCAGCGATCGGATTCCAAGCCGCCCGTCGTCGCTCTTGCGAAGTGCTTGGAGGATGTTAAAAGGTTGTCCCATGGTCCGCTCTCCCGAGCCAGCCCTCAGGTCGCCGCCCGCTCGACCTGAAGGCGCGGCCTCTCGTTGAACAAAAGCCAATACAGCCCGAGCTGGTGCACCGCTTCGGTGAACTGCGCGAAGTCGACCGGCTTGACGATATAGCTGTTGACGCCCAGCTCGTAACAGACGAAAAGATCCCGGTCTTCGCGCGACGACGTTAGCACCACCACCGGGATATTCTTGGTGCGTGGATCGGCTTTGACTCTTCCCAGCACCTCCAGGCCGTTCACCTTGGGCAATTTCAAATCGAGCAGAATCACTTTCGGCACGTTTCCGGCACTCCCTGATTGGCCGGACTCGTCGCCGAACAGAAACTCCAGCGCTTCGGCTCCGTCGCGAACCAGCTTGATGCGATTGGCGAGTTTATGCTTCTTCAAAACGTGCAGCGTCAACTCTGCGTCGCTGGGATTGTCCTCGACCAATAGCAGCTCAATGGCGTCGGTCATCGTGCGCTCCTCTTTCGGCGCCGCCGGGGAGGGCATCTTTGGCCCACTCGAGCAGATCCCATTTGGTCAGATGGCGCTCGGCCGCCGGCTCGAGCGCCCGGCCCGCGGCCGCCCGGCATGGCTCGGAATATCCGCTCAGCAAGCGCACCTGGATTCCCGGCCGAAGGGCGCCCAGTTTCTCGGCCAGCCAGTCGCGCTTTTCGTCGCCGCTCGCGAGATTCGCGATCACCAGCGGGATGGTGCCCTGGTACAGCTCGGCCACCAGCCAGGCTTCTTCCCAACCCGCCGTAGCCAGCAGCCTGAAGCCGTGCCGCTCGAAATGGGTGTGCAGCACGCGCCGGACCTCCGCGTTGGCGTCCACCAGCAGGATCGCCGGCTGGGTCGATTCAGGCAGCGGGGCCGCGGCCGCAGCCGCTTTCACCAGCGGGAGATAGACGTCGAAGACGGCGTTGTCTCCGCGCTCCACCCGGGCCGCCACCAGCCCGCCCATTTTCTTCACCAGCCGGTAGGCGATGTGCAGATCTTGTGAGGCGCCGGACCAGGACGGCTCGAATATCCGCGCCATCGAGGCTGCGTCTTCATCGTCGGTTGCATAGCTGACGCGGATGCGAACCGACTGGAGCACGGGCTCGTGTTCAGCGGCGGTCAACTCGATGGCAAGCATGCCGTCGGCTCGCATCTTGCCGCGGGCGTGCAGCAGGATACTGACCAGCGCCCGGCTGAGCTGCCAGGGATCCGCCTGAACCAGCAACGGCCCGGGACCGAGCATCAGGCTGAGCCGGGGCTCGATCATCTTCCAAGCGGACTCCAGCCGCCGCAGCACCTCGTCGATGCCGACGCGCTCCGGGTGGACTTCCGGCGGTTCCAGAAAGGCGCGCAGCCGGCTAGTGGCGCGAAACGCGTCGATGGCGGCTCGCTCGATGGTTTCCACTTCCTCGCGCATCGGGCTGTCCGGAGGCAGAGCCTCCAGCAGCCGCGGGCTGTCTTCCGCCACTTGGCTCAAGTCGGGAAGTTGCTGGAAAATCCCCTCGGCCAGGCGCAGCAGCGCTGCCTGCTTCTCTTCCTGCCCGGCCTGCGCGCGGTCGAATCCCGATCGCGTCACGTCTCGCAGAGCGATCACCGTACCTTCGACGCGTCCTTCGCGCCAGCGGGGAGCGACGCTGCCTTCGATCGCGCAGCTATGCGCTTCGTCGCGCTTCAGGCAAATCCCCGCGGGCAGAGACACCGTCTCGCCCTGGAGCATGGCCACCGGCACGAAATCCTGCATGGGCGCTCCAGTCTCGCGATCGTAGAGACGCAGCAGTTCCGAACAGGGGTGGCCCAGGGCCTGGTCGACGGTCCAGCCGGTGAGCTCTTCGGCTTGGGAATTCAGGTAGGCGACCCGGCCCTGCCCGTCGGTAACCAGAACGGCGTAGGGCACCGCCCGGAAGCTGGCGGCGGCCCAGTCCCGCTGCGCCCGGAGAATGCGTTCGTGACGGTGCTTGGAGATGGCCATCTCGATGGAGCCGCGCAGGCTGGCCGACGCGATGGGCTTCTTAATATAGCCGAAGGCTTGTGTCCGGCCGGCGCGCTCCAAGGTCCCCTGGTCTTCATACGCAGTCAGATAGACCACCGGGATGTCGAGTTGCTCGCGCACTTGATCGGCGGTTTCGATCCCGTCGACGTCCCCTTTGATGCGGATGTCCATGAGGACCAGGTCGGGCGAAGTTTTGCGGATTACTTCGAGGGCCCGTTCGGACGAGTCCGCCATGCCAGGCACGGAATATCCCGCATTCTTAAGGCGCGCCTCCAAATCGGCGGCGATCAGGCCTTCGTCCTCTACGATGACGATCTTGTGTTTGCCACCCTCTGCCACTCGAGCCTCCTCGATTGAGAGGTCGGCAACGCGACCCGTTGAAGTCCGTCACGCCTGGCAGGGTTGTCGGAGTCGATTTGAGTTTAGCAATGCAGCGGCCAAGCCAGTGCCCGGCGCGCGGCCTCCCGATTCAACCGCGACCGCGCGGGCGTTCCCTGGCAACACTCTAAGCCCCGCATACAGCAGGCCTTGACTGACCGAGCGCTTGCCGTACCCAGGCCAGCAAGTCCCACTTGGTCAAATGCCGGACCGCCGGTGATTCGCCAACTCCGCGCGCTCGATCACAGGATTCGACATAGCCGTCCATCAGGCGGACGCGGATGGCCGGATCGATGGCGGCGAATCGGTCCGCCAGTCCGGCGGAAGCATGGTCGCCGCCCGCGGGATTCGCGATGACCAGCGGAATCGGCCCTTCGTAGAGTTCCGCCAATACCAGCGCTTCCTCGCAACACGCCGCTTCCAGCAGATTGAAGCCGTGCTCCTCGAAATGAACATGCAAAACGCGCCGCATCTCCTGGTTGGGCTCGATGAGCAGCACGGCGGGTTCGTCCAGCCTGGGAGGGGATGCGCCGGCGGACGCCACCTCCACGCGCGGAAGGAAGATCTCGAACCGCACCAGGTTGCCATGCTCCAGCCTCGCGCTCGCCAGCCCTCCCATTCGCTTCACCAGCGAATGCGTGATGTGAAGATCCTCGGTGGGACCCGACCAGGACGGTTCGAAGACGCGCTCGAGCGATGCCGCGTCTTCATCCGCCGTGGCATACGTGAGGCGGATGCGAACCCACTGACCCAACTGGTCGGGTTCCGCGCCGGCTGCGTCCATCACCAGGCCGGTCCCGGGCTGCATCCGGCTGCGAGCATGCAGGACGGTGTTCAACAGCGCGCGCATCAATTGCCACCCGTCGGCCTGAACTGGCATCTGCTCCGGCTCCACCAGCAGGGTGAAACCCGGCTCGATGGTTTGGAAAGCCTCTTCGAATCGCGCCAGTACTTCGTTCAACATGACGCGCTCGAGATCGAAATCGGGCGGCTCCAGGAAGGCCCGCAGGTGACAGGTGGTGGCGAAGGCGTCCATGGCGGCCTTCTCGATTCGTTCCACGCTCCCCCGCAGCGGGCTGTCTTGGGGCAGACTCTCGATCAGCCGCGAGCTCTCTTCGGCCACCTCGCCCAAGTCGGGCATGTGGCGCACCACGCCGTCGGCCATGCGAGCCAGCGCGTCCTGTTTGTTTTCCTGACGCAATTGTCCAGCTTCGAACCGTTGGAGCGTCACATCCGTGAGCGCGATGACGGTGCCTTCCAGCCGCCCGTTGCGCCAGCGCGGCGCTATGTTGCCCTCGATCGCGTAGACGCGCTCCTGGCTGCCCTTCAGGTAAATGTTGTCCGGCAATGGAACGGTCTGTCCGTGGAGCATCGCCAGCGGCACCAGGTCCTCAACCGGCGTTCCAGTCTCGCGAGAGCAGAGCCGCAAGACTTCCGCGACGGGGCGGCCCAGGGCCTTGTCCACGCTCCAGCCGGCCAGTTCCTCGGCCTGAGAGTTGATGTAGGTGACTCGGCCGAATCCATCGGTGACCAGGACCGCATACGGCACGGCCGCGAAACTGGCGATCGCCCAGTCGCGCTCCTCGCGCAGGTCCCGTTCGAAGCGATACTTGGACAGGGCGATCTCGATGGCGCCCTTCAGGCTGGCGGTCGCGATCGGTTTCTTGATGTAGCCGAAGGCCTGGGTGCGCCCGGCGCGTTCCAGCGTGCCATGATCCTCGTAGGCGGTCAGATAGACCACCGGGATGTCGAGTTTTTCGCGCACCAGGTCGGCAACCTGGATTCCGTCTTCCTTGCCCTTCAGCCGGATGTCCATCAGGACCAGGTCAGGCGAGGTCTTCTCGATCACTTCAAGCGCCTTCTGCGCCGAGTCCGCGGTACCTGGTACGGAGTAACCGGCTTTTTTCAGCCTGGATTCCAGATCGGCGGCAATCAGGCCTTCGTCTTCGACGATCACGATCTTGTGTTTAGCGGCTTGGGGCATCGTTTTCTCCTGGCGGAAGCCGGACATCATCTTTGGACTTCATCAAAGTGGGTGAATAGGCGCTTTCCTCTCGTGGAAAAACTGGCTACTGATTTGCATTACCTAGCCGCGAACGACGTCTAAGTCGCGCCTGACGATTATTTTGAGGAGCCGGTGGCTCGGAATGAGTGATATGACGCTGACCAACGCAGCGAAAGAACACAGTTTCTTAGCCGGAATGAACGATCTGCAGGTCGCCAAGTTGATGGCCCTGTCCCACGAGGTAACTTTCGAAGAGAACGAGTCGATCCTATCGGCCGGGGAGCAGTCCAGGAACTTCTACCTGATGCTTTCAGGCAACGTGTGCGTGGAGGTCAGCGCACCGTCCTATCTGGTTTCTATCCAAGCGCTTGGACCAGGTGATGCGTTCGGCTGGTCCGCGCTGCTGGACCGTCACGACACGCTTTTTCGGGTTCGCGCTCGCGAGCATAGCCGCGCGCTGTGCATCGATAGGGACGACCTCGCGGCTGCTTTTAAGACCGATCCGGAACTCGCCCTCGCAGTGTTCCGCCGCGCGCTGTCTCTGGCCGCCGGCCGCGTGCAGGCCACCGAGGCGAGGCTGGGCGAACTCTGCGGCGTGAGACTGCCGAAGGACCTCTGCAGCTAGACGAGGTTCAGGCCACGGCCCGGACTTGGCGTTCGCGAGCGAGCTTGACCAGTATCAACGCTCCAGCGGCGACCGACACCACAGCGAACAGTTGATCCGGCGACGATCCCAGGAACCGGTGCACGTCCACTTCGAGCTGGTCGCGCCACACGCGAAAGATGCCGTAGGTCAGAAAAAACAGTCCCAGGAAAAGGCCGGGCGGGCGCGGCCGTCGATCCAAACGGAAGAAGACCGCGGCGAGCAGGCCGGTAAAGATCAGCTCCAGCAATCCCAAGTCGTATCTCGAGCCGCCTGGAAACCGTACCGCCAGCAACGAGTTTGACGGAACACCGATGTGGTCGTGCGAAAGACTGCAACCCGCGCGGCCGAAGATCCAGCCCACGGTGAACGCAAAAGCCAGGTTGTCCAGGTAACGCCAGCGATCTCGAGGCGACACGCGATAGCGGTGCATCAGCCACGCCGCCGTGAGCACGCCACCCACCAGGCCGCCAAAGGAATACATGTCCTGTGAAGCATCCAACACGCTCCACGGTTTCTCGCGCAGCAGCATGGGCGCATAGATCACAACCTTCAGCGCGTGGGAAACGAAGAAAGCCACTGCTGCCACCGACACGATGAAGATCCGGGCGAAGCGTTGGTCCAGATGCTCGCGCCGTGCGCGGCGCATGAAAAACCAGCAGCCCACCAGCAGCGCCAGCGCGACCAGTGCGCCAAAAGCATAGAAGCGCTGCCCCGCGATCTCGAGAACCGGTTGGGCAATGTAAGGAAACACCGGAGTTCAACGCTGCACGTACGTCAGAGCCTGAATTCCCTGCGCGGAGGGAACGGTGCGAATGAGCGTATTGGTTCGCGTGGAGAACTGCGACACAAAGGTCGAGCCGGCGTTGGCCACGAACAGAAAACGTCCATCCCGGGAAGCCGCCAGCGCGACTGGCAGGTTTCCCACCGGCACGGTTTGCACCACGGCGTAAGTCACTCCGTCCAGAATGGTGAGCTTGCCGGTGTCCGCCAGAACGTCGGTGGTCACGTAGATCCAGCGCCCGTTGGTGGACGTAGCGACTGCGTCGGCGTTGGTCAGTGGCACCGTAGCTATCACGGTATTGGTCAAGGTATCGATCACCATCAGAGAATTCCCGGCGATGTTGGTTGCGAACGCGCGCGTACCGTCCGGGCTTACGGCGACATGAATGGTGGAGCCGCTGGCGGGAATATTCGCCTTGATGGTTTTGGTCGCCACGTCGATCACGAACACCGACCCCGCCGTGATGAAGTTCGCCACATACGCCGACGCCCCGTCCGGAGTGAAGGCGATGCCATAGGGCGAGCTTCCCGCCGGCAGAGCGATGGTCGCCGTCACTTGCAGACTAGCGGCATCCACGACGGTCATCGAGGCCGACGCCGAGTTGGATACGAACAGCAGCCGGCGGTCCGGCGTGAGCGCGACACCTCGGGGTTTTTGTCCGACCCCGACGTGCGCGATGAACGAATAAGTGCCAGTATCCAGAACGTCCACCGCGTTGCCGTTCAGATTCGCGAAATAGACCCGCGGAGCAGAGGGCGCGGCATGCGCGGCTTGCGGCGTGGGCTCCGGCTCGCGCTGGTCCTGACTCGGATCATCACCGTTGTTGTCGGCGTCCACCGCATCGGTGTCCTCGGGCGTCTCGCGGCGGGCGTTCCTGGGATATCCATACGGGTCAAATCCTTCACCGTGCGCCCCGCCCTGCAGACCTTCTTCGAGTTCACCCTCTGCGTTGTCGCCATCGGCTGCGTCCCCAACGGGGTGCTGGCCACCATTGCAGCCCGCGAAAAGAAAGCTGAATAGCGCGATGAACAACGTCACTGCCAGAGAGGTGAAGAGTCGCCGGAATAAGAGGGATCGGTTCATGGCTGGTGTT
Organism: Terriglobia bacterium; assembly: GCA_020073265.1. GTDB lineage: Bacteria > Acidobacteriota > Terriglobia > Bryobacterales > Bryobacteraceae > Palsa-89. The sequence continues at coordinate 27,251 of JAIQFN010000024.1, read as the reverse complement.
AGCGGAACAGCACGGACTGGCCTTTGGCGCTGATCGAAATCGTCTGCACCGCCTTCACTCCCGTGACATTGGTTACCGCTGGGCCGAACGAGGCCGTGCCCATCAGCAGTCTGCCGTGCGATTGATGCCGCTTCGTTCTGGAAGCGGGAAGAGCCGAGAGGATCCAGGAGGGAACGGTCAGGCTTCGATCCGACGGCAAGGCCGTGCAAAAGAACGCCGACGACGAGTCGGTGGGCACGTCATAGTTTGAACCCGCGATCAGGATCAGTTGAGCGCTCGCGTCCGGAGCTTCCCAGGTCAGCGTCAGGTCCTGGCTCCGGTTTACGGCGGCGATCCCAGCCAGGCCGGCGAACTTCAAGATCGGCGCTACATTGACGGTTGCTTGCAGGCTGCCCACGTCGGCGCCGCCCGTGCCGCTGATCTGAAAGCTCCCCGGATTCAGAAACAGACTGGGCAGCGAGAGGCCCGCGAGGTCGGTGCCGAACAGGCCGCCGTAGTCTCCCGGATTTCCGTACCGCAAGATCGACCTCGACCCGCCGGTCCCGGAAGTGTTCAATGTCGCGCCGGCATCCAGGAATCGCACGCTCGGCAAGGTGCCGGGCAGAGTCGCATCCGCCAACATATCCTGGGCGCCGGTGTAGACCGTGCAGGATCCGGGAGGCGGGAAAGCCAGCCGCGAATTGTAGGAGAACTGCGATCCGTTCTCCTCCGAGAAGCTCGCGAACCCATAATCCACGCTGAACGACAATGGTTGGTCCAGGTCCACCTGGGCCAAAAACTGCAAGCGCGAAAGCAGGATCGCTCCCACCTTGCCCGCGCTCTGATATAGGGACGTAAACGGATTCTGGGAATCAGCGCAAGTGTTGACGCCCGGCGCTTGAATGGCCACCGTGGTTGCGTTGCTCAACACGGCCTTGTCGGTGCGAATCAGCACCGGGACGTAACATCCCAACGGAGCTTTGGGTGGAATGCGGAACACCAACTGGTCCAGTCCCGAGCAACACGGGCTGCGGCCTGAATACAGGATGTCGGAGGGAGCCACGGCTTGCCCTCCCACCCAGATCTCCACCGGCGTCAAAAGATTGCCGGCCAGCGGAGCGACGTTATCCGGATTCAGCCCGGGGCCGAGCCCAGTGCCGTACAACGTCACCACTTGTCCGGGGCTGGCGCTGACAGTCAGAGAATTGACCGGTTGCTGGTCTTGCGCGACAAAGTTCAGCACCACTGATGGACCGAAGCCCGCGCTGTTTGCGCCGAGCGTCCCAAAGCTCGAATTCACGATGCGCACCGGTGAAGGGTTGCTCTTCTGGCCATTGAAGGCGAGCTGGAGCGATACCAGACCCAAGGGCGCGTTGGATGGCATGACTGCGTTCACCTGGGTGGCGGCGACATAGACCGGGATGGCGTCTATCGAGTTGGTGCCTTGCGTGATCCAACGCCGGCCAGGCTCGGTTGCAGCGGGAAGGCGGACACCAGGACGCCGTTCGCGGGGCCGATCCCCTTGCCGAAAATTGCGAACACAGAACCGCGCGCGATCGATCCGCCCGGCAGGTTGGGCCGCGTGTAGCTGCCGGCGTTGTAGATGTTATTCGGGTAGATAACCGGTTGAGCCTGGCTCACCCCGGCCAGGACCAAGAGCGCGGCGCCGGACAACACGTGACTGCGAGACAGAGCCACGGGGGGCACCTCCCATTGGGGAAAGTATACACCAGCCTGTCTGGCCGAGCAGGCCGGCGACTGAAGACTTACAAACCGAAGACGTACAGCACGCGATCGGCGGCGATGGCGATGTGCTGTTGTCCTTCGATCGCAAACGAGATGGGATTCGCACCGATGCCGCCGCCGGTCTGGAGATCTTACAGCGGCTTACCGGTCTTGGCGTCCAGCGCGAAGAAACTTCCCTCGGTGGTCCCGCTGAAGACACGCACAGACCTCGACGAATTCTATCTCCGCAGGTTGCTGGTGATGCTTACGCTGGCGCTGGCCGACTTGGTCGGGTCCGCGGCGCTGACGGCGCTTACCGTCACTTGCGATGGCGAAGGCTTGGTGTTGGGTGCCGTGTAGAGGCCGTTGGAACTGATCGTGCCCACTGTGCTGTTGCCGCCGGCGATGCCGTTCACCTTCCAAAAGACCGTGGTCACGGCCGCGTTCTGCACGCTGGCTGTGAACTGGTGAGTGTGGCCGATTCGAACGCTGGCGCTCGAGGGCGAAATCGTAACGCTGACCGGCGGAGGACTGGTGATGGTTACCGAAGCGCTGCCAACCGCGGATGGCGCCACTGTGCTGGAGGCTTGTACGGTGACGGCCGCGGGCGATGGCGTCGCACTGGGCGCCGTGAAGAACCCGCTGGCACTGATCGTGCCCACCGCGCTGTTGCCTCCTGGGATTCCGTTCACCATCCACGTGACCGTGGTGACGGTGGCGTTCTGCACAGTCGCCGCGAATTGCATGCCGTGGCCGACCTGGACGCTGGCGCTCACGGGCGACACCGAGACGCTGACAGGCGGCGGAGGACTCGTGATGTTTACCGAAGCGCTGCCAACCGCGGATGGCGCCACCGTGCTGGAGGCTTGCACCAGGACGTTCGCGGGCGAGGGCATCGCGCTGGGCGCCGTGTAGAAGCCGCTGGAACTGATCGTGCCCACCGCGCTGTTGCCTCCCGTGACGCCGTTCACCATCCACGTGACCGTGGTGACGGCGCTGTTCTGCACTGTGGCCGTGAATTGCATGCCGTGGCCGACCTGGACGCTGGTGCCGGAGGGCGAAACGGCGACGCTGACCGGCGGCGGGGGACTGGTGACCGTTACCGAAGCGCTGCCAACCGCGGATGGCGCTGCCGTGCTGGAGGCTTGCACCAGGACGTTCGCGGGCGATGGCATCGCGCTGGGCGCCGTGTAGAAACCGCTGGTACTGATCGTGCCGACGCCGCTATTGCCTCCCGCGATCCCGTTCACCATCCACGCGACCGTGGTGACGGTGGCGTTCTGCACCGTGGCCGCGAACTGCATACCGTGGCCGACCTGGACGCTCGCGCTCGCGGGCGACACCGAGACGCTGACCGGCGGTGTAGGATTCGTGACGGTGACCGAAGCGCTCCCTACCGCCGACGGCATCGCCTTGCTGGTGGCGTGCACCGTGACCGTCGCCGGCGCGGGCGCCACCGACGGCGCAGTGTAGAAACCGCTGATCGAATCGATGAAACCAACCGCGCTGTTTCCGCCGATACTTCCGTTCACATCCCAGGTGACCGCCTGGTTGCTGTTGCCTGTCACGGTAGCCGTGAATTGCCGCTGCGCGTTCACTTGCACGCTCGCCGCAGACGGAGTCACCGCCACGGACACGGACGTCTGCCCCGCCTGGCCGGAATTGGGATCCACCATCAACGGCGACACGTCCACCGCTTCGAAATTGGAACCCAAGATCGTCGTCAGCGCGTGCAAGTCGTCGTTGTTCCAGCGATCGTCCGGCGCCCCGGAGATGTACCAGGACGAACCGTTATCGGCCAGCATCATGCCGTAGCGCTTCATCGCGGTCAAAATGATCTGATTGGTGGCCGAGAAATGCGAGATGTCGAAACTCGCCTTCAGCCGGAAGCGCGCGCCCATGGGCGGATACTGCGCGCTGGTCTGCGACGACGCATAGTGCCGCGCCGGCCACACGTAGGCTTTCTGCGTTTGAGGAACCGTGAAGCGGATGGCGTGGCGGATCTCGCCCGCTACGATTTCGTCGTAGCGTACCAATCCCGGGAATATCGGAAGGCCCGCGGCGTCGGCGGATGTCCAGGTGGCCGGGCGCAGCGGCGCGTCCGACAGCAGGTTGAAGATCGCGCCCGAGCCGCCCTGCCAGCTCGCGGTCTGCGAATGCGCGTCGTAGATTTCGTACAGAACGCAGTGGTCGACATCAACCGCGATGGCGTGCCGGTCGCCGGTCGAGGCGCTGCCGCCTTCGATGGGTGCGCTGAGCGGAATCGCGTACGGGCCGGTGTCGCTCTCGTCCTGATACTGGAAGCTGGCCGGATACTTGGTCTGTGTTCCTGGAACGAGAACGAAGGGGATGCCGATCGGGCCGCCGTCATACGTGCCCGAGCCGAAATCCGGGTGCAGCGGCTTGGAGGCGCCGATGGTGGTCACCCACGTAGAAGAGCTCGGATGCGCCGGCAACTGGTCGATCCGCGTATTCCAGATGTTGTCCGCCGGAAAAACGGTGCAACTGCCGGCCGTGGGCGCCTGCGCTTGTGCGAGCGCGGCCATCGCCATCAGGGCCGCGAGTGGAACCAGGATTTTCACGAATCGCCTCTCTCCGGGAGCTCCAGAATAGAGCGACATGGAACTCCAGACAATCGGGTAACAGCCTGAGAGTGCTTTACGTACTACTTGCTAAGGCGTTACGTAGGCCGCTCGCCAAAGCCAAGCCCAGCTTGCATCTGGCATGCAATTGAGCTAGGAATGAAGATATTGCAAAACCTAGGAGGAGCGTAACGGATATGAATAAAATCGGGGCATTCAGTGCAGTTCTGGCGACCATGAGCGTGTGCCTGGCGCAGTCGCCCAGCGACCGCTATTATCAGGCCATTCGCAACAACGATCTTTCCACGCTGGGCAGTCTCATCAAATCCTCAGACGTCAACACCAAGGACGAACGCGGCGGGACCCCGCTCATGTACGCGGCGGCCTTTGGCAGCCTGGACGCCATGAAGTCGCTGGTTGCCGCCGGAGCGGACGTCAACGCCAAGAACGCGTTCGATTCCACCGCGCTGCTGGTTTGCGCGACGGATTTCTCCAAGGTGCGCTTCCTGGTGGAGAAAGGCGCTAACGTCAATGCCCAATCGAAGCCCGGCCGCACGGCGTTGCTCATTGCGTCAGGCTACGACGGCGGCTCCGAGATCGTGAAGTTTCTGCTCGAAAAAGGCGCGGATGTAGCGGCTCGCGACGGCTCCGGTGACACGGCTCTGATAGCGGCGACCGACGCGAACGATACAGCCACCATCAAGCTATTGCTCGCGAAAGGCGCTGACGTCAACGTAAGCGATCAGGCCGGCAACGGCACCGGCGCTGGCGGCCAGACACCCTTGATGAATGCGGCCGGCCAGGGAAATGCGGAAGTGATCAGACTGCTGCTGGCCAAGGGCGCAAATGTCAATGCAGTCAGCGCACTCGAGGGCGGGCAAGTCAAGAACGGACCAATCGCGCTGGGTTTGCTCACGCCGCTCCACCTGGCTGCCGTCACCAACCCGGATGCCGTGAAACTGCTCCTGGATGCCGGCGCGAAAGTGAACGCGTTGGACGTTCGCGGCATGACTCCGCTGATGCTGGCCATCGGCACCGATCGCGCGGATCCGCGCATAGTGAAGATGTTGCGCGACAAGGGCGCTGATCCGGCCATCCAGTCCAAGGCCGGTGAGAATGCCTTGGACTGGGCCAAGAAGATGGGCAATCCAGAGGTTATGCGGATTCTCGGGGTGAAGGGAGTGCAGGCTGCTGCCACGGTTCTCCAGCCGGCTGCCGAAGCCAAGCTGCCTGCTCCCAAGCAAGCCGCCCAGAAGAGCCTGGCTCTGTTGCAACGCACCAGCAACAGCTTCTTCACCTCGGGCGGATGCGTGTCCTGCCATGCGCAGAACCTGACCGGCATGGCCATCGGTATTGCGCGAGCCAATGGTCTGGCGGTGGATGAACGGGCGGCGGCCGAGGACTTGAAGGCCGTGAAGCTGCAATGGGCCTCCGCCGACCAGATTCTGATCCAGGGCATGAATGTGCCCGGCGCGATGGATACCGTGATGTACTCGCTGCTGCAACTGGCCAACGAAGGCGCGCCCGCGGACCGCGGCATTGACGCGATGATCCACAATGTCGCCTGGAACCAGCGCAAGGAAGGGAATTGGCACTTTGGCGGGATCGCGCGGCCTCCCATGGAAGATGCCGACTTCTCGCGCACGGCCATCTGTATTCGCGCATTCGTGGCCTATGCGCCGGCGGGACGCAAGGCGGAATTCGACCAGCGCATCGCGCGCGCGGCCGCCTGGCTCAAGTCGGCCAACCCGCGTACCACCGAGGATCGCAACATGCAGTTGCTGGGACTCAAGTGGGCCGGAAGTGACCGCGCTTCGCTGGATGGGCGCATCAAGCAACTGCTCTCGCTGCAGCGCCAGGACGGGGGCTGGGCTCAGACTCCGGGCCTGGCCAGCGACGCCTACGGAACGGCCACCACGCTCTACACGCTGCATGAATTGGGCACTCCGGCGAGCGACGCAGCCTATCGCCGCGGAATCGCGTACCTGCTGAAGACGCAACTGGCCGACGGTTCCTGGCACGTCCCCAGCCGCGCGCCGAAGTTCCAGCCATATTTCCAGAGCGGCTTTCCGCACGATCACGACCAATGGATTTCCGCTGCGGCCACTGCCTGGGCCACCATGGCGCTTTCGTACGCCGCTTCCGACAAGCAGTTGACCGCCGCGGTGCAATAGCCGCAGCGAGCCTGCTACGTTGGACTGGAAGCTTGCGGAGAAAGCCGAGCCGCGCGCGTCAGCAAGCGGTCTTAAGGGTCTTTCCGCAAGCTCCTGGAAGCGTCCAACGTGGCGGGCAATCACATCGCGAGACGGCAGATCCACATACGCGGGATCGTGCAAGGCGTCGGCTTCCGGCCGTTCGTCTATAATCTCGCGCAACGGCTTCAACTGACCGGCTACGTTCTGAATTCCTCCGCCGGCGTCGTGATCGAAGTGGAGGGTGGCGACGCCGAACTCGACGATTTCGTGCGCTCGCTCAGCCAGGAAGCGCCGCCGCTCGCCAACATCGAGGATGTAGCCGTCGCAACGCTCGAGCCGGCCGGCTACGCGAGCTTCGTCATTCGCGAGAGCGTCGACGAGCCCGGAAAGCTGGTGCCGGTTTCGCCGGACGTGGCCACCTGCGGCGACTGCATGCGCGATTTCCGCACGCCGGGGAATCGCCGCCACGGCTATCCCTTCACCAATTGCACCAACTGCGGCCCGCGCTACACCATCACGCGGAAGATTCCGTATGACCGGCCGCTCACCACCATGGCCTGCTTCGCGATGTGCCCGCGCTGCCTCCGGGAGTACGAAGATCCAACCGACCGGCGCTTCCACGCGCAGCCCAACGCTTGCCCGGAATGCGGCCCGTCGCTCGAGCTGGATGCGAGCGAGTTCGAGCGCGGCCGGAGCAGTCTGCCGCTGATCGCGGAAGTGCGGCGGCTGCTGCGCGAGGGCCGGATTCTGGCGATCAAAGGCCTGGGAGGTTTTCACCTGGCCTGCGATCCCGCGAACGACGCGGCCGTGCGATTGCTGCGCGAGCGCAAGAAGCGCAGCGACAAGCCTTTCGCGCTGATGGTTCCCGACGTCGCCGCGGCCGATCGGTTCTGCGTCGTATCCGAAGCTGCGCGTCAGTCGCTCGAGAGCGCGCGCCGGCCCATCGTGATTTTGCCCCGCCGCGCGGACTCGGAACTTTCTTCCGCGCTCGCGCCTGGCAACAATACGCTGGGCGTCATGCTGCCGTACACGCCGCTGCACTATCTCCTGTTCGGCGATTCTCTCGATACGCCCGCTGAATTCTCCGCGCTGGTGATGACCAGCGGCAACCTGAGCGAAGAGCCCATCGTCACCGGTAATCGCGAGGCCGCCCGGCGACTCCACAGCATCGCCGACGCGTTCCTGTTCCACAATCGCGACATCCACACCCGCGTGGACGACTCCGTGGTGCGGATTTTCGAAGACCGCGAACGCGTGCTGCGACGTTCGCGCGGCTATGCGCCGTACCCGGTCAGCTTGAGTTTTCCGGTGGCCGAAATTCTGGCCTGTGGTGGTGAATTGAAGAATACGTTCTGTCTAACCAAGGAACGCCACGCGTTTCTGAGCCAGCACATCGGCGACCTGGAAAATTACGAAACGCTGGTGTTCTTCCAGGAGACTCTGGAACGCATGCGGGAGCTGTTCCGGATCGCGCCGGTCGCGGTCGCCTACGACCTGCATCCCATGTACCTCAGCACCAAGCTGGCGCTTGAGATGACGGACGTCGAAAGAATCGGCGTGCAGCATCATCACGCGCACGTCGCAAGCTGCATGGCCGAAAACGGAATCACCAGCAAAGTGATCGGCGTGGCATTCGACGGAACCGGCTTCGGCGCCGACGGCAAGATCTGGGGCGGGGAATTTCTGGTGGCGGATTTTTCAGGCTTTGAGCGGCGCGCTCATCTTCGCTATATTCCCTTGGCCGGCGGCGACACCGCGGTGCGCGAGCCCTGGCGGCTGGGCTTGAGCTACTTGCTCGATACCTTCGGCGCGCGAGTGGACGGACTCGACTTCCCAATGTTGCAGCGTGTCCCAGCCAAGAAGCTGGCCGCGGTGCGGGCGATGATCGAGCGCGGTATCAACACGGTGGAAACTTCCGCCTGCGGGCGCTTGTTCGACGCGGTGGCCTCGATCGCCGGGCTGCGCGACGAGGTGAACTTCGAGGCGCAGGCAGCGATTGAATTGGAAATGAGCGCGCTCGCGGGCGTGGATGCGAGCTACCCGTTCGAGATCTCCGACGGCGAGCCGTGGCAGATCGACGTCCGTCCGGCCATTGAGGCGATCGTGCGCGACGTGCTGGCCCGCCAGGCGATTGGATGGATTTCGGCCGCTTTCCACAACACCGTCGCGTGCATCGTTGTCGAAGTCTGCCGCCGGCTGCGGGCCGCCGAAGGAATCGGCCGCGTATGCCTGAGCGGCGGCACGTTTCAGAATGTCTACCTGCTGGAGCGCGCGCTGTCCGGTCTGCGCGCGAACGGTTTCGAAGTGTTCCTGCATGCCAAGGTTCCGCCCAACGACGGTGGGATTTCGCTGGGACAGGCCGTCATCGCGAACCGGGCGCTGAGCAAGAGCTGACGCTTTCGCGGCCTGCTAGAATTCAGGCTGGATGATCCGCTTGTGGAAGAATCGCGCCGCCGGCTTGGGCCACCTGGAAGCCAAGGTGATGGAGATTCTCTGGCGCAACGGCGAGAGCACGGTCAACGATGTGGCCGCGAAGCTGACCCGTCCGCTCGCCTACACCACCGTCATGACGACGCTGGACCGTTTGTTCAAGAAAGGCCTGCTGGACAGGCGCAAATCGGAACGCGCGTTCGCTTATTCCCCGAGGCTGTCGCGCCGCGAGTGGGAAGAAAAGCAAGCCGGCGAAGTCGTTGCTGAGTTTCTAGCTGGAGGAAAGCCATCCGGCGAACTGTTGATCTCGTGCCTGGTGGACGCCGCCGGCGATCACGATAAGGCGCTTCTCGACGAGCTGGAAAAGTCCATTCGAAAAAAACGCAGAGAGCTCCAGAAACGGGGGAAGGCATGACTGCTTCCTACTGGTGGAGGCTGGCATGGCTTGGTCTGGCGTGCTTCTTTCTGGTCCATTCGATGGCCGGTGTAGCAATCAGCCTGCTGGCTCAGCGCGCGGTTCGGATAGCCGGGCGATTGAGGCCGCGCGCGGCTGCCCGCCTGATGCTGACGCTCCGACTGCTTCCGCTGGCGTGTTCGATCGCAGCCGTGGCCGGCCTTTGTCTACCCAGTTATCTGTGGTTCGAGCCGGCGGCGACTCGCGAGCAGGTGGGCTGGATGTGCCTGATCGCGGCGCTGCTAGGCGTCGCTACTTTGGCGACCTCGATCGGCCGCGCTGTGCATGCCACGCTGCGTTCCTGGCGTTACACGCGGCGCTGCTGGCGCGTCGCAACGAAGACCAGTCTCGAGGGACAATCCGAGCCCGTTTGGGTGATGGAAGGCAGCGCTCCTTTTCTGGCACTGGCTGGAATCCTTCGTCCGCGCCTGCTGATTTCGCGCGGCGCGCTGAACCGGCTGTCTTCGCCGCAACTGTCCGTCGCCCTGCGGCACGAAGCGGCGCATCGCGCATCGGGCGACAACTTGAAACGCCTGGTCATCGCGCTCGCGCCCGGCGTTTGGCCCTTTTTCCGCGGTTTCGATTTGATCGAGAAAAGCTGGGCGAGGTTCACAGAATGGGCCGCCGATGAAGCCGCCGTGCTGGGCGATCCGATGCGTTCGGTGCTGCTCGCCGACGCGCTGGTGCGGGTTGCGGGCGTCGGTTCGGCGGCGCAGAGATCGCCGCTGCTCGCTCCCCTGCTCGCGGACGGCAGTGAGCTGAAGGCCCGCGTGGAGCGTCTGCTGCACCCGGTTCCGCCTGCCGGCGTTTCCACGCGCAGGATTGCAGCGGCGGCGTTCGGGGCGACTGCCATGCTCGTTGCGATCGTGGCGCAACCGTGGACGCTGCGCATCGCCTACCGATTCCTCGAAGACCTGATCCACTGATGCCGACCGCGCTGGTTACCGGAGCAAGCCGCGGAGTTGGCCGGGGCGCCGCCATCGGTCTGGCCGGGGCAGGATTCAAAGTCTTCGCCACCGGCCGCAGCATCGATCGAGCGGACCTGCCCGAGGCTGTAGTCCGAATCCGCTGCGACCACTTGCGCGACCAGGACACCGCCGCGGCCTTCGAGCGTGTGGCCTCCGACGCCGGCGGCCTGGACGTTCTGGTCAACTCGGCTTGGGGCGGCTACGAACGAATGGTCGAGGACGGCAAGTTCACCTGGATGCTTCCCTTCTGGCAGCAGCCGCTTCACCGTTGGACCAGCATGATGGACGCCGGCGTTCGCGCGGCTTTTGTCGCTTCAGCGCATGCCGCGCGTATGATGACGGCGGCGCGCCGCGGCCTGATCGTCAACATCAGCTTTTGGGCCGCGCAGAAGTACATCGGCAACGCCATCTACGGTGTCTCGAAGGCGGCGGTGGACAAGCTGACCGCCGACATGGCGCACGAGCTCAAGCCGCACGGCGTTGCGGTCGTGTCTCTGTATCCGGGCCTGGTCCGGACCGAGCTGGTGATGCAGGCCGCCGGGAGCGCCGGGTTTGATTTGTCGAACAGCGAGAGCCCGGAGTTCATCGGCCGGGTGATCGCGGCGCTGGCGCGCGATCCGGCGTTGATCGAGCGCACCGGCAAAGTTCTCGTCGCGGCGGCCGTTGCCGAAGAGTTCGGCGTCGCCGACGTGGACGGCCGCCGTCCCAAGCCTCTGACCATAGAATCAGTTTGAAAAGCGCCGGGGTACCCTGAGAGTTAGGGCGGCATGTTCCCAATCATCCAAAAGCCCGCTGGCGCCATCGACCCGGTGTGCGGCATGACGGTGGACCCGCAGCACGCGGCGGGATCGTCGGTCTACCAGGGCAAGACGTACCACTTCTGCTCGAAGGGCTGCGTCGCGAAGTTCGAAGCCGATCCGGAAAAGTATCTGCACCCGGCGGCCAAACCGGAACCGATGCCGGCTGCTGACAGCGCCGCCGAATACACCTGCCCAATGCACCCCGAAGTCCGGCAGATCGGGCCGGGCGTTTGCCCAAAATGCGGGATGGCACTCGAGCCGGTCGCCTTCAGTCTCGTCACAGAAGAGAAGAATCCTGAGTACGCCGCCATGCGCCGCAGGTTTTGGCTCAGCCTTCCGCCGGCCGCGGCACTGCTGGCGTTGATGTACTTCGGCCTGCACTGGCCGTGGCTTGACCTCGCGCTGGCGACTCCCGTGGTGCTGTGGGCCGGCTGGCCGCTATTCGAGCGCGGCTGGGCTTCGCTAGTCAACCGCAGCCTGAACATGTTCACGCTGATCGCCATCGGCACCGGGACCGCTTACGTGTACAGCGCCGTGGCCACTATCGCGCCGGGAATTTTCCCTGAATCTCTGCGCGAGCACGGCGGGAACCCGCCGGTGTACTTCGAGGCGGCGGCCGTGATTGTAGCGTTGGTGCTGCTGGGGCAAGTGCTGGAGTTGCGCGCCCGCAGCCAGACCAGCAGCGCCATCCGATCGCTGCTGCGCCTGGCGCCCAAGACCGCGCGGCGAATCGCGAGAAACGGAGCCGAAGAAGATGTGCCGATCGAGCACGTGCACCCTGGCGACAAGCTGCGCGTCCGGCCGGGCGAACGAGTCCCCGTGGACGGCTTGGTGGTGGAGGGTTCCAGTTCCGTGGATGAATCGATGATCACCGGCGAGCCGATTCCGGTGGAGAAGACCGCCGGCAGCCGCGTCACCGGCGGCACGGTCAACGGAACCGGCGCCTTCGTGATGCAGGCCGAGCGTGTGGGCGCCGACACGATGCTGGCGCGCATCGTCAAGATGGTCAACGACGCGCAACGCTCGCGCGCGCCAATACAGCGCGTGGCTGATGTAGTAGCTTCCTGGTTCGTGCCGGCGGTGATCGCTGCCGCCGCGGTCACGTTCATCGTATGGAGCCTGGTGGGACCCGAGCCCCGGCTGGCCTATGCCCTGGTGAACGCGATCGCGGTGCTCATCATCGCCTGCCCGTGCGCGCTGGGACTGGCGACGCCCATGTCGGTGATGGTCGGGACCGGGCGCGGCGCCGCGGCCGGCGTCCTGATCCGCAACGCCGAAGCGCTCGAAAAGTTCGCCGAGGTGGACACGCTGGTCATCGACAAGACCGGCACGCTGACCGAAGGCAAGCCGAAGCTGGTCACCACAGACGATCCGGAATTGCTGCGGCTCGCCGCGAGCGTGGAAAAATTGAGCGAGCACCCGCTCGCCGCGGCCATCGTCGCCGGCGCCCTGGACCGCAACCTGACGCTCCCGGAAGCGCGCGATTTTCGTTCCATCACCGGCCAGGGCGTCAGCGCGATGGTGGACGGCCGCCGCGTCACCGTTAGCAACCTCGCCGCGCCCGAGCTGCGCGAGCGCGCCGAGCCGCTGCTCCAGGACGGCCAGACCGTGGTTTACGTGTCTGTCGATGGCCGTCCATCGGGGCTGCTCGGCATCACCGATCCGATCAAGCCGTCGGCCCGCGAGGCGATCGAGCGCCTGCACCGCGATGGCGTCCGCATTGTCATGCTGACCGGCGACAACCGCATCACCGCCGAAACCGTGGCGCGCAAATTAGGGATCGACGACGTGCGCGCGGAAGTGCTGCCGGATGCCAAGGCCAACGCCGTGGCCGAGCTTCAGGCCGAAGGCCGCGTGGTGGCGATGGCCGGCGACGGGATCAACGACGCTCCCGCCTTGGCTCGGGCGCATGTGGGCATCGCCATGGGCACCGGAACCGACGTGGCCATCGAAAGCGCCGCCATCACGCTGGTGAAGGGCGACCTGCACGGCATCGTGCGCGCCCGCGCGCTGAGCAAAGCCACCATGCGCAACATCCGTCAGAACCTGTTCTTCGCGTTCGTCTACAACACCATTGGCGTGCCCGTGGCCGCCGGCGTACTGTATCCCTTTTTAGGCATTCTGCTGAGTCCGATGATCGCGAGCGCCGCCATGACCTTCAGCTCGGTCTCGGTGATCAGCAACGCGCTCCGGCTCCGCAAGCTGGCGCTGTGATCGGCCGCTTGATCAAACGCAGTTGACCGCGTATCCGCCAATGATCAGATACTCGACTTCATTCGAGTTCAGCAACCTCAAGAACTCTTTGAAGTCGGGTGGTAGCTGGATCATAGCCATAGATTATCTGACGCATCAGCTCAAGGGCTTCCATACGTTCTCGCGGAGACTTGGCGCGCCAGAACTCTCGATCATTGGGTTCCTGGTCGAGCGAAGCGATCTCGAAGGCCGAGCGGTCCAGCCTTATCCTGTCGACAGCGGTCATACCACCATTCTACTTTTTTGTTGCGGCCTCCCGTAGCTTTGCGGCATAGTAGAAGAGCAGCAGCACGAACATGTAGGGCGCACTCGAAACCGGACCGCTTCACGCGCGAATCGTGACGATCGCTCTACCTATAAATCAATGAGCTCGGGCGATTCTCGATGGCGGACGAAATCCTCTTCCTTACCGAACTGCTCGGCCTCAAGGTCTATGACCTGAAGGGCCGCCGTCTCGGCTTCGTCAAAGACGCAGCGATCGTCCCGCTCATCCATCCTTCCCGCGTCGACCGCTTCCTGGTGGGCGGCGGCTGGGCCTGGCTCACCGTCCGGCACGACCAGGTTCGCACCGTTTCGCTCGACGGAATCTACCTCAAGGACGAACTCCTCACACCGTATCATTCCGATGAATACATGCTGCGGCTGGTGCGCGACCTGCTCGATCAACAGATCATCGACGGCCAGGGCCGCAAAGTCGTCCGGGTCACCGACGTCACCTTCAAGCTGCAGCACGACCCGGACGGCGATGTTCTGACCATCAGCGACGTCGACATCGGAGTCCGCAGCATTTTCCGGCGGCTGGCGCAAGGCGTGATACCGCGCCGCCTGGTGCGCAGGATTCAAGTGGTGATTCCGCCGAATTCCATCCGCTGGGAACAGTGCAGCATCCTGGAGGCGGACCCGCAGCGCCGGCTCCGGCTCAACGTCAGCAACGAAATCCTGGAGCGGATGCATCCGGCCGACCTGGCCGACATCGTGGAAGACCTGAGCCCCGAGGACCGCGAAGCCATCTTCGAAACCATCGACAGCGAAGTGGCCGCCGATGCGCTCTCCGAAGTGGAGCCGGACATTCAGGCCAGCATCCTGGAGTCGCTCGAGACCGAGAAGGCCGCCGACATCGTGGAGGAGATGGCGCCGCACGAGGCCGCCGACGTGCTGGCCGAGCTCGAAGAGCAGACCTCCGAAGAGATCCTCGAAGAAATGGAGCCGGAGCCCAAGACCGAGGTCCAGGAGCTGCTGGAATATTCCGAGGATTCGGCCGGTGGCTTGATGAACACCGAATACGTCGCGCTCGCGGAAAACGCCACCGTGGCCGAGGCCATCGACTCGCTCAAGGCGCACGAGGAGATCCTGGAGACGCTGAACACGCTGTTTCTGGTGGACGGGAACGAGCATCTGAAGGCGTCCGTGCCGTTGGCCAAGTTGTTTACGGCCGCCGGCGCAACTCCGTTGAAGGATCTGGCGTCTGAAACACTGATCCAGGTTGACGTCGAAGAGAAGCGCGATCGCATCACCGAGATCTTCGACAAGTACAATCTGCTCGCTCTTCCGGTGGTCGACGAGTCCGGCAAGCTGGCCGGCGCCATCACGGCCGATGAAGTCATCTCCTTGCTGAGGCACAAATGACCGATACGGACCCGCCTATAGGCGGCGAGGAACATCTTGCTCAAACGATTTCGCTACCAAATCGCGATCTTCCTGTCCGTCGTCGGCCCCGGCCTCATTACCGCCAATGTCGATAACGATTCGGGCGGGATCCTCACTTACTCGCAATCCGGCGCTAAGTACGGCTACCTGCCGCTCTGGACGCTGATCCCGATCACGCTGCTGCTGATCGTCACCCAGGAGATGTGCTCGCGCATGGGCGCCGTCACCGGCAAAGGCCTGTCGGATCTGATTCGCGAGGAGTTCGGACTGCGCACCACGTTCTTCATGATGATCGCGCTGGTGCTCACCAATTTCACCAACGTCATCGCCGAATTTGCCGGCATCGCCAGCTCGCTCGAACTGTTCCACATCAGCCGCTATATCTCGGTTCCCATCTGCGCCGTCGCGGTGTGGTTACTGGTGGTGCGCGGCAGTTACCGGACGGTCGAGAAAGTGTTTCTAGTGGCCTGTACGCTCTACGTGACCTACATCATTTCGGCCGTTCTGGTGAAGCCCGATTGGAGTGAAGCGGCCATCTACACCGTCAAGCCGATTCTGATGTTCGATACCGGATACATTACGATGCTGATCGCCATGGTGGGGACCTCGATTGCACCGTGGATGCAGTTCTACTTGCAGTCGGCGATCGTCGAGAAAGGGGTTACCACGAAAGAGTACACGCAATCCAGGATCGAAGTGATCGTGGGCTGCGTCATGGCGATTGTGGTGGCGTTCTTCATCATCGTGTCCTGCGCGGGCGCAATCTGGGCGAACGGCCCCAAGGACATTGAGGACGCCGCGGATGCTGCCGTGGCTTTGAGGCCCTTCGGCAAGTACGCCTCCCTGTTGTTCAGCGCCGGCTTGTTCAATGCGTCGTTCTTTGCGGCCTGTATTCTACCGCTGTCCACGGTCTTCACGGTGTGCGAGGGCCTGGGCTTCGAGTCCGGCGTCGACAAGCGCTTCCACGAGGCGCCGGTGTTTTATTGGCTCTTCACGCTGCTGATCGTGCTGGGCGGCGGCATCATCCTGTGGCCCAATTTCCCTCTAGTCAAGATGATCCTGCTTTCGCAGGTGATCAACGGCGTGCTCCTGCCGGTGGTGCTGATTTACATGGTGATGCTCATCAACAAGAAGAGTCTGATGAAGGAGTGGACCAACTCGCCGGTCTACAACGCGGTGGCCTGGGTTGCCGTGATCATCATGATCGGTCTGACGCTGGCTCTGGCATCCATCACGGTGCAGCAGATGGTGCGGTCGGCCCGCGCGCCGGCCCCGACGCCTTCAAAGCCGCTGGCCCAGGTGCAGCGCGACAATTCCGGCGGTCATACGCTCAAAGCGCACCTTCGAGAACCCGGCGTCGCGCATCTGGTCCGCTAGCTCCGTGGCCTCCGGAAACTTTCGCACCGACTCGGGCAGGTACGAGTAAGCTTCCTTCGATCCCGAGATCCATCCGCCGATGGTGGGCAGAATCGCGCGCGAGTAGTAGCCGTACAGCCGCGCGAGCAGGGGATTGGGAGGAGTCGAAAATTCGAGGATAGCCACGCATCCGCCCGGTTTGAGAACCCGCAGGAGTTCGAGCAGGCCGTGCCGGTAATTTGCGAGATTGCGGAAGCCGAACGCGATGGTCACAAGGTCGAGCGAGGAGTCGGCCAGCGGCAGCGAAAGCGCATCCGCCTCGAACAATGCCGCGCGCGATCGCCGCTCGCCGACTTTGCGCCGCGCCGCGACCAGCATGGGATGGCAAAAATCGCCGCCGTAGATGCTGGCGCGTCCGCGTGCTTCGAGCGCCAGCATCAGGTCGCCCGTGCCGCAGGCGACATCCAGCGCGCGAGCGTCCGGGTTTTCGAGAATGTGCGCGACGTGCTTCACCGTGCGGGCGCGCCAATACCGGTCGATGTTGAACGAAAGCAGGTGGTTCAACAGGTCGTAGCGCGGCGCGATCTCGCCGAACATCCCGCGCACCCAGGTGGCGGCCTGCTGCTCGTTTTCGATTCCGGCGGGAGTGGTCCCCTGGCCGGCGTGTGGTCTTCGAGCGGGCTCTACCACCGGCCGCCCCAAGCGTGGCGCACGCACTCGTGCGTGCCGCGTCCCCACTCCTGGGGACGCACGACGAGTGCAGCGTATCTCAACAAGCCAGCGCATCCTCGATCGCCTTGAGCACGAAGCGCTCATCGACGTCCGCCGTGATCCTCACCGCGCCAATTCGCTCCGGCAGCACGAAATGGATTCTCCCCTTGAGCGTTTTCTTGTCGCTCTTGAGACGCGCGGCCAGCCGCCGCGGGTCGATTCCCGACACCGTGGGAAACGGGCCATAGGAGTTGACGCACTCCACGATCTCCTCGCGGTCCTCGCGCGGCAGCACCCGCTCCATCTCACCCAGCGCCGCCGCCGCCTTCATCCCCCACGCCACCGCCTCGCCGTGCAGGAATTGCGCGTAGCCAGTCTCGGCCTCCAAGGCATGACCGAAGGTGTGGCCGAAATTCAGGATGCGCCGGCGATCCTCCTCCTTCTCATCGCCGGAGACCACGTCGGCCTTCAGCCGCACCGAATCGCAAATCATCCGGTCCACCACTTCCGGAGAGTGCGACAGCACGCGCCCCGGCTCGCGGCGCATCAGCCAGAACAAGTCGGGATCCGCGATCACGCCATGCTTGATGATCTCGAACAGCCCGGCCCGATATTCGCGCTCGGGCAGCGAATCGAGGACCGCCGGATCGATCAACACCGCCAGCGGCTGGTGAAAACTCCCGATCAGGTTCTTGCCGGCCACCAGGTTCACGCCGGTCTTTCCGCCGATGGCCGCGTCCACCTGCGCCAGCAGCGTGGTCGGGATCTGGATCACCGGAATTCCCCGCATGAAGATGGCCGCCAGAAATCCCGCCACGTCGGTCAGGATGCCGCCGCCGACCGCGACCACCACGCTCGAGCGGTCGCCGCCCTTCTCCATCATTTGCTCGGCTAGCGCCTCCACCTCTGCCAGCCGTTTGCGCGCCTCGCCGCCGGGAAAGAACAGGATCTCATGCGGCGATTGCGCGATTTCCTTCTTCAACAAACCGCCATACAGCCGCCACACATCCTCGGTCGTGACAACGAAAACCTTGCCGGCCCGAGCCGGGATGTAGTCGCGCAGTTTCGCCAGCGAACCGCGCTCCACCAGGATCGGATAGCGGCGCCCCGGCGTTTCGACCGCGAAGGACGGCATACAATCGTTGTACCATAAGGTACTTCTAACCGTCGCCGAATCATCAGTTTACATTTCCGGCATCACGGGAAATAAGCCCAGACTCCGCAGCACCTCACAAGGCCGCACTTGAAACCGCGGACCTAGCGGGCCGTCATTTTGCCGTCCCATTGAGAACAGATCGCCGCCCGGCCACTTGCGCCAAATCGATGAGCAAAATGCACCATGTCTGGGCGATATAGCCCCGGGGAAACGAGACCGGCAAGATCACCCGCTCGCAATTATGCCTGCTCTGAATGCCCCAAGGACTGCTTCTTTTGAAACGGTACTCGAGGTGCAGGTTTGTTCGCGGGTATGGGTGCGCTTAGGTTTTCACGACGTTGAGGGAGAAATATCATGCCTAAACATTTGTTGAATGGTTCGCTTGCAAGTCAGCCGAAGTTCGCCTTTTTGTACGTGGTGATTTCGACAGTCGCCATCGCGGGCGTCATGACTTACAGCGCAATAGCTGGTCTCGCGTGGTGGCAGAGCCTGTTGCTCTTGATTGGCTGTTTGATTGGGGCCTGGATGACCCTATTCAGTTTTCTGGAAATGCACAGGCTTGCTCCAACCCCGAAGAATCCTGCCGGTGGAGCTCCCCAGGAGGAGGCAGATCCCTACGCTCCGCGGACCGTGGTGGTTGCGCCGCCAACCGGGGATCCCTACCCGCATCATGAGGATTACGCGGAAAGCTCGGGGTTCGATCAGGGCCAGCTTACTTCCAAGCTTCCTGATGAGACGCCGTTCATCGGCATGTTTCTGAGTCGGCGGCGTTTCAAGAAGCAAATGGCTGGACGCAACTAACGACTGCAACGCGGCCGGCTTCCGTAAAAGAGGCGTGGGGGCTTCGTTTCGATTGGGAGCTTTTCAGCCGCGCAAGCCGTTAGTTGATGATCGAGCACTGTATCGTTGTACCATGTGGGTATTCAGTCCCTCCCCCAACAGATCCAACCCGATTTTCTGGTGATCGGCGCTGGTGTCGCCGGCCTCCGCGCGGCTATCGAGCTGGCCGGGCGCGGGCGCGTGCTGGTGGTCACCAAGAACAGCCTGCACGAATCGTCGTCTGAGTACGCGCAAGGCGGGATTGCCGCGGCCTTGGCCGAGGATGACGAGGTCTCGCTGCATGAGCAAGACACCATTCGCGCCGGCGATGGGCTTTCGAACCCGGGCGCGGTGCGCGTGCTGGTGGAGGAAGGGCCGCCGCGCGTCGAGGAGTTGATCGCGTGGGGCGCCGAGTTCGATCGCGAGGGCTCCAAGCTGCTTTTCGCGCGCGAGGGAGCGCACAGCCGCAGCCGGGTGTTGCACGCCCACGGCGATTCCACCGGCCAGGAGATCGCGCGCACGCTGGCCCGCAAGGCCGCGTCGCTACCCAACGTCGAGTTCCGCAGCTTCGGCGCGATGACCGATCTGTTGCCGGATTCGCAAGGCGGCATTGCCGGCGCACTGGTGCTGGATGAAGCGTCCGGCGAATTGCTGGCGGTTCGCGCCCGTGCGGTTCTGCTGGCGACCGGCGGCCTGGGGCGCGTCTTCCGCGACACCACCAACCCCGACGTGGCCACCGGCGATGGAGTTGCCGCGGCCTATCGCGCCGGGGCCGAAATCAGCGATCTGGAGTTCGTCCAGTTCCATCCCACGGCGCTATACGTTCCGGGAGCGCCGCGATTCCTGCTCTCGGAAGCCCTGCGCGGCGAAGGCGCGATCCTGCGGAATGCCGCCGGAGAACGTTTCATGGAGCGCTACCATCCCATGCGCGAGCTGGCGGCGCGCGATATCGTAGCCCGCGCCATCGTCAGCGAGATCGAACGCACCGGCGGCCAGCACGTTTTTCTGGACCTGACGCATTTCGGACGCGAGCATCTGCGCACGCGCTTCCCGCGCATCTACGAAACCTGTTTGCGCTACGGCATCGATCTGGCGAGCCAGCCCGCGCCCGTGCATCCTGCCGCGCATTACGCCATGGGCGGCGTCCGCACCGATCTGGACGGCCGAACCAGCATCGCGCGACTGTACGCCGCCGGCGAGGCAGCCTGCACCGGAGTCCACGGCGCCAACCGGCTGGCTAGCAATTCGCTGCTCGAAGGACTGGTGTACGGCGAGAGGGCCGGCCGCGCGATACGCGATGCGGCGGAAGCGTCCTCAACGCCCGTTGATCTCGAACCTGCCAGGCGCCCCAAGCTCACCGAGCCCGAGCTACGCGCGCTCGCCTGGCAATACTGCGGGATCGTCCGCACGGGCCAGGGGATCGCCGCCGCCATCCAAAAGCTCAGCCAGGACATCCCCTCTCAGCCGTGTTCAACCGTGGCCGACTACGAACTCCGCAACATGCATACTGTCGCGAGTCTCATGGCTGCCAGCGCGCTCGCGCGGCGCGAAAGCCGGGGCGCGCATTACCGGCTCGACTATCCTCAAAAGGATGACTCCTTCGCGAAGCATTCGGTGGTCTCGCGCGGCGGCGCCGTGAGGTTCGAATAGCATGGCGAAAGCGATCTGGCTCGCGCCGCTCTTGCTGCTGGCCGCCGAGCCTTCCATTCAGCAAAGAAGCCCGCAGACCATCTTGTGGGCCGCTCCAAGCATTCTGCTGGCCGCCATGGTGATCGCGTGGGCGGCGGAATCGGCGCAATTTTTCATCGCGCAAGGCGTCGCGCTCGCGATCCTGGCCTGGATGCAGACGCTCCCCGAGTTCGCAGTGGAAGCCGTGCTGGCGTGGCGGCAGCAATTGCCCTACTTGTTCGCCAACCTCACCGGTGCGCTGCGCCTGCTCACCGGACTCGGCTGGCCGATGATTTATTGCGCGGCCGCCGTGGTCCATCGCAGACGCGAGGGCAAACCGCTGCGCCGGGTTGTGCTCGAAGGCGAGCACAGCGTACAAGTCGTCAGCTTGTTGCCGGGTCTGGTCTGGGTGGGCATCGTGGTTTTGAAGGGATCCCTAAGCTTGTTCGACGCGGTGATCCTGGTCGCCATCTATGCCGCCTATCTCATGTTGCTCGGCAAGATGCCTCCGCAGGAAGAAGAAGGCATCGAGGACCTGGAGCGCATTCCGCGCGCCATCGTTCTCTCGCCGCGCCGCCGCCGCATCGCCCTGATCGGCGGCCTGTTCCTGCTGGGCGGCGTCCTGATCTATTTCTCGACCGACCCGTTCGTGGGCAGCCTGTTCGCCATCTCCATCCGCCTGGGCGTGCCCAGCTTTGTTTTCATCCAGTGGGTGGCGCCGTTCGTCTCGGAGTTCCCTGAATTCCTGTCCACGTTCTACTGGGCGCGCACCGTCCATCGCGCGCCCATGGCGCTGATGAACATGGTGTCGAGCAACATCAACCAATGGACGCTGCTGGCGGCGATGCTGCCGGTGGTCCTCTCGCTCGGTGCCGGGCACGTCTCGTCGCTGCATCTGGACGATCAGCAGAAGCTGGAAGTGCTCATGACGCTGGGCCAGCAGTTGGTGGGAATGCTGTTCCTGGTCAACATGGAGCTGGCGTGGTGGGAAGCAAGCGCGCTGTTCGTGCTCTGGTTCGTTCAGTTCGCATTCTCCGCCATTCCGCCGGGCGTGAAATTTTGGGGCCAGCTCGCAACGCACGTGCACTTTTGGATCACGGTCGCGTATTTCGTCTGGGCGGGTTGGGAACTGCTGCGGCTGCTCATCGGGCAGCGGAAACCCCTGGCTTTCACTGAATTCGCCAAGCTGTGGCGCACGCATGTCGCGGCGGCGAGATAGGGGATAATTGCGGTAGATGGCCGAGCCAAACGGAAACGGCAGAATCGATCGCATCGAAAATGCGCTGGCGTCGCTGACAACCGACGTCACGTCGCTCACAGCCGACGTCGCATCGCTTACAGCAAGCCTCGCCGCAATGGCGACTGGCCTTACATCTTTGGCTGCAAACACTGAGACCCTCAATGACGTTACGAGGCTTATTGCCGGCCAAGTCAATCGACTGGCGGAGGCGCAGATCGAAACGCAAGACGCCGTCAGCGAGCTGGCCGACAAGCAAGCAAACTTGTCTGAAAGCTTGGCTGAGCTCGCTCAGTTGCAGAGAGTGTCACAGGATCGCACCGATGAAGCCCTCAGACACCTAGCCGAGTCACAACAGCATACCGAGGAACGCCTGAACGCGCTGATCGCTACAGTCGACGACATCATACGGCGACCCCCGCCTCCGCCGCGGCAATGACCGGCGCATCGCGCTCGCTGCGCTAGAATAGGATTTCCACCGCAATCGCAGCGCTATCCACGCTGAATCGAAAGCCGAGAGATCTTCGATGCAACCAAGAGTACGTTCCACCACCATCCTGTGCGTGCGCAGGAACGGCAAAGTCATCATGGCGGGCGACGGGCAAGTCACGCTCGGCCAGGAAGTGCTGAAATCGTCCGCCAGGAAACTGCGGCGCCTGTACAACGACCGGATCGTGGCGGGCTTCGCCGGATCCACCGCCGACGCCTTCGCGCTCTTCGCGCGCTTCGAGTCCAAGCTCGAACAGCACAACGGCAATCTGGCTCGCGCCGTCGTCGAGCTGGCCAAGGAGTGGCGCACCGATCGCGTGCTGCGCCACCTGGAAGCCCTGCTGCTGGTGGCCGATCTGCAGAACACCTATATCGTCAGCGGCAACGGCGACGTGATCGAGCCCGACAACGAGGTGGCCTCCATCGGCTCCGGCGGCCCCTTCGCCAAGGCAGCGGCTACGGCGCTGCTCGAAAATACTAAACTGGGAGCGAAAGAAATCGCCGAGAAAGCCATGAAGATCGCCGGAGAAATCTGCATCTACACGAATCAGACCATCAGCTTCGAGGAGCTGGGCTGATGGTAATTTTCCTGCCCGGCCAGGCGCTCGATGAAACGCCGCTGCTCGACGAGCTGACGCCGCGCGAAATCGTCCAGGAACTCGACAAGTACGTCATCGGCCAGGCCGACGCCAAGCGCGCCGTCGCCATCGCGCTCCGCAACCGCATTCGCCGCCAGAAGCTGGATCCCGACATGGCCGACGAGGTCATGCCCAAGAACATTCTCATGATCGGTCCCACCGGCGTCGGCAAAACCGAGATCGCGCGCCGCCTCGCCAAACTGGCCAATTCGCCGTTCCTCAAAGTGGAAGCCAGCAAGTTCACCGAAGTGGGCTACGTGGGGCGCGACGTGGAAGCCATGATTCGCGACCTGGTGGACATCTCCATCGACATGGTGCGCGAGGAGCGCCTGGAAGAAGTGGCCGACCGCGCCGAGCGCAACGCCGAGGAGCGCCTGCTCGATCTGCTGATGCCCCCGCAGCCCGAGGCGTCCGAAAGCGCCGAGCGCACCCGCGAGAAACTGCGCGAGAAGCTGCGCGCCGGCAAACTGGACGACCGCATCGTCGAAATCGACGTGCGCGAGCGCGGACCCACGTTTGAAATTTCCACCAACGCCGGCCTGGAGGAGATGGACGTCAACCTGAAAGACGTCCTGCCCGGCCTGTTCGGCCAGCGCACGCGCAAACGCAAGATGCGCGTCGCCGAAGCCGCCGAATACCTGGTCCAGGAAGAAGAACAGAAGCTGATCGACATGGACCAGGTGACCCGCGTGGCGCTGGAACGCGTGGAGCGCAGCGGCATCATATTTCTGGACGAGATCGACAAGATCGCCGGCCGCGAATCCGGGCATGGTCCCGATGTCAGCCGCGAAGGCGTGCAGCGCGACATTCTCCCCATCGTCGAAGGCACCACCGTGAACACGCGGCATGGCTTCGTGCGCACCGACCACATCCTGTTCGTCGCCGCCGGGGCGTTCCACGTCTCCAAGCCCAGCGACCTGATCCCCGAGCTGCAGGGCCGCTTTCCCATCCGCGTCGAGCTGAAGCCGCTGTCGGAAGCCGACTTCATCCGCATCCTGCGCGAACCCAAGAACGCGCTGGTGAAACAGTACACCGCGCTGATGGATACCGAGGGCATCAAGCTCACCTTCACCGACGATTCCATCGAGGAAATCTCGCGCTACGCCGCGCGCGTCAACGAGGGCGCGGAGAACATCGGCGCGCGCCGCCTGCACACCATCATGGAAAAGCTGCTCGAAGAAATCTCCTTTGCCGGGCCCGACCTCAAGAAGAAAAACATGCGGATCGACGCCGCCTATGTGCGCAAGCAACTGGCCGATATCGTCAAGGATCAGGACCTGAGCCGGTACATCCTCTAGATGCGCGCGTCCGTCATTATCCTGTGCGTGCTCGGGTGCGCATTCACCATCGGATGCGGCTCAGTGGGCGAGCCGCTATATCCGGCGGTCAACATCCCGACTGCGATCACTGACCTGAAAGCGGTGGAGCGCGGCAACCGGATCGACGTCACCTTCACCATCCCGGCCACGACCACCGAGGGTCTGGTGTTGAAAACGGTCGGCAGCGTGGAGTTGCGAGTCGGCCCGAACGCCGGCCCCGAGTTCCAAATCGACCGCTGGGCTTCCACGGCCACTCGCGCCGACGTCACGCCCACTCCGAGCACGGGACCGGTGCGCGTTCCGGTGGCGGCGCAGCAGTTCGTCGGCCAGGATGTGATCGTCGCCGTGCGTCTCACCAACGCCAAGGGACGGTATTCGGGTTGGTCGAACCTGGTGCCGCTGACCGTCGACCAGCCCCTCGCAACACCGGCCAACGTCAAAGCGGAAGCCGTCCCGCGCGGCGTCGCCGTTGCCTGGACCGCTGCGGGAACAAATCAGTTCCGCGTCTACCGCAAAACCGGCGACGAGAAGGAGCCGTCCCTGCTCGCCACCGTCGAGCAGCCAACCTACCTGGACGCCGCTACCGAATATGGCAAGGCCTACGAGTATTACGTCGAAGCGGTCCGCGGCAAAACCGTGAGCGAAGTTGCCGGCCCCGTCGCCATCACGCCCAAGGACATCTTCCCGCCCGCTGTTCCCGCGGGGCTGACCGCATCGGCCGGCATCGGCTCCGTCGAACTGGCCTGGGAGCGGAACACCGAGCCGGATTTCAAGGAGTATCGAATCTCGCGTTCCGAAGAAGCGGGCCAATTTGTTCAGATCGCCGCCGGCCTGGAAGCTCCCAGTTATTCGGACCGCAACGTGGAGTCCGGCAAGCACTACCGGTATCGCATCGTGGCCGTCGATCAGTCCGGCAACGCCAGCGAGCCATGCAATCCCGTCGAGGCCATCGCGCCATGAAAATCATCCGCTACAGCTTGAATCCGAACACACGCCCCACCGCGAGCGATTCCGATCCGGACGTGCGTTGCGGCAACCTGGACGCCCTGCCGGCGGGCGCCAGGCTCCTGCCGCCCTGTGCGCCCACCAAGATCGTCTGCGTGGGCCGCAACTACGCCGAGCACGCCAAGGAACTTGGCAACGAAGTTCCCGCTGAGCCATTGATCTTTCTCAAGCCGCCCTCTTCGCTGATCGCTTCCGGCGACGCGATCGTCTACCCGAAGCTCTCCCAACGCGTCGATTTCGAGGGCGAACTCGGCGTCGTCATCGGCAAACGCGCGCGCAACGTCCAGCCCGCGGAAGCGTCCGGTTACATTCTGGGCTACACCTGCGTGAACGACGTCACGGCGCGCGACCTGCAGAAGAAGGACGGACAGTGGACGCGCGGAAAAGGCTTCGATACTTTCTGCGCGGCCGGCCCCTGCCTGATCCCGCGCGAAGAAGCCGACTTCGCGAAGTTTCGCATCCGCACGCTGGTGGACGGCGAAGTCCGCCAGGACGGCGCCGCCACCGAAATGCTGTTCGGCGTGGATGCGATAATTGCTTACATCAGTGCCTTTATGACGCTCGAGCCGGGTGACCTGATCGCCACCGGGACTCCGCCGGGAGTCGGTCCGCTTCAACCGGGATCGAAAGTTCAAATCGATATCGCGGGCATCGGTGTTCTCGAAAATGTGGTCGTTGCCGAGGCTTGAGCAGATCGCCATCCTCGCGGCGGCGTTGGTGCTCCTGGCAGCGGGCATCTACCTCGTCATTCGCCTGCGCCGCAAACCCAAGGACAAGGAGCAGCGCCGCCGGCTGACCGTAAATCTGCATGGCCGCCTGGGAGACGCCACCATCACCGACCTCAGCCCCGATACGGTCTTCTACTCCTATTCGGTCCGCGGAGTCGCCTACACGGCGTCGCAGGATATTTCGAAATTGCGCGATTACCTGCCCGCCGACCCCGAGCGCCTGATCGGACAAGCGGCGTCGCTCAAGTATTCGCCGCAGAACCCGGCCAATTCCATCCTGCTGTGCGAAGAGTGGTCGGGCCTGCGCGTCAGCCATCAGGCGGGATCTTAGCGCGAGAAGGCCGTCTCGAGTTCCCGGAACTCCGCCACGAATCCGCGCGAGTACAGAGCCTCATAAACCGCGATGTCCTGCGCGCTCGCCGGCGCCAACCGGCGAAAGATCTCCACCGCGAAAGCCACCGGAGCGAGGCCGCTCGCCGTGATGACGTCGCGATCGGAAATGGCCGGCAGGGCGCGATAGGAATTCGCGCCACGATAGCCGGGCACGTGCCTTTCGATGAAGCCACGCCCGTTGCTGGTGTGCAAGCGGTCGTCCAGCAGACCGGCGTGTGCGAGCGCCAGGGTTGCCGCGCAGATGCCCGCGACCGGCCGATGGGCCGCCGCCATCGAGCGTAGCGCCGGCGTCACCGCGGGCTGTTCGCCCTTTAGCCAGGAATCGCCGCCGGGCAGAATCAGAATGCTCGCCGCGCCCGGGTCGAGCTCGCTCAGCGTGCCGTCCGGGACAACCCGCAGGCCGCCCATGCTGACTACCGGCTCTCTCGTAGCAGCCAGCGTCTGCGTGGCGAATCCAAAGCTCCGCCGCAATTCCGCGACCGCGAACGCCGGCTCCCAATCCGCAAAGCCGTCGAATATGAACAGATACGCCGCGTCTTTCGACATGCAGCCATTATGATTGCTTCCAGGGCGTGCGCGGCCGGGAACTCCAAGCGTCTTCCGGTGTCTAACATGGCGTGGCTATGACAGCCGGTTCCCACAAAGTTGCGGCGATCATCAACGTCACGCCGATGATCGACGTTCTGCTGGTCCTGCTGA
>JAIQFN010000089.1 GCA_020073265.1 Terriglobia bacterium | reverse complement strand
GGCGAACCTCACGCCGCCAGCGATGCAGCACGTTGGGATTCACTTCCAACCCACGCGCCACCTCTCCGATCGGAACGCCCTCTTCCAGCCGCCGCACCGCGGCCAGCTTGAACTCCTTAGTGAACAACCTGCGCGACAAACCCATGACTCAATTCTCCTTTGAATGGATTTTGAGTCTTAACTGGCCGTCTCATTTTTGGGGACCACTCCATACTGTTTCCTAACTCCTTCGTTTTGTCCAGGACTGGTCAGGATGGCAGCCCGAAAGATCCTAGGGAGAAAGTTGCCGGCGCGCTTAACCGTCAGGCCTGAAGTTCTCAGCCCTACTTCGGCTTATTCTTACTTCCCGGTGGCCTGCCTCGTCTCTTAACCTGCGTCATCCATGCCGGTGGCCGTCCCCGTCGCCGGCCGCGTCCTGCAACCAGCCGTTCCGGTGTCAGGATCGCCTCTTCGACCTGCGCGCGTTCTGCGCGCAACTCTGCGATCATCTTCACGATGTCCATGTCTGGAGTCTACGGTAATTGAATCCCTGTGTGCCGGGGTAAGCAACCGTGCCGGAGTTGTGGCACGAGATCGAAGACCTAAAGTCGGGAAGTCGCTGCGCCTCAGTGCTCGTATCGGGACTGTTGCTGGAACGCTGTGTTGCCGAGAGCGAGATGAACTTCTTCGTCGCTGTCCCCGACTACGACTGGTTCCAACTACACGCATCCAAGCTCCGTGTCGATGAAGTCAACTTCTGGCGGCCGTCGCCCGAAGCATCGTTCAAAGCCTTAAGCCTGAGCGGAGTCTTGCTCTTCAAGCTCCACTCGCCGCGTAACTTCGTCGTGGGCGGTGGTTTCTTTACCCGTTTCCTGCACTTGCCATCTCGCTCGCATGGGACGCTTTCGGCGAAGGAAACGGAGTGTGGTCTTTGGCCGAAATGCGGGTTCGGATTGCGAAGTATCGACCCTTGCAGGTCGGACCGGCGGACAACCCGTCCATCGGTTGCATCCTCTTGGCCGAACCGTTCTTCTTCAGAGAATCGGAATGGATTTCCGCTCCTTCGGATTTCAGTCTGAACATCGTCCAAGGCAAGAGTTACGACAGTGACCGGGGCACAGGCAAAGTTTTGTGGGGAGACTCCGTCGAATTCTGCCAGCGCCTGATGGACCTCGTGCTCGGCGACCACGTCGGCTTCCACCGCAGCGAGGTCCTTTTGGAGTGCCTGGATGTGCTGCTCTCTGTCGCGGAGCTTGTCCTGAAGTTCCGCCAACCGCTCCACACGTCCGTTCCCATTCGCCGCTGCGAGGCGTACGAGTTGCTGGTTGATCCCCGCAGGATTTCCTTCTGAGCGGCCCTAAGGGCAGATTCCAGTTCTTGCCGATGAGCGTTCGCTTGCTCTTGAACCTTCCGATAAGTCTCCGCTGCAATCCGCGGATCGGTGCCGAGGCCGCGAATCCTTGCGACCACGGCAGACTCGATGTCGCCGGCCGCCAGCCGGTTACTCGGGCACGCACTTGCACCTTGTTGCTGCTTCCTCAGACACGAATAATATCGGTAGCGCCGGTCGCCTTTGACTGTATAGGTATGGACCATTGCGACGCCACACGGTTCGCAGCAGAGGAGGCCCCGCAGGAGCGCGCCGTGTCTGTTTCTCTTTTCTCCGTTGGCGACGTTGTGGCCCTGGAGCAGGTCGTTCACGCGCTTCCAGATCTTCGCGTCCACGATCGCCTCGTGCTCGCCGTCGTAGATCTTGCCCTTGTGCCTCACCTTGCCGACGTAAAGAGGGTTGGTCAGCGTCCGGTACAGCAGATTTTTTGTGATCGGCTTACCTGGATGTTCACGGCCACCCTCGGTGATCCACTGCTTGGTGGTCCAGCGCCGGGCGTTGATGGCCTTCACGGTTTGGATGAGAGTGCGATGTTGCAGGTACAACTCGAACATGCCCCGGACTCGCTTGGCTTCATCCGGGTTCACCACAAGGCGTCCACCACCGCGGTCGACGTCATAGCCAAGCACGGGGATGCCCCCGATCCATTTTCCCTTTCGACGCGCCGCGCTCATTTTGTCGCGAGTGCGCTCGGCGATAATCTCCCGCTCGAATTGGGCGAAGCTCAGCAGGATGTTCAGCGTGAGCCTGCCGATGGAGTTGGCGCTGTTGAACTGTTGAGTAATGGAGACGAAAGCTACGCCGCGCTTCTCGAACGTCTCCATCAAGCGGGCGAAGTCCACCAGCGATCGGCTCAGCCGATCCACCTTGTAGACGACAACGCAGTCGATGACCCCAGCCTCCACGTCGGCCAGCAGGCGCCTCTGGCGCTCTTCCGTTCCTGCTGGCCGCGCGAGCGCAGGGCGAGCTTGCACAGGGTTCAGCGAAAGGGCGGGCGTTCTTCGCCGAAGGTCTCTGTTCCAGTTATGAGGCATTCCATCATACGAGAGAGAACCGCGGCGATGCGCGCGATGTTGACGACGAGGGTGTAGAGTGTTCCGCCGGGACCGCCAGTTCGGGGCGTAACCTGGCCCTGATCCCTGTAACCTGGTATGAAGAGCAGATCCAAGCATGTCATTCCCTCGAAGACGGCACCTGAAGAGGATCGCTTCACCCACCCGAAGATGCGCTCGGTCGTCGACCGCGTTGTGAACCTATGGCTGTCGGGCGAAAAAGTTCTAGTCTTCTGTTTTTACCGCGAGACGGCAAAGGCCCTGCGCGCGCATATCGGGCGCGAAGTCGAAAATGCGACGCTCCGTTTGGCGGCGGACAAGCTGGGCCTCGATGCGAAACGGGATCTCGATCGGCTTCGGACCTGGTTACGGGGCGGCGCTTGAGAATGCCACCCCTCGCACTGAATTGGATCTACTGGTTACCAGCGGTTGGTTCGGCGTTTGCCGCTGTTGATGCGGTGTGCGCCGCCGCCGAAGCCACGGTCCTCTCGCGGACGGGCCTCATTGACCTTGAGCGGTCTGCCCTCGAGTTCCTTGCCATCGAGAGCGACGATTGCGCGTTGGGGCGCGCGGATTCACCAATTCCGCCTGGACGCCCGGACAAACAGAGAAATACAGATGTGGCAAAGGTTCCACCGGTTGCGGACTTGTTGGCGTAGAGCCGTTTGCCCCTTTGTTGGCGTAGAGCCTGAAAGGAATTGGCTCCTCAGGTAGGACTCGAACCTACAACCCTTCGGTTAACAGCCGAATGCTCTACCATTGAGCTACTGAGGAGCAAGGCGGGATGGGCTTCGAAATCAATTACATCAAACCTCGCCGCGCACTGTCAAATCGCGCCTGCCTGCTAAACTGGAAGTCTCGCCATGGAGTTGGAAAAAACATACGAGCCGCAGCGCTTCGAGTCTCACTGGGCGCAGTGGTGGGTCGAAACCGGCATTTTCCATGCCGACGCCAAGGCCCCCGGCCCGCGTTTTTCGCTGGTGGTTCCGCCGCCCAATGTCACCGGCTCGATGCACATCGGGCACATGTTGGAACACTCGCTGATCGACGCGGCTATCCGCTGGCGGCGCATGTGCGGCGACAACACGCTGTTCCTGCCCGGCGTCGACCATGCCGGCATCGCCACCCAGATGCTGGTGGAGCGCAGCCTCGCCGCCGAGGGTCTCAGCCGCCGAGATCTCGGCCGCGAGAAGTTCGTGCGGCGCGTCTGGGAGTGGAAGGAAAAATTCGGCAGCCGCATCACCACCCAAATGAAGCGCATCGGCGACAGTTGCGACTGGAGCCGCGAACGTTTCACCCTGAGTCCCGAGCTTTCGCGAGCCGTGCTGGAAGCTTTCGTGCGCCTGTACGAACGCGGGTTGATCTATCGCGGCACCTACATGGTGAACTGGTGTCCCGGCTGCCATACCGCGCTGTCCGATCTGGAAGTGAAGCACGAGGACACGCAGGGATCGCTGTGGCATATCCGCTACCCGCTGGCGGACGACTCGCGCTCACTTGTCGTGGCCACCACCAGGCCCGAAACGATGCTGGGCGATACCGCCCTGGCCGTCAATCCCACCGACGTGCGCTATGCCGATCTGGCGGGCACCACCGCCATTCTGCCGCTCATGAACCGCAGAATCCCGATCATCTTCGACCAGGTCGCCGATCCGCAGTTCGGCACCGGCGTGGTGAAGGTGACGCCGGCGCACGATCCGAACGACCTGGAAGCCGGCAAGCGCCACAACCTGCCGCATGTGAAGGTGATCGATGAAGACGGCCGCATGACCGCGGACGCCGGTCCTTACGCCTCGCTCGACCGCTTCGAGGCGCGGCGGCGCGTGGTGGCCGACCTCGAGAAACTCGGCCTAATCGAAAAGATCGAGCCGTACGCGCTGGCCATCAGCAAGTGCGACCGTTGCGGAACCGTCGTGGAGCCGCTGGTGTCCACGCAATGGTTCGTGAAAACCAAGCCGCTGGCCGCCAAGGTTCTGGACGCGGTGGGCCGCGGCCGTATCGTGTTCGTCCCCGACAACTGGAACAAGACCTTCTTCAACTGGATGGAGAACATCCGCGACTGGTGCATCTCGCGCCAGCTTTGGTGGGGGCACCGGATTCCGGCCTGGCACTGCGCCGATTGCCGCGAGATTACCGTGGCTCGCGAGGCGCCTTCCAAGTGCGCGCACTGCGGATCGGCGCGCGTCGAGCAGGACACCGACGTGCTCGACACCTGGTTCAGCTCCGGCTTGTGGCCGTTCTCAACCATGGGCTGGCCCGACGACACCGAGGACCTGCGCACCTACTATCCCACGGCGCTGCTGATCACCGGCTACGACATCCTGTTCTTCTGGGCCGCGCGCATGATGATGATGGGCCTCGAGCTGACCGGCGAAGTTCCTTTCCGCCAGGTGCACCTGCACACCCTGGTGCGCGATCCGCAGCGCAAGAAGATGTCGAAGACCAAGGGCAACGTGGTGGACCCGCTCGACATCAACGACAAATATGGAACCGACGCCGTGCGGCTGGCGCTCATGCGTGCCGCCGCGCCCGGAACCGACATTACCTATTCGGAAGAGCGGCTGGTCGCGGCCCGCCAGTTCGCCAACAAAATGTGGAACGCGGCGCGGCTCATCCTCATGAACATGGATGCGGCCGGGATCCAGCCGGCTTTGACGCAGCCGGGCTCGCCCGAGACACTGGAGGACCGCTGGATCTTCAGCCGGCTCAGCCGCGCCGCCGCGGCCGTCAATCGTGCTCTCGGGCAGCATCGCTACCACGAGGTGGCCGAGGAGCTGTGGCAATTCTTTTGGCACGATTTCTGCGACTGGTATCTGGAAATCAAGAAACTGCGCCTGGCGCCCAACTCTGGGCTGACCAACGACTGGCGTAATCTGCTGGGCGTGTTTAGTGCGTACCTGCGCCTGCAGCATCCGGTGATGCCTTTCATCACCGAAGAGCTGTGGCGCCAGTTCGGCGAGACGCAATCTATCGCGCTGGCCGCTTATCCGCAGGCCGGCGCCGTGGACGAAGCCGCCGAACGCGAGATGGCGCTCCTGCAGGAGATGATCACCGCCGCGCGCAAGCTGCGCGCCGACCACGGTCTCGACAAGAAGCTGCTGCTCGAAGGCGTGCTGTATTGCCGCAACGGTTCGAAGAGCGTGGAACTCGGCGTGATCGAGAAGCTGGCCGCGGTGAAGCTCGACGTGCGCACCGGGGCCGCGCCGGACCTCAACGGAGCGGTGCGTTCCACGCCCGAGTTCGACCTGGTGCTGCGTCTTCCGGAAGTGGATGTCGACATCCAGCGTTCGCGCCTGACCAAAGAGATCGAGCAACTAGAGAGAACCATCGCGGACAAGGATCGGCAGCTTGCGAACGACAAGTTTCTAAGCAGCGCGCCCGGCCACGTGGTGGAATCGCTGCGCGCCAAGCGTGCTGAACAGATGGCCCAGCTCGAAAAGAGCCGCGCCACGCTGAATACCCTGCAATGACCACGGCCGAGATCGTCGAGCGCGCGCTCGAAGAGGATGTTGGTACCGGCGACGTCACCACTGCGCTCTGCGTTCCGGCGGAGCGGCAGGCGGTGGCGCGGTTCATCATACGTGAGCCCGCCGTGGTCGCGGGGGTTGAACTGCTTCCGCTGCTGTACGACAGCATCGAGTTGAAAGTCGGGAACGGCGCCTTTCTTAAGCCGGGCGCCCTGATTGCGATCGCCAAGGGCAGCGCCCGCCTGTTGCTGACACGCGAGCGCGTGACGCTCAATTTCCTGCAGCACTTGACCGGTGTCGCTACGCTGGCGCGCAAGTTCGTGGACGCCGTGGCCGGCACCAAGTGCAGCATCCTGGACACGCGCAAGACAACGCCCGGCCTTCGTCAGCTCGAGAAAGCGGCCGCCCGCGCCGGAGGAGCCACCAACCATCGCATGGGCCTTTTCGACGCGGTGTTGATCAAGAACAACCACATCACCGCCGCCGGGGGAGTTCGCGCGGCGCTCGATGCAACGCGGCACATCCAGTTGCCGGTGGAAATCGAGGTGCGGACGCGCGCCGAACTCGACGAAGCGCTGGCGTGCGGCGCCAAGGCGTTGCTGCTCGACAACCTTACTCCGGCGGAAGCCAAGGAATGGATCCGCGACATCGCGGGCCGCGCGACGGTGGAGCTGTCGGGCGGCATCACGCTCGAGACCGTCCGCGCGTACGCCGAAGCAGGCCCCGACTTCATTTCGGCCGGCGCGATCACCCACTCGGCGCGCGCCATCGACATTCATTGCCGCCTGGAGCTCACCTGACGATGCCTTTCGATATCGAGTGGGTGCGGTCGCGCTTTCCGGACCGGCGGATCGATTGGCACAGCTCCATAGGATCCACCATGACCGAAGCCAGCCGCCTGGCCGCGTCCGGTTGCGAATTCGGCAGCGTGGCCGGCGCCGAAGAGCAGACCGCCGGTCAGGGCCGCTACGGCCGTGCCTGGCATTCCGAGGCCGGCTCAGGACTGTACGTCTCGATTGTTTTGCCGAAGCCCGAGCACCCGAGCGTGGTGCCGATGGTCACTCTCGCGCTTGGTCTGGCGGCTGTGGAGGCGATCCTGAAAGCCACCGATCTGGCGTGCGATCTGCGCTGGCCCAACGACCTGCTGCTGGAGTCCAAGAAATGCGGCGGCATCCTGACGCAACTGGAAGGTCCGGCTATCATTGCAGGCATCGGCATCAACGTGAATCAGAGCGAGTTCCCGCCGGAACTGAGTCCGCTGGCCACTTCGCTGCGCATCGCCAGCGGCCGCCAGCATTCGCGTGAGCGGCTGCTCGTTGAACTGTTGCCCAGCATCGACAATTTCTGCGCGCTGCTCGATAGCGAGGGCCGCGAGCCGATCCTGAGAATGTTTTCGTGCGCCTCCAGCTATGTCTACGGACGGCGCGTGGAAGTGGATCTGGGCGAGTCTGTGCTGCACGGCACCACGGCCGGTCTGAACGAATCCGGCTTTCTCATTCTGCGGGGCGATGATGGAAGTGAGAACGTGATCGTCGCGGGAGGCGTGCGTCCATGCTCTTAGCGCTTGACGCGGGAAACAGCAACATCACCATCGGCGCGTTTGAAAACAGCGCCTTGATCAACCGCTGGCGCCTGCGCACCATTCACGAGCAGACCGCCGACGAGTGGGGCGTCCTGATGCGCAACCTGTTCGCGCTGGCATCGCTGGATCTGCGACGCGTCGACGGCATCATCATCGCCAGCGTGGTGCCGATGCTGGACGCGCCGCTGGCCGCCATGGCGGAGCGGTACTTTCAGACCAAGCCGCTGTTCGTCACGCCCGACACCGACATCGGCATCAAGGTGCTGTACGACAATCCGCGCGAAGTGGGCGCAGACCGCGTGGTGAACGGCGTCGCGGCCTTCCATCGCTATGGCGGCCCGGCTGTAGTCGTGGATCTGGGCACGACGATCAACTTCGACGTGGTGTCGGCCGCGGGCGAGTATCTCGGTGGCATGATCTGTCCCGGCATCGGAATGTCGATCAGCGGGCTATTCGGCAGGACCGCCAAACTGCCCATGGTGGATTTCCGCCAGCCCGCGCGGCTCATCGGAAAGAACACCGTCAACAGCATCCAATCCGGGTTGTTTTACGGCTTCGTGGGCATGATCGACGGCATTCTCGAGCGAGTGGTCGCGGAGTTGGGCGATAAAACCATCGCCATCGCCACCGGTGGACAAGCCAGCCTGATCGCCGCCGCCTCGCGCCAGGTGAAGGAAATCAACGAGGACCTGACGCTCGAAGGCCTGGAAATCATATGGCGCAGGAACCAGAAGAAATAAGCTGGCCTTCGAACTACTTCAACTACTTCACCGAAGTCGAAGAACATTTTCAGAAGGCGCGCGGCACGGGGCTGTTCCTGATGTCGCCGCTCGACTGGGCGCTGGTGGAGACCTGGAAGAACGCCGGCGTGCCGCTCGAAGCGGTGTTGCGCGGCATCGATCAGGCGTTCGAAAACTGGCGCGGCAGGAAGAACCGCGTGCAGGCTGTCAACTCGGTGGCCTACTGCACGCAGGCCGTCATGATCGAGGCGCAGGCGCTGGCGGGAGTCGCCGAAGCTCGCCCGTCGCGCAAGGAAGCGCCGGCTCCGTTCAGCCTGGAGGAGTTGAAGAGCTACCTGGCGAGCAACGCCTGCGAGGTCCGCAAGCGGCCCGGGTTCGAAGACATCGCCGCAGCGGTGGACCACCTGGCTGAAGATGCGGCCGGCCTGTACCGCGATCTCGAGGACCTGGAGCGTCGGCTGACCGCGCTCGAAGACAAGATGGTCGCGATCGCGCGCACCCGGCAGAGCGACGAAGACCTGTTACGCTCGCGCCGCGATCTCGATCTCCAGCTCCGCCCTTATCGCGGCAAGATGACCGCCGAGCAGCTCGCCATGCTGGAAAAGCAATATCTGGAGCGGCAACTGCTCGAAGCCGCCGGCCTGCCGCGATTGAGCCTGTTCTACCTGCGCTAGAGCCGTGGTTCGGCGCCATCGGTTAAGATTGAGGCATACCTAGTTCGATGGACTCACGGCGCAAATTCATCGGCACCATGGCCTCCGGGCTCGCCACCACACTGGCGTCGCAGGGAGTGCTGGGCGCCAACGACCGCATCCGGATCGGAGTCATCGGCGCCGGAGCGCGCGGCAGCGAGCTGATTCACTGGGCCTCGGCGTGTCCCAACGTGGAGCTCGCGGCGGTCGCCGACATCTACGCCAGGCGCCTGGAGGACGCGAGAAAGCTGCTTCCCAACGCGGCCGTCTACCGCGACCACCGGCGCTTACTGGACGACCAGAATATCGATGCGGTGATCATCGCCACGCCGCAACACCTGCACGCGGAGCACTTCGTCGATTCGCTGACCGCCGGCAAGCACGTCTACCTGGAAAAAACCATGGCGTTCACCGTGGAGCACGCCCAACGCATGCGCGCCGCTTATCGCCAGGCTGCGCCGCGGACCGTGCAGATCGGACACCAGGCCTGTTCTTCGGGACAAATGACTGACGCGCTCGGCTTCCTCGCCGGCGGGCAGGTTGGCAGGATCACCGCGATCCATATGCGCATGTTCCGCAACTCGCCGCGCGGCAAACCGCAATGGTCGCGCCCCGTGTATCCCGACATGCTTCCGGAAAACGTTGCGTGGAAGGCGTTCCTCGGCGAAGCGCCCCAGCGGGATTTCGATCCCAACCGCTATCTCAATTGGCGCCTGTACTCCGATTATTCCGGCGGCAACGTGTGCGAGAACATGTGCCAGCAGCTTTCGTTCTGGTACCAGGCGCTAAGACTCCGGATTCCGAGCGCGGTCACGATGACGGGCGGCGTGTATCTCTGGAAGGACGGCCGCGAAGTTCCCGACACCATGACCGTGGTGCTGGAGCAGCCCGAAGAGATGCTCATCACTTGGGACTCCGGCTTCGGCAATAACCACCTCGGCGTCACCGAGGACGTGCTGGGGACAGACGGAACGATTACGCGCGGCGCGTCCATTCGCTATGCGCCCCAGAAAGTGAATCGTCCGGATGGCTCCGAGATCGCCGGCAGGACGGTAGCGGCGCCCAATGCCCACATGCGGAATTTCATCGACTGCATTCGCTCGGGCAGGGAACCGAACTGCCCCTTCGAGCTGGGTTATCGGGTCTCCATCGCCTGCCGCATGGCGGTGGAAAGCTATCGCGCGGCCCGCACAGTGCGTTGGAACGCCAAGCGCGAAGCCATGGTCTAAATTCTGACGCCTTCAGTGGCTTTGTGGGGCAGGCAATCCTCAGGGTGCTGAAAAAGTAAGTGAGAGGTAGTAGCCAAACAACATTTCCGATCGTCTTTGTATTATGCGAGGACAAGACGAACAGCCGGACCGGATGTTTAGCTACGTAAGTGCGGAAGAACGGATTGCGGCGGATCATCCGATCCGTGGGATACGGCAGCTGGCCAATGAGGTTCTGGCGGGACTGGGGAGCGAGTTTTCCAAGATGTACTCGGGAATCGGGCGACCGTCGATCGCGCCGGAGAAGCTGCTACGAGCCATGTTGCTGCAGTGTCTGTATACGATCCGGAGTGAGCGGCAGTTGATGGAGCAAATGGATTACAACCTGCTGTACCGCTGGTTTGTCGGCTTGGCGATGGACGAGCCGGTGTGGGACGCCAGTTCTTTCAGCAAGAATCGGGAACGTTTGCTGGAGCACGGGGTATGCGGCAAGTTCTTCGAGCGAGTGCGCGGTCTAGCGGAGCAACACCAGCTGCTCAGCGCCGAGCACTTTTCCGTGGATGGAACATTGATCGAAGCCTGGGCCAGCCGGAAAAGTTTTCAACCGCGACCAGAGCCGCCCAGGCGGGGTTCCGGGCGGCATGGCAAACTGCAGAAGAACGACACGCACGCCAGTACAACCGATCCAGATGCGCGCTTGTACAAGAAGAGTTTTGCGACCGAACCGAAGCTGTGCCACTTTGGCCATGTCCTGACTGAAAACCGGCACGGGCTGATCGTGGCTAGCCGGCTCACTGCGGCCAACCCACGCGCCGAGCGAGAGGCGGTAGCGGAAATGCTGCAACACATCAGGCGGCGGAAACGCATCACCCTGGGAGCCGATAAAGCCTACGACGATGCCAACTTCGTCAGACAGATGCGAGCGCTAGGCGCCACCCCTCACGTGGCGCAGTATACCGGGCAGCGCTCCAGCGCCATCGATGGCCGGACCACGCGGCATCCCGGCTATAGCCAGAGCCGGGACTGTCGGAAACGAATCGAACAGATCTTCGGATGGATCAAAACGGTGGCTGGATTGAGAAAGACACGGCACCGGGGCCGCGTCTTGGTGGAGTCGGTCTTTACCTTCGCCTGCGCCGCCTATAACCTCCTCCGCATCGCCAATCTTAGCCATCCACCAGCTTGAAAAGCCCGCGCCCAGCGCCCGCTGGCGGACCAAACAACTAATCCGACAACCATTGCTTCTCTATCTTGGCGGTGGGAACCGGCGGTCCAGACCTATTCACTTACTTCTTCAGCACCCTGAATCCTGCCTGCCGCCGGCTTCAGCCGGCCGATGAATCCCGGGGCCGCCTAGAAAGGCGGCTGCAGCCACGATTTGGCTGCCCCACGTGTCGATGTACTACGGCGCGGGTGTCTTATCGAGCTGCTGCTTGGCCCACGCGCGGTTGGGATTGAGCGCCAGCGACTTGACGATGGCCTTGCGCGCTTCCTCAGGCTGATTCGAGCGCCGGAGCGCGATGCCGAGCCATAACCACGCGTCGTCGTTCTTGGGATTCAAGTCGAGCGCCTTGCGAAAATCCTTGACCGCCAGGTCCATGCCGCCGCCGAACGCCGAGGGCAGATAGTAGTTGCCCACGCCGTGACTGACGTAGTTGATGGACGACTTCGGGTCCAGCTCGATGGCCTTGTTCACCGCCTCCAGCGCGCACTTGCCGTATTTGATCGCGCTCAGCGAATTTCCGGAGATGATCTGGCCGCACAGCGTGCCCAGGATGCGCTGGTATTCGGCCGAATCCGGCTTGAGGCTGACGGCGCGCTCGGCCGCATCGATGCCGGCTTGGGCCAGGTTCTTGGTGGCGGCTTTATCGCGCACCTCGATGGCGACCTCGGCCGCGTAGGATTGGGCCAGAGCCAGCCGATATTGCGCGGCGGCATCCTTCGGCTGCCGGTCGGCCGCGCTCCGCAGATCGCTGACAATCTTTTCCAGCGCGGCACGGTCCTGCCGGTCGCGCGCCTTGATCAGCCCGGCATCGTCGGCAGCAGTCCCGGCGGCAATGAAAGTGACGACCAGCGCTAGAGCCTTCATCATTTCAATTTTACTAGACGCTCGCCGCTCCCTATAACGTTGCAACTTTTCGCTGCACCAGCAGGAAGTACAGTCCCAGCACAGCCAGAAGCACCCCGTTGCAGGCCACCACCTTGGGCGCGGAGAACCTGCTGACCAGGGTGCCCATGATCAAGCTTCCAAACGGCGTTCCGCCGCGAAATGCGACGTTGTAAACGCTCATCACGCGGCCGCGCATCTCATCGGAGGTGATCATCTGCACCAGCGAGCTGATGGTGGTAAAGACCGCCAGCAGCATCCCGCCCGCCAGAAAGAGCAGCACGCAGCTCAGCACCAAGTACCGGGACAGCGCGAATCCGCTGATCAGCGCTCCCAGTGCCACCAGCATCAGCAGGGCGGAGCGGCCCTGGTGCTTGTATTTGCCCAATCCCGCTACGGTCAGCGCGCCGCAAATGGATCCGATTCCCAAGCAGACCAGGAGCATCGAATACAGCTTCGGGTCGCCATGGAAGACGTCGCGCGCAAAAACCGGCAGCACCACGATGAGCGGAAACGCGAGCAACGTCATCGAAAACGCCAGTACGATCAACCCCTCCATGGCGCTCTGTTTGCGAATGAACTGGAACCCCTGGCCCATGCTGCTGAGAACCGATTGGCCGGTCTTGGCGGGCACGAAGTGCGGGTGAATGATCAACAGCGTGATGATGACGGCGATGAAAGAGATGCCATTGATCGCGAAACACCACGCCGCGCCGACGGCCAGGGCGAGCGCGCCGAACATCGGACCGATCACCCGTGCCAGGTTGAATTGAATCGAGTTCAGCGCGATGGCGTTGGGAAGGTCGGGTGGCTTTACCAGCGTCGGGATCAGCGCCTGGTAGGCCGGGCCGCCGAAGGATTGCGCGGTTCCCACAATGAACGAAAGCGTGAGGATGTGCCAGATGCGGATGACGCCGGTGGCGAACAGAATCGCCAGCAGGAATGCGCAGGTCATCTGCACAATCTGCGATCCAAGCAGGAGTTTCTGGCGCTCGGTGCGGTCCGCGAAGACGCCGCCCAGCAGCGAAAACAATACGATCGGAATAGTCGCGAGAAACGAATCCAGCCCCAGCATGGTGGGGTTGCTGGTGATTTGAAACACCATCCAGGCCTGGGCCAGCACCTGCATCTGCGTGCCGATCTGCGAGGTGCACGCCCCGATCCACATGATGCGGAAGTCGCGGTATGCGAAACCTTTGAAAACCCGCCTTAGCAATTCAGGGTTCCGATCAGGGCAGAGGCCGTTCGCGCTGGATCAGGTGCAGGATGTTGCCGTCGCCGTCGCTGAAGAACACCAGGTGGTTGCCTTGATTGACGAACGGTTCGCCAAGGAAGCTAACCTGGCGCTTGCGCAGCTCGGCGACCGCGGCATCGAAGCTGTCCACGGTGACCGCCAGGTGGCGGATGCCCGGGTCCTTCATCTGCTGCGGCGCTCGTTCGCCCACCGAGGGAATGATCTCGAGCATCGATCCGTCGGCCGCGCGCACGAAGTAGTTGCCGTCGTAGGTATGGTTGATGCGGAAGTCGAGATGTTTTACATACCATTCGGCCAGGCGCTTCGGGTCCGGCGATGCAATGGCGGTGTGCTCCAATCCACGGAACATAAAAGAGGATTGTAGCAAGTGACCCGCCCCGGCTGCTGATCATCTTCGGGACGGCGGCTCACCCCAGCATGATGGCACAAGGTAAAATCGTTCTTTAGCTCTTTGGACATATCGACGCACAATGACCTTCCTAAAAGACAGCCTCATCGAACTGATCACCGAGACCTCCACCAACTTGCCGCCCGACGTTCGCGCGGCCATGGGACTCGCGCTCGAGTCGGAAACGCCCGGCACGCAATCGGCGCAGGCGCTGGGCATCATCGCCAGCAACATCGACATGGCGGAGCAGGACGAAGGACCCATCTGCCAGGACACCGGCATGCCGACCTTCCTGGTGCACACCCCCGTGGGCGTGAATCAGATCCGCATCAAGCAGGCCATTCGCGAAGCCATCGCGGAAGCCACGCGCCGCGGGAAATTGCGCCCGAATTCGGTGGATTCGCTGACCGGCAAGAACAGCGGCGACAACCTGGGCGAAGAGACGCCCGTGATTCACTTCGAGCAGTGGGAAGAAAACGAGATCGAAGTCAAGCTGATTCTCAAAGGCGGCGGCTGCGAGAACAAGAACATCCAGTATTCTCTGCCTTGCGAGCTGGAACACATGGGCCGCGCGGACCGGAATCTGGAAGGCGTCCGCAAGTGCATCCTGCACGCGGTCTGGCAGGCGCAAGGACATGGTTGCGCGCCCGGCGCGGTGGGAGTTTGCGTCGGAAGCGATCGCGCCCATGGCTACGCGCTCGCCAAGAATCAGCTCTTTCGAACGCTGGACGACGTCAACCCGGTTCCGGAACTCGCCCAGCTGGAAGCCGAGGTGATGGAGGAAGCCAACCGGATCGGCGTGGGAGCGATGGGCTTCGGAGGCAACGTCAGCCTGATCGGATGCAAGGTAGCGGCGGCCAATCGCCTGCCGGCCAGCTTCTTCATTTCGGTGGCGTACGACTGCTGGGCGTTCCGCAGACTGGGCGTGCGCCTGGACGCCTCGAGCGGCGCCATCACGCGCTGGCTGTATCGCGATCCCAATCGCGCTGTCGAGCGCATGGCTCGCTCGGAAGGTTTTCCGCTGACCGGCCGCGAAGTGGTTTTGACCGCGCCGCTTTCCGAAGATGCGGTGCGAGCGCTGAAGGTGGGCGACGTGGTCCTGATCTCTGGCGAGGTCTTGACCGGGCGCGACAATGTGCACGCCTACCTTATGAAGAACCCGCCGCCGGTGGATTTGCGCGGCGCGGTTCTGTATCACTGCGGGCCGGTGATGTTGAAGGAAGGCGCGAACTGGGTGGTGAAGGCGGCGGGTCCCACCACCAGCAGCCGCGAGGAACCGTACCAGGCCACGGTCATCGAGAAGTACGGCGTGCGCGCGGTGATCGGCAAGGGCGGCATGGGCGCGAAGACCCTGGCGGCGCTGAAGAAGTCCGGCGCGGTGTACTTGAATGCGATTGGAGGAGCCGCGCAGTTCTACGCCCGCACGGTGGAAAAGGTGCTGGGCGTGCACCTGATGGAGTTCGGAATCCCCGAGGCGATGTGGCATTTGCGCGTGAAGAATTTCGCTGCGATCGTCACCATGGACTCGCACGGCAACAGCCTGCACGCCGACGTGGAGAAAGAAACCGGCGCGAAGCTCGAGGAACTCCAGCAGGTGAAGTGAGGGTCTGTTAAAATCAAGTCAAACGGTTGTTCTTCGCGGCGGTAGTTTTGCGGCCAGGTAGCTCAGTTGGTAGAGCGCAGCCCTGAAAAGGCTGGCGTCGGCGGTTCGATTCCGTCCCTGGCCACCACATTCTAAAGCACTTAGCAGTGGCGCAAAAACTCAAAAACTAACCAACCGAACAATAGCCGAACATCAAACGGCTTTCTGTTCGGTTCTTGCTGACATCAGCTTCCACATTTCGCGTGCCGTGTCCCCGGTCTTTGCGATATGTGTCTTGCCCAACTTGGCGTATCGTTCGGTCATTCGAATGTTCGAATGGCCGAGAATCTTGGCCAACTCATAGAGATCTCCGCCGTTCATCATGTACCACGATGCAAACGTATGACGAAGATCGTGAAAACGGAAGTTCTGAATACTCGCGAGGTCGAGGATCGTCGCGAAGCTATGCTCCAAGCGCTGCCGTTCGCCCTTACTGCTCAATCTCGGGGGAAACAAAAGATCCTCACCGATAACGGCAGGGTAGGTACGAAGCTCACTGGCTAGCTCGGCAGTCATGGGAACGTAACGATTCCTTCCGCCTTTCAACTTCGCGCGGACTGCAATAAGCCCCTCGCTATAGTGAAGGTCACTCCAGGTCAGGCCAAAGATTTCAGCCATCCGCATACCGGTTGTTAGCGCAATGATGACGATCATCCGCGTCCGATAAAACGTCCGGTTCAAATCTCGTGTGCCCACTCGATGGATCTTGCCATCGAGCAAGCGCTTGAGATTGCTGATTTCTTCGGCTGACAAGAAACGATCCCGCTGGTCATCCGGCCGATAGACTTCGACTTGATCAGCTGGGTTCCGATCGATACCGGTTTCCTTCGACCAAATCGTGCAGGCCCTCTTCATCATGTGGTGCATGACGTTGAAGTGCCGTACCGCCGTACCAGGGGATAGACCCCCATCCGTCAGCCCTCGGTACCATCTTTGGACGGAGACTCCGTCCACTTCGCGAACGAAGAGATGGCCGAGCTCTCGACGCAATCGATCGAGAATGCTCACCTCACGCTCGGCGGACTTTTTCTTGCTTGAGTATTCCGCCGTGTACCGATCGATGAGCGCAGACATTCGGAAGTTGACCTCGCGCTTCACATCCAGGTGCCGGTTTTCGTCACGAGCTGACATCTTCTTGCGTTCAATCTTCTTTGCCAGCTCGTGCGACCCGTGCACCCAGGTGCTCTTATTGCGGCCTCCCTCGCGCCAACGGACTTCAAAAACTCCGTCGCGCATTTTATGTATCGACATTGCTAAACGGTCTCCTTTCAATCAATGGTTTCGATCGTGTGTTGTTCAACGTAGCGATCTAGTGTCCTGAGTCAGAAGTTCGCATAATAATAGGAACCCGCTTGCTATGCTGGGAATCCAACCAGCATGGGCCGACCAACTAAGCCAATCGTGGTGAGTGAAGAGGAACGGGCGAAGCTCCAAGAGTGGGCGCGGCGACCGAAAACAGCACAGCGATTGTCGATTCGGGCGCGTATTGTGTTAGGTTGTGCCGACGGGAGGGA
Organism: Terriglobia bacterium; assembly: GCA_020073265.1. GTDB lineage: Bacteria > Acidobacteriota > Terriglobia > Bryobacterales > Bryobacteraceae > Palsa-89. Next base: position 44 of record JAIQFN010000089.1, on the reverse strand, counting down.
GAACCGCCAGGTCGCGCGGGAATTGCGCATCACTGATCAGACGG
>JAIQFN010000023.1 GCA_020073265.1 Terriglobia bacterium | reverse complement strand
CAGTTGCGGAGCGCCGAGCGCACCCGGTCGCGGCTCTCGCGCACTGCCGCATCAGGCAGATTTCTTCGCCGGAGAGCCGTAGAGTTGCAGCACGCGCGCGGTAAACGCGGTCCGGGCAATCACGCCCTCCGCGGACGGCGCACGGGGAAACTCGGGTAATCGCCAGGTGCCATCGCGATGCTGCGCGCCGGCGACGTACAGCGACACCGTATCGGTATCCAGGCTGGCCGGAAACTGCGCCGCACCGGCGGCCAGCAAAGAGTAAACTGGCGGGTCCGTGAATCCTCCGGTTTCGATGCGCTCCAGCAAGGGCTCCTGGCGTTGAATCTCCAGCGCCTTGATCATGCCGATTTGCTCTTTGGCCGCGGTCTCGTCGAAGCCAACTCCGTTCGCATGAGCGGCCGCGACCGCCATGGTGGTGAAGGGCTGGTGATGGCATCCCACGCAGCCGCTTTGCTTGAAGAACTCGGTGGAAGAGCGCTGCAGCAGCGCGACTGCGCTCTCGACTGCTTGCCGGACGCTACGCGCGCCGGAGCTCTTGCGTTCGGGCGGCGTGAACGCGTCGCCAGTCCGCGCGCCACCGGCACGCAGAACTGCGATAATCTGCCGATTGCCGAATTTCTGGGCCCAATCGAGCGCCGTTTCGCCCATGGTGCTTATGACGTTCGGGTCCGCTCTGGAGCTGAGCAGCAGGCTGACGACTTCCGGATCCTGATGCTCGGAACCGAGGGCGAGCATCAACGCGGTCATGTTGCGTGAATCCTTCTCGTTGATCTTCGCGCCGGCGTCCAGCAGCGCCCTAAGCACGTCGGCCTGGCAGTAGGGCGCTGCGGCCATCAAGGGCGTGATGTGGATCAACTGGATCGGGCCGAACTTCACCCGGCCGCCAAAAGTGCTGGCCGCGTTCACATCCGCGCCTTTCGACAGCAGCAGGCGGATCGCTGGCAGATTGCAAAAAGACGCGGCGGACATCAGAGCGGTGTAACCACCCACGCCTCCGGAATCCGGATCGGCGCCTTTTTCGAGGAGTAGCTGGATGGTATCGATATCGTTGGCCTCTGAGGCCGAGTACAATGCGGTGGTGTCGCGAAAATCCTTGGCCTTCACATCGGCGCCTTTACCGATCAGCAGGCGGACGGTGTCGACGCAGCCATCGCAGGTGGCCGCGATCATCAGCGGAGTGCGGCCCTGCTTGCTGCGAGCGTTGACGTCCGCGCCTTTTTCCACCAGCATGCGCGCCTTTTGCGGATGGTTCGCGCCAAAGATGAGGGCGGTGGCGTCGAACTGGTTCTTCGCTTTGACGTCGGCGCCGGCGTCGAGCAACAGCTTCACGGCTTCGGGGGTGCCGTAGGCCGCGGCCAGCATCAGGAGCGTGTCGCCGCGCGAATCGCGCGCATTCACGTCGGCGCCTTTCGTGAGGCGGGACTTGAGCAGCGCCAGGTTGTCGGTTCGGATGGCCTGGATGAGGTCGTCTGGTGAATTCTGCGCCGCGGCTGAACCGGCGAAGGCTAGTACGGCTATTGCGGCAATGGCTTTCACTTCGTGAATTATAACAGCGTTCACACGAGTGTGAACGCGGCACGCACGAGTGCGTGCGCCACGGCTACGCAGCGACCGAGCGCTTCGCGTCCTCGAGGACGCTTTCTACTTCGGATTGGTATTCCTTTAGCAGATGCTCGTTCGAGGCCTCGAAGCGCATCACCAGGACTGGTTGGGTGTTGGAAGCGCGCAGGAGCCCCCAGCCTTCCGGAAAGATCACGCGCACCCCATCGATGTCCACCGTCTTGCGTTTGCTCTTGAAGTGCTCGGCGACGCGGCGGACGATTTCGAACTTCAGGTCATCGGGGCAGTCCACGCGGATCTCCGGAGTCGAAACCGTCTTGGGAATTCCGGCGAGCTGCGCCGAAAGCGGCCGGCCCGCCCTGGCGACGATCTCGATCAAGCGGCAGGCGGAGTACAGCGCGTCGTCGTAGCCGCGGTAACGGTCCGCGAAGAACATGTGCCCGGACATTTCACCGGCCAGCTCGGCATGCTCCGCTTTCATCTTGGCCTTGATGAGCGAGTGGCCGGTCTTATACATGATGGCGTTGCCGCCCCACTGGTTGATGTAGTCGTACATCAACTGAGAGCATTTCACTTCACCGATGAACGTGGCTCCGGGCTTGCGCTCCAGGATCTCGCGCGCGTAGATGAGCAGCAGCATGTCGCCGTAGACGACGCTGCCGTGCTCGTCGACGGCGCCAATGCGGTCGGAGTCGCCATCGAATGCGATACCGATTTCGGCGCCGGTCTGGCGGACCTTGCCGATCAACGCGGTGAGATTGGCGGGGACGGTGGGATCGGGGTGGTGGTTCGGAAAATGGCCGTCCATGTCGAAGAACAGCTCTGTCACATCAACGTTGAGCTTCGCGAAGATGCGGTGCATGACCGGGCCGGCGGTACCGTTGCCCGCGTCGGCGACCACTTTGATACGCCGATCGAATCGAAACTGCGCAGCGATCTCGTCGACGTAGGGCGTGACCGCGTCGATGCTCGCGAGTTGTCCCGCGCCGCGTTCGAAATCCTGGCGCTCGATGATGCGACGGACATCCTGGATGCTCTCGCCATGCAGCGTGCCCGCGCCGCACACCGTTTTGAAGCCGTTGAACTCCGACGGATTGTGGCTGCCGGTGATCATGACCGCGCCGTCGGCGTTCAAGTGCTGCGCCGAGAAATACAGCACCGGCGTGGGAACGACGCCGATGTCCGTTACGTCGCAGCCGGAGGCGCGCAGCCCCACAACCAGCGCGTCGCGCAGCCGAGTGGAGCTGAGGCGGCAGTCGCGCCCGACGTTGATCTTTCGGCCGCTCTGGCGAGCAAGATAAGTCCCGAGGCCGAGGCCGAGCTGCTGGACATCGGGGCTGAGCAGTTCGGAATCGGCGATACCGCGGATGTCGTATTCGCGGAAGATGGCCGGCTTGAGCATACTTCCATTTTAGTGGGAGCAGCTAGCCCTTCAGGATCTCCCGCGCGGCGTTGTACCCCGGCGCGCCCATCACGCCGCCGCCGGGATGCGTTCCCGAGCCGCACAGATACAGGCCCCGGATCGGCGTCCGATAGCGCGCGCATCCAGCCACCGGCCGCAACACGAACATCTGATCCAGGCTCATCTCGCCGTGAAAGATATTGCCGCCCGTGAGACCGAAGCGCCGTTCCAGATCGAGCGGCGTGAGCACCTGCTGGTGGAGGATGAGTGAACGGAAGCCGGGCGCGTATTCTTCGATCACGTCGAGCACGCGGAACGCGAATGGCTCGCGCAGTTCGTCCCAGGTGGCGTCCCGCAAGGTGTAGGGCGCGTACTGAAGGAAGATTCCCAGGATGTGCTTGCCGGGCGGCGCAAGCGTTGGGTCATACATGGTCGGGATGGTCAACTCGAGCAGCGGCGATTGCGAAGGGCGGCCGTACTTGGCGTCGTCCCAGGCGCGCTCGACATAGTCGAGCGACGGACAGATATGCATGGTGGCGCGATGCTGCGGGCCTGGGGCGCCCGGCAACGCGCGAAAATCCGGCAGACCGTCGAGCGCCAGGTTGATCTTGCACGAGGTGCCTTCACTGCGATACTTGCGAATCGCGGCGACGAAGGCGTCCGGCAGCTCGCTCGGTTCGACCAGGTGCAGGAAAGTGGTCTGCGGAGTCAGGTTGCTGGCCACGACGCCTGCTTCGATCTCTTCGCCTGACTCCAGAACGACGCCTCGCGCGCGGCCATCTTGGACGCGGATGCTTTGCACCGAAGCGTTGGTGCGGATCTCCGCGCCCCGGCTACGCGCCGATTCCGCGATGGCGTTGGACACCGCGCCCATGCCACCGCGCACAAATCCCCACAGGCCGCGCTTGCCTCCGACGCTGCCCATCACGTGATGCAGCAGGATGTAGGCGGTGCCCGGAGAGCGCGGCCCGCCGTTGGCTCCGATGACGCCGTCGGTGGCGAGCGTCACCTTGATCTCGTCGGATTCGAACCATTCGTCCAGAAAGTCGGCGGCGCTCTGGGTGAAGATCTTTACCAGGCTCACGATTTCCTTGGGACGCAGGCGGCGGAATCTGCCCGCCAGCTTCAGATATTCGATGAAATCGCCCAGGCCATCCGGCGGAAACCCGGGCGGGGTCGTCAGCAGCAGACTCTCCACCACTTCCGAGAGGCGTTCCAGATGGTCCTCGTAGGCGGGAAAAACTTCGGCATCCCGCGCTGAGAAACGGGCGATCTCGGCCAGCGTTTTGGTCCGGTCCTGCCACATGAAGAGGTGGCGGCCGTCCGGAAATGCGGAAAAGAAGGCGGGATCTTTGGCGTCGACGTGATAGCCGAAGCGCTCCAGCTCCAGCTCACGAATGATGCGCTCCTGCAGCAGGCTGGTGAGGTAGGCCGCGGTCGAGACGCGATAGCCGGGCCAGATCTCTTCGGTGACCGCGCAGCCGCCCACCAGCTCGCGCTTCTCGAGCACCAGGACCTTGCGGCCCGCGCGCGCCAGATACGCGGCGCACACCAAGCCGTTATGTCCGCCGCCGACGATGACAACGTCGAACTTTTTCAATTCCCGATTGTACCGTTGCGGCGCACGCGATCGGGGCGATCGCACCTGTCTGTTAAACTTGTTGCATTCCGATTTCGCTGAACGCTGAATCGTGGTTGGTCGTGGCGGGCATGCTGGCTGCGTTTCTGCGCGCGACCCGCTCGCGCACGGGTCCCGGCACGTTGTGGATCGCCAATCGCGTGGACGTCCTCGGGCTGGCGGCGGTAGCGCTCACGGCGGTGGCGTTCTTTGCGTGGACCGCCCACACCTACTTCCTCTCGGACGACTTCATCCTCCTCGTCCAGGCGCACGCTCCCTGGAGCTGGCGCGGGATTCTCGCCACGCGTGGCGGCGATGGATCCTTCCGCCCGGCCGGCATTCTCTCGTATGTGATCAGCGCGAAGTGGGCGGGATCCGATCCGGCGGCCTGGCATTGGATCGGTTTCGTTTTGCACGCGGCCACCGCGCTGCTGGTGTACGCGCTGACGGCGGCTCTAGGATTTTCGCGGTTTGCGGCCTGGCTGGGCGCGACCGTTTTCGCTCTGCACGGTTCGCACCCGGAAGCCGTGGTGTGGATAGCCGGACGATTCGATCTGCTGTCGACGTTGTTCTTTCTCGCGGCCGCGGTGACGTTCGTGCTTTCGTGGCGAGCCGGCGGCGGACGGCGGATGCTCTATGAGTGTGCGGCCGTGGTGTCGATGGCGGTGGCGATGCTTACCAAAGAATCGGCGTACTCGTTTCCGCTGGTTGCGGCGCTGCTAGTGGCGTGCTTCAGCGGGGTCCGGGATAGGCGGGCCTGGAGGCTGGTTGCGGTGTTGTTTGGCGTGACGCTGATGCTGTTCGCCTATCGCTGGAGCCTGCTGGGCGGAATCGGCGGATATGGCGGAGTGAGCTTCGCTCCGTCGCTCAAAGCGCTGGCGCTGCGAATGTGGGCAGTTCTTTTTTTCCCGGTCAATTGGGCCATCCGGCCGGGGGCGGCGCTGATAGCCGTGGCGGTGGCTTACGTCGCTGGGCTGGCGAGACTCTTTATGGTTCGAGCAGAGATCTCGAAGCTCGCTTTCGCGGCGGGATTCGCTCTTATGACGGCGGCACCCGCGCTTTCGCAACTACTGATTGGACTCGATTTGGAGAAGGCGCGCGTCCTGTATCTGCCTTCGGTCGGCTTGTGCCTGCTCGTGGCCGCGCTGTGCGAGCGGCTGCAGGCGAGAGATCGGATGGTGGTGGCGGCGGCGCTCGTGCTGTTTCATGGGATGGTGCTGTGGCATAACCTGCGCGGCTGGGAGCGGGCTTCTGAAGTGGTGCAGGCGGCGTGTGCGGCCGCGGCCAGGTGCGCCAATGGTTCGGGACATCCAGTGGTAGTGACGGGATTGCCGCGGACGCTGGATGGAGTTTATACTTTTGCGAATGGGTTTCAGGAATGCGTCGCCATGCAGGGCGGAGGTATCCCAAACGCAAAAGCAGCGGACGGCGGGGAGTGCCGATTTGTCTGGGACAAGGACAAGCAGGCGCTCAGAGGTGTACAGTAATGTTCCAAGTGCGTTCACACGAGTGTGAACGCTGCACGCACGAGTGCGTGCGCCACGGGCAGCTTTCGTAGTTATGGGGAGGACACATGCAGGTAGATCAGAACAAACTGAATCAGTTCCTGGGGCAAGTGGTTGGCGAGCTGGGCGCGGCCATGAACGCGGCACTGGTGCTGATCGGAGAAAAACTGGGATTGTACAAGGCCATGGTGGGGGCCGGCGCGATGACACCCGCTGAGCTGGCGCGCAAAACCAACACTGACGAGCGATATGTGCGTGAATGGCTTTCGGCGCAGGCCGCCGGCGGATACGTGACTTACGACGCCGCCTCGCAGACCTTCACGCTGCCCGACGAGCAGGCCTTCGCGCTGGCGGTGGAGGATAGCCCAGCGTACCTGCCAGGAGCGTTTCACATCGTCAGCGCCATCATGAAGGACGAGCCGAAGCTAGTGGAGGCCTTCCGGACCGGCGACGGCGTGGGTTGGGACGAGCACGACACCTGCTTGTTCGAAGGGACTGAAAAGTTCTTCCGTCCGAACTACGCGGCCAACCTGGTCAGCTCCTGGATCCCGTCGCTGGGCGGTGTAGAGCAGAAGCTGAAGAAGGGCGCTCGCGTGGCCGACGTGGGCTGCGGGCACGGCGCTTCCACCATCCTGATGGCGCAGGCTTATCCGAACTCGCAGTTCGTGGGTTTCGACTACCACGGCCCTTCGGTGGGATGGGCGCGGCGCGCGGCCGCTCGGGCCGGCGTCAAGAACGCGAGCTTCGAGGTGGCCACCGCCAAGGATTTTCACGGGGCCAAGTACGATTTCGTGGCGTTCTTCGATTGCCTCCACGACATGGGCGATCCGCAGGGAGCCGCGCGGCACGTTCTGGAGATGCTCAATCCGGACGGCGCCTGGATGATCGTGGAGCCGTTCGCGCACGATCAACTGGAGAAGAATCTCAACCCGGTGGGGCGGGTGTTCTACGCCGCGTCAACCATGATCTGCACGCCGGCCTCGCGGGCTCAGGAAGTGGGGCTGTGCCTGGGAGCGCAGGCTGGGGAGGCGCGGATGCGTCAAGTGGTGAGTGGAGCGGGATTCAAGAGTTTCCGCAGGGCGACGGAGACGCCGTTTAATTTGGTTTACGAGGCGAAGCCTTAGGACCTGTGCCGGCTGAAAGCCGCCAGCAGCCAGGATTGGCTGCGCCACTTACCACATCTTGCCTTCGGGCATCCAGCTCCGCGACATATAGTCGACGAAGAACTGGCCCAGCAGCAGGATCATCCAAAAGAATCCGCCGCAGGCGAACAGCTTAGTAAGCGCGCTTTCGGCCTTCAGGTTCATAAAGAACAGGATGACCAAGCTCATTTTGAAGAACGCGATGAGCAGCGCGATCACTATGTTCCACTGACCCAAGTCGATTTGGGCAATGTAGTAGGTGGCGAACGTCATGAACGTGAGGATCGCCCAGATAGTGACGTAAGTTCGAACGCTAGGGACTGAATGCATATTAGACAAGCTTTCTGGCGTTTCCAATCAGGTAGAGCAATGGGAACAAGAAAATCCAAACGATGTCAACGAAGTGCCAATACAGGCCGCTGATTTCCACCGGCGTGAAGTAGTCCTTGCTGAAGATGCCTCGCCGCGCCATGGTGAGGATCGTTATCATGATACCCACACCGACCAACATATGAACCGCGTGGAAACCGGTCATGAAAAAGTAGAAACAAAACAGAATCTGAGCCTGCTTGGCGTATTGTGCTTGATTCGGATGTTCCGCGTCGTTGCTGTAGTCCCAATGCCCGCTGATCAGGGGCACTTTGTTGTCGACCCAATGTTCGTGATACTCGAATCCTTTGATAACCAGGAACGCAATGCCAAAGATCATGGTCAGGATCAGAAATATCTGGAGGGCCTTCTGGCTTCCCAAGCGCGCGGACCGCACCGCCAAAGCCATGGTCAAGCTGCTGACAATCAGCACGGCGGTGTTCGCCGCGCCAAACGCCGGGTTCATGTGCAGACTGGTGCTTGCAAAGGCGCCGGGATACATGGAGCGGTACACAGTATAGGCTCCGAACATCCCGCCGAAGAACATGATTTCGGTCAGCAGGAACACCCACATTCCGAGCGTGGCGGAGTCGAACTGCTGCTCCATGTCGTCGAAATGATGACGAAGATACTTGGAGTGCCCGTGCTCGGCGACGGCGCCGTGCGTATCAGCCAATGTGAGCCTCCTCCTTACCATAAGCGTACGCTTCCTCGGTGACCACGGGCGTCTTCTCAAAGTTAAAGGTCGGCGGCGGCGAGCTGGTCTCCCACTCCAGGCCCTTGGCGCGCCACGGATTGTCGCCGGCCTTGGGACCGTACTTGAGCGACCAGAGCATGTAGATCAGCGGAATAATGTAGCCGACACCGAGGATGGTTGCGCCGGCCGTGGAGAACACGTTCAGCACCTGGAACTCCGGGGCATAGGCATGATAGCGGCGGGGCTGGCCGAGATAGCCCAGGATGAACTGCGGGAAGAAGGTGGCGTTAAAACCGACGAATACCAGCAGCGCGGCGAACCGGCCCCAGCCTTCCGGGTACAAACGTCCGGTGATCTTGGGCCACCAGAAGTGCAATCCGCCCATGTATGCCAGCACCATGCCGCCCACCATGACGTAATGGAAGTGCGCCACCACGAAGTAGGTGTCGGTGACGTGCACGTCCACGCCCAGCGTCGCGAGGAACAGGCCGGTCAATCCGCCGATAGTAAACAGCCCGATGAAGCCGAACGCGTACAGCATGGGCGTGTCGAAGCTGATGGAGCCGCGGAACATGGTGGCGGTCCAGTTGAACACCTTGATGGCGGAGGGAACCGCGACCAGCATGGTCAGCAGCGAGAAATACAGGCTGGCGTACATCGACATGCCGGTGACGAACATGTGATGGCCCCACACCAGGAATCCGATGATGGCGATGCCCAGGCTAGAGCCGGCGATGAAGGGATAGCCGAAGATCCCTTTTCGCGAGAAGCAGGTCACCAGCTCGCTGATCACGCCCATGCCGGGCAGAATCATGATGTAGACGGCCGGGTGCGAGTAGAACCAGAACATGTGCTGGAACAGGATGGGGTCGCCGCCGATGGCCGGATCGAAAATGCCGATGTGGAAGGCGCGCTCGAGGCCCACCAGCGCCAGCGTGATGGCGACTACGGGCGTGCCGAGCACCTGGATCAGGGAAGTGGCGTAGTTGGCCCATACGAACAGCGGCAGCCGGCCCCAGGTCATTCCGGGCGCGCGCATCTTGTGCACGGTGACGATGAAGTTCAGCCCGGTGAGAATCGACGAAAAGCCCGCGATGAACACGCCCACCGCGGCGGTGATGACGAAGGTGTTCGAATAGGTGCTGCTGAAGGGTGTGTAGAACGTCCAGCCGGTGTCGACGCCGCCCAGAACGATGGCCGCCAGCGCGAAGGCCGCGCCGGCAATGTAGATGTACCAGCTCAACAGGTTGATGCGCGGGAAGGCCAGATCCTTGGCGCCGATCATCATGGGCACGAAAAAGTTTCCGAGCGTGGCGGGGATGGACGGTATGAGGAAGAAGAACACCATCACGATGCCGTGCATGGTGAAGAACTTGTTGTAGGTGTCGGAGTTCACCAGGTCGCCCTGCGGCGTCAGCAGCTCGGTGCGGATCAAGCCCGCGAAAATCCCGCCGATGAAAAACATGACGGTGATCGAGATGATGTACAGTACGGCGATGCGTTTATGATCCTTGGTGAACAGCCAGGATTTCCAGCCGTACTCGGCGTTCAAATAGTTCGGGGTTTCTGCAACCCGTGGTTCTTGTAAAGCAGTACTCATTGTTTAGCACCTTGGGTTTGTCCGGCCGATCCCAATGGGGGCGCGGTCGGCGTGCCGGTGATCGCCAGCGACTTGACGTAGACGATCAACTGCAGCAATTGTTCCTCGCTGATCTGGCCCTGGAAGGTGGGCATGACGTCCGAGTGGTAGCCGGCCACGATCTTGGCGTTGGGGTTGAGAATCGATTCACGGATGTAGGCGTCGTCGGCGAGAACGGTGCGCCCGTCGTTCAACTGGACGCGCGAGCCGTAGACGCCGCGCATGATGGGGCAGCGGCCCTGCTGATCCAGCAGGTGGCAGGTGGAGCAGCCCAACTGGCCGAATAGCTTTTCGCCCTGCTGCGCCATGGTACCCTCGCTGCCGCCTCCGCTCAACCAGTTCTCATAATCGGAGTCGTTCATGACGGTCACCCAGCCGATCATGCCGGAATGCTCGGTGCCGCAATATTCGGCGCAGAACAGGTGATAGCGGCCGGGCTTGGTGGCGGTGAACCACATGGTGTCGTAGCGGCCCGGCACGACGTCGTGCTTGATGCGGAAAGCCGGGATGAAGAAGCTGTGGATCACGTCTTCGGACGCCAGCGTCAACTTCACCGGACGGCCCACCGGCACGTGCAGCTCGTTGATCTCGCGCTGGCCCTGCGGATACTGGATCTTCCACATCCACTGCTTGCCGACCACGTACACGTCCATGGCGTTGGGCGGCGGGCTGGCGTTCTCGAAAAAGATCTGCGCGCCCCACCAGAAGAAGGTCAGCATGACCAGGAACGGGACCACCGACCAGCCGATTTCGAGAACCAGCGAGCCGTGTATCGGCCGGGGAGTTTCATCTTCGGAGCGGCGCCGGTACTTGATGGCGAAAAAGAAGACCGCGGCGAAGATCAGGCCAGTCATGACGATGGTGACCGCTGTCAGATAGTAGTACAGGTAGTCGACGTTCTTGGCGAGCGAAGAAGCTGCTTCGGGGAACAGAGGCAACTGCATGTCTAGACCGACCTCCCGGATTGCCGTTCGCGCCGCAGCAGGATAAACACCAGCCCTCCCAGCGCCAGCACTGTGGCGGATCCAAGGACTCGCGTCACATTCGCGATGACCGGTCCGTACTTGCCCGTCATGGGATCGTAGTGGAAGCAGAACAGCAGGACTTGATCGGCCAGGGTTCCGATTTTGTTTTGCGAGGCCTCCACCAGGCCCAGTCGAAGATCCCTGGGTTTGTATTCGATGCCGTAAAAGTATTTCGAGAGCTTGCCGTCGGGCGTGATGACCATGATGCCGCTGGCGTGGGCGTACTGCTTGGTCACCGGATCCCACTTGTAGTGGAAGCCGGCGGTGTCGGCCAGCGTCTTGATGTGGTCCTCCTGGCCGGTGAGAAAGTGCCAGCCCTCGACCGCGCCCTTGCGCTGGTATTTTTCCACGTAGTTGTTCTTCTTGGCCGCGGCCAGTTGCCAGGTTTCGTGCGGGTTGAAGCTGACGGTGACCACCTCGAAATCGGAGCCGAGGTTGAGCGTGACCTGCTCCATACTGTGGGTCAACCCATTGAGGACCATGTCGCACAGCATGGGGCACTCATAGTACACCAGCGCCAGCACCACCGGCTTCTGGCGGAAATACTGGCCCAGCCGGACGGTCTGGCCGGTTTCGTCCTGGAAGGTCAATTCCAGCGGGAGCTGCGCGTTCAGATTCTGATCGATTCCGACTCCCTTGACCATGGCGGGCAGGCCAAACTGCTGGGCTGCCGCGGTGGCCGAGAACGCCGCGGCCAAGACTGCGAGGGCGACGAAACATCTACTACTGCGCATTGTTACTTCCCTGCCCTCTCCTGGGCTCGGCTGGCTTGGCCGGCGCGGGCGCCTTTTTACCAGCCAGAATGTCGCTCAGATAATCGTGCGACGGCAGGCCCTTTTCAGCCAGCATGTCGATGGCGCGCCCGATGGGGACGCGCACGATGCCCTGCTTCTGGTCGATCACGGCGTAGGAGTTGAGGATGTGCTGCTCGCGGGCCCGCTCGCTCAGGAGTTGTTGGAAGGGCTTTTCCTCCACGCGCGGCTCGGGCGGGACAACCTGCGGGCTTTCGCTCACGGCTCGATCGGGGCGATAGGTGCTGTGGAAGAACTGGAAAATTCCCACGGTCAGCAGACACGACAGAAATGCGCCGATCAACAAGGCGACCAGCGACACCACGATGAAGGGTACGCTGACTTCGCGCAGTTCGTGCCCGGAGCCGTTGGTGTGATGTTCGGAGGCGTGTTCCATATCAGTGTCCATGCGCCCGGGTGTAAGTGTTCCGGGGATCGCTCGCAACCAGCAGGCTCTGAGACTTGAGGTTTCGGATAAAGTAGGCGATCCAGATCCCGCCCAACCCGATGAGCGCCACCACGTCCGTCCAGTAGACTTCCAGCCCCCTTTGACGGAAAGCAGGTTCTACAATCCAGAATACATCCAGGATGCGGACGATGATCATCCACACAGCCACGGTGCGCAGCAGATTCGGATTGCGCTTGATGAAGCGCATCAGCAGCAGGAAGAACGGGACGCAGAAGTGAAAGATCGAGATGGTCCAGGCAACGTAACCCCATCCTCCGCTGAAGCGGCGAATGTACCAGGGAATTTCGTCCGGAAGATTTTCGGCCCAGATGATGAGCAACTGGGCGAACGACATGTAGGCCCACAGCATGGTGAAGGCCAGCATCAGGTTGCCCAGATCCTGATAGTGGGCCGGCTTCAAAAAGCCCGCGAAGGGTTCGCGTTTCGACAGCAGCACCAGCAGCGCGATCATGAATGCGAAGGTCAACAGCACCTCGCCCACGGTGAACATCCACGGATAGATGGTGGAATACCAGTCGGGCTCGAGCGACATGATCCAGTCGATGAACGCGTAGGTGGTGGAGACCACGAAAATCAGCAGGGCCGGCGCGCTGGCGCCCTTGATGCGTTTGAAAAGCGCCGGATCGCCGGTGCGGTCGTGCTCATTGACCATCTTCAGAATGCGGTACCCAAAGAAGAACCACAGCAGGAAATAGAAGATGGTTCTAGCGATGAAGAACCGCGCATTCATGTAGACCGCCTTGTGGCCGACCGCGAAGCTCGCGGCCCGGACGTCGGCGTGCGTCCAGGAGTACAGCGTGTTCAAGGAGAACAGAACGGGAACGGCAAACAATGCGATGAGCGGCAGGGTCTTGACGCCGGATTCGACGAAGCGCCGGATGGCGACGCCCCAGTTTCCGCCCACCACGTTGTGGAGGAAAAAGATGCCGAGGCACCCGAGTGCGAGACCGGCCCAAAAGATGAATGCGAACAAATAGGACTGCCAGAAATGGTCGGCGTTGCGGGAGAGACCCATAAGGCTAAGTCCCAAAGCGAATACACCCACGAAGAGTGCCCTTCGCTGCGCGCGATCCATTTGGGGCCGAAGTGTTTCAGACGGTGTCATCGCCGGTCTCCTGAGTTAGCCGGGGGTCCGGGTTGCGCGCCGTACTCACGCGGAGGAGGCTCCACGGGCAGATTCTGGCGCTGGTCCGCGGGAACGTCGCTGAGCCGGGCGTTTACGCTCAACTGCAGAGCCCGGATGTAGGCGATCACCCTCCAGCGGTCGTCGGGCGTGATGCGCGAGGCATAGCTCGGCATGGCTCCGAATCCGTTGGAGATGACGTCGAAGAAATGCCCGACCGCCGCTTGCATGAGCTTCTCGCTGTAGAACGACGCGGCTTGACGGTAGCCTCTGAGGACCACCATCCCGTTGCCGTCGCCGACGCGTCCGTGACACGGCGAGCAATAGATGTTGAAGCGCTCCCGGCCGCGCTCGATGTCGGGCTTGGCGATGGGAATGGGGAACTGGTCCACATCCTCGCCGCCGACCTTGCCGACGTAGCGCGCTTCATCGATGCGCAGATGGCCGCGCGCGATGGTGCCTTCCACCGCGGGGCGCGCCGAACGCCGGTCGCCGAAGAAATCAGTAGCGGCCAGCGGTTTGTAGCGCGGCTGGTTGTGCATGTCGTCGCGGCAGGCCGTCAAGGCCAGGGTCAGCAGCGCGCCAATCGAGATGAGAATCCTATTTCTCAACTTCAGATACCTCTTCAGGGTCGAGTTGCTCGAGGAACGCGCGGGTCTGGGCGCGGTCGAATTTGGGATCGTCGGACTCGATGCACAGGAAAAACCGGTCGACGGAAGCCCGTTCCGCGAAAGATTGCACGTTGAAGACCGGATGATACGGCATGGGCAGCTTGTTCATGGCCAGCATGCCGACCACGGAACTGAGCGCGGCCAGCAGAACCGTGCATTCAAAGGTGATGGGAACGAACATCGGCCAACTGTCGAAGGGCCGCCCGCCCACGTTGTGCGGATATGCAATCACGGCGATCCACCATAGCAAGCCGAACCCTCCCACGCAGCCGGCCAGGCCTCCCATGAGAACTACCAGCGAAACCCAGTGCCGCGTAAAGCCGATGGCTTCGGCCAGGCCCTCGATCGGCATCGGAGTGTAGGCGTCCATCTTGCGATAGCCGGCGCCGTAGGCCCGGTTGGCCGCTTCGAGCAACTGTTCGGGATCGGCGAACCGCGCCATGATCCCATGCAACCCGTGTCGGTCCTGGAAGGTCTCGGTCATGCGCTAGTCTCCCATGCCCGTTTGCGGCGCCAGGTCATCGTCTGCGATGTGCGGAGCCAGATGGTGCAGCACTTCGCGTACTTCGAAAATTGAAATCGACGGAAGCACGCGAACGAACAGGGTCATCAGCAACAGGAAGAATCCGATGGTACCGGTCAACACCGCCCAGTCCCACTGGGTGGGATAGTACATGCCCCAGGAGGACGGCAGGAAGTCGCGGTGCAGGCTGGTGATCACGATGATGAACCGCTCCAGCCACATGCCGACGTTCACCACCAGCGAAACAAAGAAGAGGCGCGGAACGTTCTGGCGCACCTTTCGCGACCACAGCGATTGCGGGATCAGAATGTTGCAGACGATCAGCATCCAGAAGAAAAACCGGTATGGTCCGGTGGCGCGGTTCATGTACATGAACATTTCATGCGGATTGCCGCTATACCAGGACATGAAGGCTTCCATCATGTAGCCATAGGCCACGATCAAGCCGGTGCCCAGCATGAGCTTGCCCATGCAGTCCAGGTGGCGCATGGTGATGAGATCTTCCAGGTGGAACCATTTGCGCGCCGGAATGGCCAGCGTCACCACCATGGCGAATCCGGAATAGATGGCGCCGGCGACGAAGTAGGGCGGGAAGATGGTGGTGTGCCAGCCGGGCAGCAAGCTGATGGCGAAGTCGAAGCTCACCACGGTGTGAACCGAAACCACCAGCGGCGTCGCCAGGCCGCCCAACAGCAGATAGGCCATCTGGTAGCGCGACCAGTGCTTGGCCGATCCGCGCCAGCCCATGGACAGCATACCGAAAGTGAGCGCCTGCCACTTGTGCTTGGCGCGGTCGCGCATAGTGGCCAGATCCGGCACCAGGCCGATGAACCAGAAGATCAACGAGACGGTCAGGTAGGTGGTCACCGCGAACACGTCCCAAACCAGCGGGCTGCGGGGCTGCGGCCAGAGCCACATTGAACTGGGGTAAGGGATCAACCAATAGCCCAGCCACGGCCGGCCCATGTGCAGGATGGGGAACATGCCGGCTTGCGCGACGGCGAACAGCGTCATGGCTTCCGAGAAGCGGTTGATGGATGTTCGCCAGTCTTGTTTGAGGAGCAGCAGAATCGCCGAGATCAGCGTGCCCGCGTGGCCGATACCAATCCACCACACGAAGTTGACGATGGCGTAGCCCCAGGCGATGGGAATCACGATTCCCCACACGCCGACGCCCTTATAGAACAGCCAGAATGAGCCGGCCACCAGGCCCTGCATGGCCATGAACGCGATCAGCAGCGTGACCCACCACTGCCGGGGCGTCTTTTCCACCGGCATCAAAACGGTGTTGGCGATCTTGTCGGTGACCGTGGCGTAGTTGAATCCCGGCGCGATGATTTTATCCGGGCCGGGGTCGATCGCTTTTTGTTCCAGTTCTTCGATCTTCACAAGCTAGCCTTTCTCGATCTCCGGGTTGGGGTTCCGCAGGCGCCCCAGGTAAGTGGTGCGCGGCCGGGTATTCAGGTCTTCGAGCAAGCTATAGTTTCGCGCCTGGGCCTTGAGCTGCGCCACACGGCTCTTGGGGTCGTTGATGTCTCCAAACGCGATGGCCTGGGTGGGACACGCCTGCACACAGGCGGGAACGATCTCGCCGTCCGCGATGCGGCGGTTTTCCTTTTCGGACTGAATCTTCGCCGCGTTGATGCGCTGGATGCAGTAAGTGCACTTTTCCATGACGCCGCGGCTGCGCACCGTCACGTTGGGATTGCGCACGCCATACAGGCTCTCGGTGTACCAATCCGAGTACAGCAGGAAATTGAAGCGCCGCACTTTGTAGGGGCAGTTGTTGGAACAGTAGCGCGTGCCCACGCAGCGGTTGTAAACCATCTGGTTGATGCCGTCGCCGCTATGCACCGTGGCGGCCACCGGACACACCAGCTCGCAAGGCGCGTTCTCGCACTGCATGCAAGGCACCGGCTGGTAGTAAAGCTCGGGATTGTCCCAATTGCCTTTGAAGTAGCGGTCCACGCGAATCCAGTGCATGTGGCGGCCGCGCGTGACCTCCATCTTGCCGACCACCGCGATGTTGTTCTCCGACTGGCACGCCACCACGCAGGCGCTGCAGCCCACGCATGCGTTCAGATCGATGGTCATGCCCCACTTGTAGCCTTCGTAGCGATAGTCGGGATACAGGGTGAGGTATTTCGGCAGCGGTTTGTCGTCCTGGCTTTCTTCGACGAACTGCGGCTTCTTCTTGTATTCCTCAAGCCCGGCGACCCGCACCGGCGCGGTCCCTTCCATGGTCTGAGTGTGCTGCGTGGTTGCGAAGGAATGGCCGCCGCCCACCTTGCGCAGCTCGACTCCGAAGCCCGCGTTGGGATCGGTGGAAGTGCGCAGCAGGTAAGCGTTGAATCCGACCTCGTTTCCAACTTCGCCCGCCCGCGTTCGTCCAAACCCGAGATGCACCGTGACGCTGTCGTTGGCGTGCCCGGGCATGATCCAGACCGGGCCGGTGACGGTGCGGCCCTGATACTTCAGCTCCACCACGTCTTCGGTGTTGAGATTCTGCTGCTGCGCCGTGGCCGGGCTGATCCACACGGCGTTGTCCCAGGTCATTTTGTTTTGCGGCTTGGGCAACTCCTGCAACCAGCCGTTGTTGGCGAAAGAACCATCCCAGATGGTGGGATCGGGACGGAACACGATTTCGATGCCTTGCGCGGGCTTGGCAGCGGAAGGCTGTGGCGTCTTGGCGCTTACCTCGACGGTCTTGAACGCGGTGTTGGGAACCACGCCGTCGTGCAGCGCCTTGGCCCAGAAGATTTCGAAGTCCGGCGCGTTGTGTTGCGTCTGCCAGTAATCGCGAACGACGTCGTAAGGGAGCTTGCCGGGATTGCCCGCGAGCGTGGCGACCACTTCGTGCGCTGTTTTGCCGCCGTACAGCGGCGCGATCAAGGGCTGGACGAAGCTGATGGTTCCATCCAAGCCGCGCACGTCGCTCCAGGATTCCAGGTAATGCGCCTCCGGGACGTACCAGGTCGTCTGCACGCTGGTCTCGTCGGGAAACAGACCGAGATAGGCATTGACGGCCACCTTTTTCAGCGCTGCGGCGAAGTCCAGATCGGCCGGCGAACTGTAGACCGGATTTCCGCCCAGGATGATCAGCGAGTCCACCTTGCCGGCGTTCATGTCGGCGACCAACTGGCGCAGAGATTCGAGTTGATCGCTGGGATTTCCCTCGATCGGATCGGTGTAGGTTACGGTCTTGCCGGCATTGCCCAGCGCCGCGTTCATGGCGTGCGCGAGCGCATGCACCGCGGGCGGTTGATGATCGCCGGCCACAACTACGCAAGCGCCTTTGTGCGCCTGAAGATCTCGCGCGATGGCGGCGGCTTCCTTCAGCTTCCCGGTGGCAGTGGCGCCGCTTAGGCCCAGCGCGGCCGCCAGATCCCAGGCCACCGCTTCCACTTCGCTGGCGCGGACGACGAAGTGGTGATCCGCCATTCCGCCGGTCGGCGAAGGCGACGGCTCCATCACGTACAGCCGGTTCTGGGTGGTCTCGCCGGGCGGCTTGCCCTGCGCCTGAACTTGCGGCGGAAGATTGATGGGACCGCGGTTTTCATCCGCGTATCCAGCCGACTGATTCGGACGCGATGGAATGGCCCCCGCCTGGTAGCCTTCCTGCTCGTCTTCCTTGGGCTGCGGCGTGTGCGTGACGTTGGTCATCACGCGGCGCTTGTCGGCGAATTGACGAGCGTAGATCAGATTGCCGGGGCCGCACGAAAGGAAATCGGCGTCCAGCGAAACGATGACGTCGGCCTGATCGAAGTGGTAGATGCTGTTCACCGGGCGGCCGAACGCGAGCATCGCGCCGCGGTAAGCATTGTGCCGCCCGCAAGGTTCGTAGGAATGCCACTTGGCCGAGGGCATTTCCTTTAGCAAGCCCTGGATCTGCGCGGAGAGCGTCGGCGAAGTCACCGTCTCGGTGAGGATTCGCAGACCGTCGCCGTTCTTGAGCAGCGCCCGCTCGCGCGTCGCGCCTAAGGCGGCTTGAAAACTCACCCAACTGCTGATCTGCCCCTTGTTGCTGACGGCCTTGCCGCGGTCCGGATCGTACATCGTCAGAACGGAGGCCTGATGGAAATAGTCCGACGCGCCCAGACTGCCGGGATGATCGGGATTGCCGTCCACTTTGGTGGGCCGTCCCAGATGGCTGGTCACCAGCAGCCCGGTGCCGACTCCGCCCATCTGCATGGCAGTGGCATAGTACAGCGGCAGGCCCGGAACGAAATCTTCCGGCTGGCGCACGTACGGAACAATCGTTTCCTTGGGCTGCTTGGTGCAAGCGGTGACGCCGGCCATCGCCAGCGACGCGCCCATCAACTTCAGAAAATTCCGGCGATTGGCCGGATGGATCCATTCCGGCGAGCGTCCGGCGAATTCGTCTTCGACGAACGCCTGGAACTCCTCCGTTTCGGCGAGTTCTTCCAGGCTCTTCCAGTACAACGGTCCCTGGGCTGATTCCAGCCGAGCCCGAATCTTGTTCAGATCAAGAGCGGGTTTTTCCTTCATCGGTGGCACGTATAGCAGTCAGTCAAACTTTGAATGTGATACTCCTCGACCAGCTTCTTACCAAGTTCTTCCTGGTTGGCCGGAGCCTCGTATGCCATGTTGAACACCTGATCGCGCGGGCGCACGTACTTCTCGGGATTGCGGTGGCAGTTGACGCACCAGTTCATGTACAGCGTGTTTTCCTTGTACATCAGCGGCATCTGGTCGACGCGGCCGTGGCAGGTGGCGCAGCCGATGCCTTTGTTGATATGAATGCTGTGGTTAAAGTATACGAAGTCGGGCAGGTCGTGGACGCGCGTCCATTCGATCGATTCGCCGCTGCGGAAACTGGCGCGCACCGGCTCCAGCATCGCGGCGTTGGCCCAGATCTGCGAGTGGCAGCTCATGCAGATTTCCGTGGCCGGCAGTCCCGCGAACGACGACGTTTCCACCGAGGTGTGGCAGTAGCGGCAGTCGATGCCGTCGTCCGTCACGTGATGTTTGTGGCTGAAGGGAACGGGCTGTTCTTTAACGACCTTGACGTCGGTGATGTACGCGCCGCGGTCCATCGAGTAGGCGAACGCGATCAGCAATCCGGCTCCCAGTACGACGGCGGCAATGCTGATGTTGGCGAGTGCGTTGGTGCTGCGGTGAAAGAGCTGGGCCATCCAGACTAGTCCTGTATGACGTTCTATGGTAAGTCATATTGCGCCCCAATTGCAAAAAATATTCTTTGGCCGTTTTGATTATGTAAGGCAAGCTACGTTGCTGTACAAGAGGTCCACACCGTGCGACCCCCTCTCGAACTCAGCAAGGCAATGCTGAGCTCAAGCCGCAAACCGTTTACCCACCGCCCGGCGAGCGCGCAGCAAGCGTATCCGGACTGCAGTTTCCGACCAGCCATGCGCGCGCGCGATTTCCTGGACCTTGTAGCCTTCCAGATAATGACGCTCGAGGACGATGCGGTCGTTCTTCTTGCAGGTTTTCAGAATGCGACGCACATCGATGGCCGCCAGGTTGACCTTGGGCGGGATGGAGAGTTCGGGAAGCGCCTGGAAGAACGGCTCGCGACGCACACAACTGCGATGGATGTTGAGCGCGATGCTGTTCATCCAAGTGAGCACCATGTGGGAATCGCGGAGTTGGCTGAGCCGCTCCCAACCTTTGACCCAGGCGGCTTGCGCGGTCTCTTGCGCGGAGTCGTAAGACAAGCCGCGTGAAACCAGAAAGCGGACGGTCAGGTTGAAGCCTCTCTTGTACGCGCTTCCGTATTCTTCCCGAGTCATTGGCGCTCCCTTCGCGGGGCCTCTGCTTTCAGGTCCCTTGCCGGGAGGGCAGGTTTAGTACCAAGTATCGAAAAGGACAGGTACTTGTCGTGGGCGGACGGGCTAAGTGCCGTGTTGCGTGGCATTAAGAGATTTTCAGAGGAGCGAGTTTGAAGACCTTGCGGGCGTGCCGGAGTCCGCCGGAGTCCGGCAAGAATTTCTGATCGCTGCAAAAATTTCAATCGCTTGGACGC
Source organism: Terriglobia bacterium (assembly GCA_020073265.1). Lineage (GTDB taxonomy): Bacteria > Acidobacteriota > Terriglobia > Bryobacterales > Bryobacteraceae > Palsa-89. Next base: position 68,193 of record JAIQFN010000023.1, on the reverse strand, counting down.
GCGCATCATGCGCTCCTGTTAGAATCGAAGCGCGAGAGGTGTTTTGTGAAACTCGCCGTCGACCCCGCCGCGAAGAATACCCACGAAGTCTTGAATCAAGCGCCGCCACTGGCGAATTACAACTTGTTTACAACTGATCGCGCTCTCGAGGAAGCGGCGGAGCGCGAGGGCGCCGCCTGGGCACGCCCGCTGCTCGAGGAATTCGGACAGCGCGTCGGAACTGAAGAAGCGATTCAGTGGGGATTTCAGGCCAACGAGAATCCGCCGGTGCTGCACACGCACGACCGCTTCGGGAACCGGATCGATGAGGTGGAGTTTCATCCTGCCTGGCATGAAGTAATGCGGCTTTCCGTCGAGCATGGACTTGCGACGTTGCCGTGGGCCGACCCCAAGCCGGGGGCGCACGTGGCGCGCGCGGCGCTGATGTTCCTGGCGTCGGAGAACGAAGCCGGACACGCCTGCCCGGTCTCGATGACTTATTCTTCGATTCCGGCGCTCCGCAAGCAGCCCGATCTGGCGCGCGAGTGGGAGCCGCACATTCTGGCGGCACGCTACGATCCGCGCTGCCGGCCGGTCGCGGAAAAATCCGGCGCACTCATCGGCATGGCCATGACCGAGAAGCAGGGCGGCTCGGATGTTCGCGCCAATACCACCGTGGCCGAGCCGGCCGGCGGCGGCGAGTATTTCCTGACCGGGCACAAATGGTTTTGTTCGGCGCCGATGTGCGACGCCTTCCTGACCCTCGCGCAGGCGCCCGGCGGTCTGACGTGTTTTCTGCTGCCGCGCTGGACGCCGGAGGGGCAGCGCAACCGGATTCACATCCAAAGGCTGAAAGACAAGCTGGGCAACCGCTCCAACGCTTCGAGCGAGTTGGAATTCGACGGCGCTTGGGCGCGACGCATCGGCGACGAGGGCCGCGGCGTCGCCACCATCATCGAAATGGTCCAGCACACGCGCTTGGACTGCGTGATGGGTTCGGCCGCCGTGATGCGCCAGGCGCTGGTGCAGGCCATCCATCATGCGCGGCATCGGAAAGCCTTCGGCCGCCTGCTGATCGATCAGCCCCTGATGCAGAATGTCCTGGCCGATCTATCCCTGGAATCGGAAGCCGCCACGGTTTTGCTGCTGCGGCTGGCGCGGGCTTTCGATGCGCGCGCCACCGACGCCCGCGAGCATGGCGTCGCGCGACTGGCGACGGCAGTGGCCAAGTATTGGGTTTCGAAGCGCGGCCCGGTGGCGGTGAGCGAAGCGCTGGAATGCCTGGGCGGCAACGGCTACGTCGAAGAGTGCATTCTTCCGCGGCTGTATCGCGAGGCGCCGCTCAATTCTGTCTGGGAGGGATCCGGGAACGTCATTTGCCTGGACATCCTGCGCGCCATGCACAAGGAACCGGACGCCGTCGCGAGCGTGCTGCACGAACTGCGCCTGGCGCGTGGTTCGGACGCGCGCCTGGATGCGTTCGCAGTCCGCATCGAAGACGATTTGCAGCGGGCGCCGACGGAAATGGAAGCGCGCCGGCTGGCCGAACGGCTGGCGCTCGCGCTCCAAGCCTCGCTGCTGGTCCGGCACAGCATCCCGGCGGTGGCCGACGCCTTTTGCGCCACGCGCCTCGACGGCCAAGGCGGCCGCAGCTTCGGAACATTGCCTCCGCACGTGGATTTCCGCGCGATTATCGAGCGGGCGTATTGAAGTCGCGCGCTTAGCGCCGGACTCCGAACACCATGTAGTCCTCGTCCACGTAGGCGTCGCCGATTTTTAGCGCGTGCCTTTCGCGGCCGTAGACTTCGAACCCCAAAGACGCATACAGCCGGCGCGCCGCGGCTTGCTCGACACCCACGGTGAGCTGGATTTGCTCCAGGCCCGGTTGCAAACAGGCTCGCCGGAGGAGCTCGGATAACAACTGCCGCCCGACTCCCTGGTCGCGGAATCCGCCGTCGACGTACACGCCCCAGACTAGTCCCTTGTGGCGGATCTTGTGTCGCTTCTCACGCGCGAAACCGACCATCCCCACCAGTTTTCCCGCGGCAAAGGCGCCCAGGACGAAGCTTTCCGGCGCATCCGCGCCCAATCGGCGGGCGACGTCGTCCACCGATGCCGACCGATGCTCGTCCGCCGAGGAGGTGAAGGCCAGCGGATCGCCTTCCAGAGCCTGCAATCGCACCCGCCAGAACGCCTCGGCATCCTGAGAGGTCAGGGGTCGAATTTCGACATCCATCTTCAGGCTAGTTTAGCCTGCCGCCACAAAAGTCCGCCGCAAACGGTCATGATTGTGTTATGCGGTTTCGGTTGTGCGCGGCTTGGCTGGCTGCTTCGCTTGCGGGGTTCGGGCAGGTTACCGAGCCGCCCCCGCCCGCCGACGCCGAGCAGAAGACAATTCTAGCGGATGCCACCGAGTACGCCCTGAATCAGGAGAAGAATCTACCCAACTTCATCTGCACGCAGACCACGCAGCGCTTCGTGGATTTTACAGGCAAAGCCGGATTCCGGCCGGTTGACCTGATTGTTGAACAGTTGACCTATTTCGAGCACCAGGAAGAGTACAAGGTCTCCATGGTCAACGGGCTGCCTTCCAACGCCAAGCACCTGGAATTGGGAGGCGCCATCTCCTCGGGCGAGTTCGGCACCGTCATGAAGGGAATCTTCGCGCCCGACACCGGCACGCAGTTCACCTGGGAGAGATTTTTCAATCTGCGGGGCCGAAAAACGCATGTCTACTCCTACCGCGTGCAGGCTTCCCGTTCCGACTACCACATCGTCGTGCCATTGAAGAAGCTCGAATTCGTGGCGGGCTACCATGGCCTGATCTTTATCGACGACACCAGACACTTAGTGCATCGCATCACGCTGCACGCCGACGCGATTCCGCCTAACTTTCCGGTGCAGGACGTTAGTCTCGCGCTGGACTACGACTACACCCGCATCGGAGACGCCGACTATCTGCTGCCGCTGGAGTTCGAACTGCGCTCGCGCGAAGGAGTCCAGCTGATCAAGAACGATGTGACCTACCGGGGCTACAGCAAGTTCGCCGCCGATACGAATATCAGGTTCGATACGCCGGCTCCCGCCAAGCAGGAGAATCGGGACAAGGAATAACGAGCGTTCACACGAGTGTGAACGCGGCACGCACGAGTGCGTGCGCCACGGGTCAAATGAAGGCGGTGGTCTTGATGCCAGACACGTCGAAACGTTTGCGGCAGCGCATGTTCTTGCACATCACCTTGTCGTCCAGCAGCACCATGTAGCTGGCGGCCTTCTTGAACTTGGCGCGGTCGCGCTCGTCGGCGTGACCGGGCAGCCGGTCCACTTTGGTCCGCACCAGCCAGCGCAGGTCGTAGCTCTCCGCTGACCGGCAGAAAGGACAATTCAGGCTGACCGGCTTGGTGGTCTGAGATTCTTTGTAGAAAGCGCGTTCGTCCATTTTCGTTCCAATCCGCAACTACACCGCGGCCAGCGCCTCCGCCTTCACGAAACTGGCGTCCAGCAGGCGCGCGAATTCATCGACATCGCTCTTGCTGATGTTCAGCGGCGGCGAAATGCGGAGCACATTGCCGAAGTAACCGCCCTTGCCCAGCAGGATGCGGTTCTCGCGCGTGGCTTCCATCAAAGCGGCGGTTTGCGACACCGCTGGTTTCTTGCTCGATCGGTCTTCCACCAATTCGACCGCCTGCATCAGTCCCATGCCGCGCACGTCGCCGATCAAGGGATGCTTGGCCTGCAGCGCGACCAGCTTGTCGCGCAGATAGGCGCCCACCTCGGCGGCATTGATGGACAGCTTGTGCTCTTCGATGAAATCGATCACCGCCTTGGCGGCCGTGGTGGAGATGGGATTCCCTCCGAAGGTGGAAATGGTGGCGCCCTTGAGCGAGTCGGCGATTTCCGGCCGCGCGATGGTGAGTCCGATGGGAGCGCCGTTACCCAGGCCCTTGGCGCTGGTGATGATGTCCGGTTGCACGCCCCACTGCTCGATGCCAAACCACTTGCCGCCGGTGCGGCCCCACGCGGTCTGGACTTCGTCGCTGATGAACACCCCGCCGTACTTTTTGACGATATCGGCCACGATCGGGAAATATTCCTTGGGCGGCACGACGAAGCCTCCCACGCCCTGGATCGGCTCCGCGATGAATCCCGCGATGCGCCCGGAGGTGGTGGTCCGAATCACTTCTTCGACATCCTGCGCGCACTTCACCTGGCAGGAAGGATAGGACAACCCGAACGGGCAGCGGTAGCAATAGGCGTTGACGGCGTGCACCACACCCGCCTGCATGGCCGGTCCCAGCCGCCAGCTCGATTGCGCGCTCAGTCCCATGGCCAGCGAGGAGCGCCCGTGGTAGGCATAGCGCAGCGCCACGATCTCCGAGCAACCGGTGTAGCAGCGCGCAGTCAGAATCGCAGTCTCGTTGGCTTCCGTGCCGCTATTGGTGAAGAACGACTTGGTGAGCTTGCGCCCAGGCGTGATCTCAGCCAGTTTTTTGGCCAGCGCCGCCTGCGGTTCAGTGGCGAATACCGTCGAGACGTGTTGCAGACGATCGATCTGGGCATGCAGCTTGCGGTTCACATCTTCGTTGCAATGCCCGACGCTGACGGTCACGATGCCGCCGAAGAAATCCAGGTATTGATTCCCATCGGCGTCCCAAACGTATTGGTCCTTGGCCCGCGTGACAACGAGCGGCTCTTTGTAATAGTGGAAGACTGACGGAAAGAGGTGATCGCGATCGGCGAGGATGATCTCTTCTTTGGTCATGTCTGATTCTAACGAAGCGACAGCGCGGGTGTCGACGTTACACGAATCAGATTGCCCCACGGTTGCCTAGCTGGCCGCGCGGAACCCGACCTGGCTCAGGATCTCTCCGATCTTCTGGCGCCATTCCTGGCGTGAAACCGGCTCCGGACCCAACGGCCGCTGGAGCGTCGCCACCGCCCACACGCCGGGAATCAGCTCCGTAGCTAAGTCTTGGATCAGGACGACCTTGGGCGGGTGAATGCGGCTCAAGGTAAGAATCAGGCCGGACACTCCCTGCATACTGGGACTAACCACCAGCAGATCGATCCCACCCTGAACGTCCCTGACGAGCGAGAGCGCCTGCTCACAGCTTAAGGCTGGAATCGACCGGTACCCCGCTTCGTGGAAAAGCTCGCCCAGCCACCAAAGGAACCCGACGTCCTCATCGACGATGAGGATTGCCGGAGCCCCCGACGGCTCGTTCACCCGGCCATGCTCCGCACTCGTCCCTCGGAAGGCTTGTTTTTACGAACACGAGCGCCCGCGGTGCGGAATTCATGGTGCTTGGCTTGTACTGCGACGCCCTTGGCATCGCTGCGAACAATGCGCCCGCGCATCACCAGCTTCAGCGGACAGACGCCTTCCAGAAGAAAAGGCCAGTGGATAACCAGCTCGATGGAATGACCGGAAGGCAGAGCGCCCTCCGTTTCCAGAAGCACGCCGCCACTGCCGATGTTCAGTGTCCGGCCCGATCCCTGATGCTCGACACGGCCCCTACGGAACAACTTGTAGTCCAGATCGAAGATGATCGGATAGCGTTGATGGGCGCGCTGCTCAGACCGGAACGCCGCAACCGACGTGAGCTTGCCCGCGGCCACGGGAGCCATACTTGCCTCCTTCGGGGAACCCTGAACAGGGGAACCCGCTAAGTATAGCACCTTGTAGTCTGGCGTCAATCCACTTTAGAGATTAAAATCCGGTGAAAAACCCGGGCGAATCTCGCGAGTGCCCGGCGGCGCGCGGCTTGGCTTGCATCCCGTCTCAAGCGGTGCAAAACCCAGGGGGTTGCCGCCGTCGAGGTAATGCTATAATCCCTCTTCACGTTCCGGGAGGTGCCTTATGAATCCGACTCGCAGGAGCTTCCTGAAGGGCGGCACCGGCGCGGTGGTGGCGTCGGTGCTCGGTTTCGACCTCAAGCCCGCTTTCGCCCAGGCGAAGGAGCTGAAAATCGCCCGGACCACTGAGACCCGCTCCACCTGCCCGTACTGCTCTGTGAGCTGCGGCATCATCATCCACACCATCGGCGACAAAGCCAAGAACGTGACTGCCCAGGTGGTGCACGTCGAAGGCGACCCCGACCATCCCATCAACCGCGGCACCCTGTGCCCCAAAGGGTCGTCGCTGATGCAGGACATCCTGAACGAGCGGCGTCTGCTGAAGCCCCAGGTTCGGCGGCCCGGCTCCGATCATTGGGAAGACATCGGGTGGGATCAGGCCATCGAGGAGATCGCGCGGCACATCAAGAAAACCCGCGACGAGACGTTCATCTCCACCGACTCCCAGGGCCGCACGGTGAACCGTTTGGAAAGCATCGCCTGGAACGGCGGCTGCACCGACACCAACGAGTTCAACTATCTCGCGGTCAAGACCATGCGCAGCCTGGGAGTGACTTACCTCGAAAACCAGGCCAGGGTTTGACACGGTCCCACGGTCTCCAGTTTGGGGCCCACATTCGGACGCGGTGCGATGACCAATGGCTGGATCGACATCAAGAACACCGACATGATGTTGATCATGGGCGGCAATCCCGCCGAAAACCACCCCTGCGGGTTTAAGTGGGCCATTGAAGCCAAGCGGCAGCGCAACGCGCAGATGATCGTGGTGGATCCGCGCTTCACGCGCACCGCGGCGGTGGCCGACCTGTTCCTGCAGATCCGCGCCGGCGCCGACATCGCGTTCCTGGGCGGAGTGATTCACTACGCGCTCGAAAACCAGCGCGTCGCCAAGGAGTACCTGGTCAATTACACCAACGCGGCGTTCCTGGTGAAAGACGGATTCAAGCTTCCCGAAGACGGTCTGTATTCCGGATTCGATGCCGCGACACAGACCTACAATAAGTCCACTTGGAATTACGAAGAAGCCGGCGGGGGTAAGAGCGCGGCCGATGCTCCGCCGTCGCTTCCGCCCAACGTCGCTTACGACGCCGCGCTCGAGCATCCGCGCTCGGTCTATCAGCTTTTGAAAAAGCACTACTCGCGCTACACGCCCGAGATGGTGGAGCGGATCACCGGCATTCCGAAGGACCAGTTTCTAAAGGCCGCGGACTTGTTCACCTCCATCCGCAAGGACGGCGATACCAGGAAGGCTGCAACCATCATCTACGCGGTGGGCTGGACGCAGCATACTTTCGGGTCGCAGATCATCCGCACGGCCGCCATGCTGCAATTGCTGCTTGGCAACGTGGGGCGCGCGGGCGGCGGCGTCAACGCGCTGCGCGGGCATTCCAACATCCAGGGCGCCACCGACATCGCCGGCGTCTTCGACATTCTTCCCGGGTATCTCAAAGTTCCTAATCCCACCGATCAGAATTTCGCGGCCTGGATGAAGCGCATCACTCCAACCTCGGCCAAGCCCAAGGAATGGGACTCTTGGAATTACTGGTCCAACACGGCCAGGTTCGCCGTGTCGCTGATGAAATCCATGTACGGCGACGCTGCTCGCAAGGACAATGACTGGGCGTTTTCTTACCTGCCCAAGGTGGATCGCGAGTACTCCTGGGCGCACATCTGGGACGAAATGTACCAGGGCAAAGTGAAAGGCCTGCTGGCGTTCGGCATGAACGGCGTAGCCATCGGTCCCAATTCGCAGAAGAACATCGACGCGTTGAAGAAAGCCGACTGGCTGGTGGTGTGCGAGATCTACCCGGACGAGACCAGCAGTTTCTGGCAGTCGCCGGGCATCACGCGCGAGCAGATGAAGAACATCCCGACCGAGGTGTACCGCCTCCCGGGCGCGGGCTTCGCCGAGAAGGACGGCACTTTCGTCAACTCGGCGCGCTGGCTGCAATGGAAGTGGGCCGCGCTGCCTCCGCCCGGCCAGGCCAGGCTCGACCAGGAGATCCTGGCGCGTATTTTCCTGAACGTTCGCGAGCTGTACAAAAAAGACGGCGGAAAGTTTCCGGACCCGATCCTAAACCTCTCGTGGAGCTACACGGACCCGAACAATCCGTCGTTGTCGGAAGTCGCCCGCGAACTCAACGGTCGAGCGCTCGCCGACGTCACCGATCCGGCGACGCAGCAGATCATCAAAGCCGGCCAGCAGTTGCCGGGCTTCGCCTTCCTGCGTGACGACGGGTCCACAGCCTGCGGCAATTGGCTGTGGTGCGGTTCCTGGACCGAAGCCGGAGCATTGATGCAGCGCCGTGGCACCGACGATCCCTCGGGTCTCGGAATTTATCCCAACTGGGCGTGGTCCTGGCCAATGAATCGCCGCGTCATGTATAACCGCGCTTCCTGCGACGAGAACGGGAAGCCGTGGGATCCCGCGCGCCGGCAGGTCTGGTGGAATGAAGCCCAGAAGCGCTGGACCGGAAACGACGTGCCGGACTTCAAGGCCGATTCGCAACCCAAGGATCACATGGGCCCGTTCATCATGAATCCGGAAGGCGTGGGGCGACTGTTCGTGCCGCTCGGCGGAATGGCCGACGGCCCGTTCCCGGAGCACTACGAGCCGTTCGAAAGCCCGATTGCGAATCCACTGCATCCCAAGCAGTCCAACAATCCGGTGGTCAAGAAATACAAATCCGATCTCGACAAATTCGGAACGCCGGAACAGGGCTTCACGGTGGTGTGCACCACCTATCGGCTGACCGAACACTATCACTACTGGACCAAGAACAATCCCATGAACGTCCAGCTTGTTCCGGAAATGTTCGTCGAGATTCCAGCGGAGCTGGCCAACGAGATGGGCATCACGGGCGGCGAGAAGGTCAAGGTCACCAGCGCGCGTGGAACATACCTGGCGAAAGCCATGGTGACGCGGCGCATCCGGCCCATGACCATCGACGGCAAGAAGGTGTACCAGATCGGCATTCCCATCCATCAGGGTTATCGCGGCATCCAGGAGGACGAAGGAAAAGTGCCGCGCACCATCGCCAACTTGCTTTCGCCGGCGGTCACCGATCCGAACGCCTACACGCCCGAGTTCAAGGGCTTTCTGGTGAAGATCGAGAAGGCATGACGGGAGCGCGATGAGCAACGGGCCCCTACAGATCAAAGCCATCAGCGGGCACGCCGGACCGGTGCCCGGACGCGACGCCTCGCGCGATTACGACGTCTGCAAGCTGGTGGACGTCACCACCTGCATCGGCTGCAAGGCCTGCGAGGTGGCGTGCCTGGAGTGGAACGGCTATCCGTTCCGCGAGACGGTTTTCGACAACACCTATCAGACCATGCCGGATCTGGCGTGGAACTACTACAACCTGATCCGCTTCGACGAACACGTGGCCGAGGATGGCACGCTGAGCTGGCTGATGCGCAAGGATCAGTGCATGCATTGCGCCGATCCAGGTTGCCTGCTAGCGTGTCCGGCCGACGGCGCCATCGTGCAATATTCCAACGGGATCGTCGACTTCCAGCAGGAGCACTGCATCGGCTGCCAGTATTGCGTGACCGGCTGTCCGTTCAATATTCCGAAGTTCAACAAGGAGACCAAGAAGGTTCACAAATGCACGCTGTGCTCGGACCGCGTGGGCGCGGGACTCGAACCGGCCTGCATCAAGGCGTGTCCCACCGGTTGCCTGCACTTCGGCAGCAAGGACGATATGAAGGAGCTGGCGGAAACGCGCGTCCGGCAATTGCACGAGCACTCGTCGCATAAAAACGCGGGCGTGTACGATCCCGCCGGCGTCGGCGGCACGCACGTCATCTACGTCCTGCACGACAAGGATCATCCGGAGCGCTACGGCGGGCTGCCGAAAGATCCGCAGATTCCTCTCCTGGTGCGGCTGTGGAAAGGCCCGCTGAAGTGGCTCGGGAACATCGCCATAGCGGCCGGAATCATCGGCGTCGCCACGCACTATCTTCGCTTCGGCCCCAAGCGCGCGGAAGAAGAGACCAAAGGAGAACCCAAGTGAGCGCCGCTTCGGATGTTCGTCCCTCTGGCGCAACCGGCGAGATTGAGCGCTACACGTTCCGCGAGCGCGTCATGCACTGGTTCACCGGCATCACTTATCTGTATTGCCTGGCGACCGGCCTGGCGTTTTACTCGCCGCACCTTTACTGGCTGGCGTCCGTGCTGGGCGGCGGCGCGACCTCGCGCTTCTGGCATCCGATCCTGGGCGTCGTCTTCCTGATGGGCACCCTGTGGATGAACAACTTCTGGCATCGCGACATGGAGATGACCGAGACCGACCGGCGCTGGCTGGATCGCGTGGAGCACTACATGGCCAATCGCGACGATCTGCTCCCGTCGCAGGAACGCTTCAACGCCGGCCAAAAGCTGTTCTACTGGCTGATGCTGTACGGGGCGCTGTTACTGCTGCTCACCGGATTCTTCTTATGGGTGCCGGAGTACATTCCGCGCCAGGCGGCCTGGGTGCGTCCGCTCGCGGTGCTGCTGCACGAAATCGCAGCGCTCGCCACCATCGGCGGATTCATCATTCATATCTACATGGGCGTGTTCTTCGTGCCCGGCAGCATGACCGCCATCACCACGGGCTGGGTTTCGCGGGCCTGGGCCAGGACGCATCACCGCTTGTGGTACCTGCGCGTCACCGGCTCCCCGCCGCCGCAGGAATGAAGTGGAGTTTCGACGCGCGCATTCGCCGGGCGGCTGAGCTTGCGCTGAAGTATCCCGCCGCCGGCGACCTGCTCACCTTCTATCGCGAGCTGGCGCTTTTTCAAAAGCCGATCTTCGAAGCCTTGCGTTCCACAGCCGAGACTGACGTGCGCGCGCTGGCGCCCTACTTCACGCCACTGATCGAGCTGGTAGCTCGTCACGGGCCCGCGCACCTTGCGGACCAAGGCAAAGCCCGGCTCCATGATCCCGCCGCGGTCGAAGCGTTGCTTCAGTCGGCTTGGGAGGACGGAGCAGCGCACACGCTGGCGGCCGATCCCTACGGGCGGTTTTTCGCGCGAGTCCTGTTGCAGCCCTACGCCGAATATCTCGCCTCGCGAGGCGATGTGCAGGCCTCGCCGGAAAACCGCACCTGCCCTTTCTGCAGTTCCTGGCCGGTCGCGGGCGTTCTGCGAGGAGAAGGCGATGGAGCCAAGCGCTGGCTGCTGTGCGCGGTCTGCTCCACCGAATGGGTTTTTCGCCGCGTGCTGTGCTGGAACTGCGGCGAGGAGGACAAGGACCGGCTTCCGATTTACAAGGCTGAGGAGTTCGCCTCGGTGCGCGTGGATGCCTGCGACACTTGCCACATCTATCTCAAGTCGGTGGACCTGACCAAGGACGGCCACGCCGTTCCGATGGTGGATGAGATCGCGGCCGTCGCGCTGGACATCTGGGCCGAAGAGCACGGCTATTCCAAACTGGAGCCGAATCTGCTCGGCATGTGACCCGACACCTCAACAACCACCACCGACTTGCGTAGACTAGATGCCGAGGGCTTATGGGCGAACTTGTCGATCGCGATGACGAGCATCTGCGTCTGTTGAAACTTGGCTACTACAACGTTGCGGGAATCACTGGCTTCTTTTCGCTGTTTCCGATTATTTTTGTCGTGGTGGGAAGCCTGATCTCTTCAGGATCGATCCCGTTGGCGCGAGCTTCGGGTTCGTCAGACGACCCACGTGTTATGGGAGTCGTCATGCTCAGCATAGGCATTGCTGCCCTCGCCTTCGGGCTGGCGGGTGCGTTTCTCACATTTCTCACCGGCCGTCATTGTGCTCAACCGCCCGAACATCAGAGCAGTATTCGCGGAGCAACTGCCACCTCAGCCAATCCCGAACTTGCCACAATAGAATTGAACCCGAGGCTCGCATGATCACGAACATCGATGCCTGGCCGGAACTACCCCTCGCAGCCTGGCAGGACACCTACGCCACGCTGCACATGTGGACCCAGATCGTGGGCCACGTCCGCATGGCGCTTACGCCACTGGTCAACCATTGGTGGAACGTTCCGCTGTACGTGTGCGCGCGCGGCCTCACCACGTCGCCGATCCCCTATCAGCGGCGCATCTTCGAAATCCGCTTCGATTTCATCGCGCATAAGCTGCTCATCGAAACCAGCGAAGGCGTGGCCAAAACCATCGACCTCGCTCCGCGCACCGTGGCCGACTTCTATCGCGATGTCATGAGCGCCCTGCACTCGCTCGACATCGACGTCAAGATTCACGCCGCGCCCGACGAAGTGCCCAACCCGATCCCGTTCGCCGAGGATCGCGTGCACAAATCCTACGATCCCGAGTTTGCTCACCGCTTCTGGCGCATTCTGGTCTCCGCCGATGCGGTGCTCAAGGAATTTCGCGCCCGCTTCATCGGGAAGTGCAGCCCGGTCCATTTCTTCTGGGGGAGTTTCGATCTGGCCGTGACGCGTTTCTCCGGCCGCCGCGCCCCTGAGCGGCCGGACGCCATCTCGCGCGAGGCCTATTCGCACGAAGTCATCAGCCACGGCTTCTGGCCGGGCGGCGGAGATATCCAAGGTCCTGCGTTTTATTCCTACACCGCGCCCGAGCCCGCCGGCTTGAAGACGCATGCCATCCGTCCCGCGCGCGCGTTCTATCACAGCGGATTGTCGGAGTTCCTTCTGATGTACGACGATATCCGCGCGGCCCAGTCTCCCGGAGCCGAGTTGATGGAGTTTCTCGAAAGCACCTATGCAGCCGGCGCGAACCTGGCCAAGTGGGATCGCGCGGCGCTGGAGCGCGCCCCGCAAGATGCCGCGCGCATCGGAGGTTAAATGGCAAGGCACTGCACGCACCTCGATCAAGTGAAGATCACCTCGACCGGCAAACATGTCTGCGAAGACTGCGTCCTGACCGGCGACTCCTGGGTGCATCTGCGGCTGTGCTTGATCTGCGGCCACGTCGGCTGTTGCGACTCTTCCAAGAACAAACACGCCACCAAGCATTTTCACGCCGTGGGTCATCCGCTCATCCGCTCCATCGAACCGGGCGAGCGCTGGATGTGGTGCTACGTGGATGAACTCGCCCCCGGCGAGGTGGAAACTTAGATCCGGGCGGGAATGCCGGCGTTACTTGCCGTCGCCGTCACGCAGAGCCACCGCTTCGAGACCTGTCGTGCCATTGCCGCCTCGCACTCCGTCCAGCGTCCGCGGCCCCGCATCCTGCCCCGCCAGACTGCGGAACTTGGACGGGCTGATCCCCATGTAACGCTTGAACAGGAACGACAGGTGGCTCTGATCGGAGAAGCCGCAAATCAGCGCGATCTCGGCCAGCGGAGTCTGCGAGTGCGCCAGCAGGTGGGAGGCGTACTGAACCCGCCGCCTGCGAATCAGCTCGCCGACGGTGCAGCGGTTGTATTTGTGAAACTGGCGCGAAAGATGCACGTAGTGCACGCCGACTTCGGCGGCGATCTCGGCCAGGCTGAGCCGCTCCAGAAATCTCGACTCCACGATTTCGGTGGCCTGCCGGAGCCACTCCGGAACCAGCATGGTGTGCGACTTGGTTTCGCCGCGGGCGATTTCAGCAAGAATCGCGAGCACCAGGCCTTCGATGGCGATCGTCGACGCCGTGTCCTCGCGCGAGAATTCCGAATACAGGCGGTTCGCCAGCCAGGTAGCCGTCAGCCCGTTGATCTGCGCGGGCTTTTTCGGAACCACCGACTGGCGGGCCAGCCGGTCGAAAACGTCGGTCTCGCTACTGACGTGCAGACAACGCAACTCGGACTCGATCTCGTTGGAATGCAGTTCGCCGGCGGGGAGGAATCGCACCGTTCCCGGCCGGCATACCATCTCCCCGTTGTCATAGCGCTCCCGGAAGGAGCCTTCAATCACGAAAGTTATGTAGGACTCGCGATGAGCGTGGCTGGGCAGCGCCAGGCCCGCCGGATAAAGATTCTCGCTCAGAGTAAAGGATCCGATGCTGCGGCGTCTCAGGACTTCCCCGGCCGACGCGGAGTCAAAGTGCGACGGCGCCGCGACAATAGCGGGATGGTCTTCGATGATGGTCTTTACTCGTCTACTGCTTGGCGAAGGCGCACACGGACTCACGCAAGCTCCTATTCCACAGGTCCATGATGCGGCGGATGCCCTCCCGCAGTCGTTAGCAACTTGTAAATCTTTGGTAAAAACAGGATTAATTGCACGGGTGGAGCCGCGGGCCAACCGGATTCAGGCCGCAAGACGCGCTACGATTCGAAGGTAGCCTCTATTTTCATGTCCAGTATCCTTGTAATCGACGACGACGAAAGTTTGCGCGACACCATCGGCATCATGCTCGAACAGGAGGGATTCACTCCCGTCCTGGTAGCGGACGGCAAGGCCGGTTTTGAGCGCGCCATGTCCGTGAAGCCCGACTTGATGATCGTGGATCTGCGCCTGCCCGGAATGAGCGGCATCGAGATCTGCAAGCAAATGCGAGCCGCCAACCTGAAGACGCCCATCATCGTGCTCAGCGCGGTGGGCGAAGAAGTGGATAAGGTGCTGCTGCTCGAAATCGGCGCCGACGATTACATCGTCAAGCCATTCGGCGCGCGCGAGCTGCTGGCCAGGATTCGAGCCGTGCTGCGCCGCACTTCGCCGGAAGCGCGCAAGATCGCTCAGTTCGGCGCTGTCGCGGTGGATTTTGAACGGCGCGTCGTCAGCAAGCGCGGCGAGCCGCTGAAGCTCACGCCGGCCGAATACAACCTGCTCAGTTATTTCTTGCAGAACCCCGACCGGCCGCTCACCCGCGACATGATTCTCAACTCGGTATGGGGCTACGAATCCTTCCCCAACACCCGCACCGTCGACGCCCACGTGGTGCGTCTGCGCCAGAAACTGGAAGCCGATCCGAACACGCCGCGTCACTTTCTGACGGTGCACGGTGTCGGATATCGTTTCCTGCCATGAACGCCGGGGACCGCGACGCAGGCCATCGCGGCACAATCGGCTAACTGCGATGATGGAATCAACCGTGGAGAAGGCGCGCGTCGGGGACCCGTGTTCGCGAAGCGCCATTCACCCGCCCTCGTGCGGGAGAAATTGGAGTTGCTCTGGTCGATGACTTACCATACGGTTCGATATTCGTTCGCCACATGCCTGGCGCTATGGGTTTGCTCCTGCGGGGCGGCTACCGCAGTCGCCCAGAACACTCCCGAAATGCGGGAGGTCCTGGCCCGCCTCGATCGGCTGGAGAAGGACAATCACGCCATGGCGGAGGAGATTCACGCCTTGCGGAACGAGCTGGCCACGCTGCGGGCGCCCGACCCGGCTGCCACGTCCGCGTCCTCCGACGGTCCAGCCGCCCAGGACGACCAGCCCCTGGCTGAATCGCGCGCCGTCGAGCAAAGCCGCATCCAGGATCTCGCGCAGACCAAGGTGGAGGCCTCGCAGAAATTTCCCATCCGCATCACCGGAATGGCTTTGTTCAACGCTTACGTGAACGGCCGCTACAACAACCAATCGGATAATCCAACCATCGCGTCGTATCTGCCGGGCGATGCCACCGGCGGCGGAACGCTCCGGCAAAGCACGCTCGGGCTGCTCTTCAATGGTCCGGCTACGTTCGCCGGCGGCAAGGTGAGCGGATCGCTGTACATGGACTTCTTCGGCGGCTCCACCTCTTCGCTGAATCACCTGGTCCGGCTCCGCACCGCGTCCATCAATCTGGACTGGACCCACACCAGCTTTTCGTTCGGCCAAGAGAAGCCCATCATCTCGCCGCGCGACCCCGATTCGTTGGCTCAGGTCGGCGTCTCGCCACTCACGGGCGCCGGAAATCTGTGGCTCTGGCAGCCGCAAATGCGCATCGAGCAGCGCGTCGCGCTGGGCAACGACGCCGGCCTGCGGGCCCAGGTGGGCGTTTTCCAAACCAGCCTTCTCAACACCACCAGCGACCCCAACTCGTACGCCGCACCCCTGCCCGGTCAGCCGACCGAGGACTCCAGCCCGGGCGCCGAAACCCGCCTCGAAGTCTGGAAGCGCTGGAGCGAAACCGGCCGCCTCGAGATCGCCGGCGGCTTTCATATGAACCGCAATCACGTTGCCAGGTTTTCACTGCCTTCCAACATCTACACTCTGGATTGGTTCTTCCGGCCTTTTGAAAAACTCGAATTTTCCGGAATGTATTTCCACGGCCGCAACGTCGCCGTCGTGGGCGGACTGCGCCAGGGTTACACCGTGCTGCCGGGCGGAAAGTGGGTATCGGTGGGAAGCAACGGCGGCTGGGCGCAGCTCCGTTTTCCCGTCACGCCGCGCCTGACCTTCGACATTTACGGCGGCCAGCAAGACGATCGCAACGCGGATCTGATCTACGGCTTCATCGGCAAGAATCAGGCCTACTTCGCGAACGCGATGTACCGCCTGGCGCCCAACGTTATTGTCAGCCTGGAAGGCGGCCAGGTCCGCACCACCTACTTTGCCTCCGGCAATCGGCTCAACGATCATTATGATTTGGGGATCGCCTATCTTTTCTAGATCGCACAAGCACCCGCGCACCCACTCCCTAACGGTAGCGGCCACTTGCCGAGCCGTGACCGTTAGGGAGCGGTGCGCGATCGCGTGCCTGTCGTTAGTGTTCTTCAGCTCCGCGGGCGTCGCGGCCACCGTCACCGGCCGGGTCGAACTGGTGAGTTCCAACGATCCCAACGTCCGCAAACATCAGGATTACTCCGGCGTCGTGGTCTGGCTGGAGCCGTTGTCCGGAGAACCGGCGCCTCCGAAGGCCGGCCACGCCGAAATGATCCAAAAGGACAAGACCTTTTCGCCGCACGTGCTGGCGATCGCAGCCGGAACCACCGTCGATTTTCCCAACTACGATCCGATTTTCCACAACGCCTTCTCCAACTACGACGGCCAGATTTTCGACATCGGCCTCTATCCGCCCGGCACCACTCGATCCATCCCCTTTCGCCGCCCGGGCGTGGTCCGCGTGTTCTGTAACATTCATCCCACCATGAGCGCCGTCATTGTGGTGCTGAAGTCACCGTACTTCTCCGTATCGGATAGGAGCGGGGCGGTCGAGATTGCCGGCGTACCATCGGGCTCTTACCGGCTGCACGTATTCCACGAGCGCGCGACCGAGCGCACCCTGTCTGCCCTCACGCGAACCATCGAGGTATCCGGCCAGCCCGTGCAGGTTCCCAGCATGTCGGTGTCCGAGAGCGGCTATCTCCAACCTCCGCACAAGAACAAATACGGGTTGGATTATCCGGCCGTGACGGATTCAGGAACCTATCCGGGGAGGCGGCCGTGAGATTTTCGCGACTCTCGCTGCTTTGGAAAATCCTGATCCCCACCTCGCTGGTGATGACCCTGGCGTTCGCCATCACGGGCTGGCTGGTGCAACGCAGCGTGGTGAGCACCACCTACGCCAGCGTCGAGCAGGAAGCCAAAGCCAGCTTTCAGGCCTACGATTCGCTCTGGAAGGCGCGCGCCAAGCTGCTCGCCTCAGAGAGCCAGATCCTCAGCACGTCGGACGTAATCCGGCGCGCCTTCGGCACGGGCGATTCCGCCACCATCCGCGACACCGCTGGAGAGCTGTGGTCCAAAGTTTCCACCGAAGACGCGTTCTTCCTCGTCTCGGACCCCCAGGGCCGGGCCATCGCCAGTCTGGGAGCGCTCGCCCCGTTCGCCCCCAACGACGACTTGCCCATGGTGCGCGCGGCGCGCGGCACGTTCCCGCGCCAGGCCTCCGGCTTCGTCGAAAGAGGCGATCAGTTGTTCCAGGTAGTGGTCACGCCGGTCTACGTCCAGTCGGCGGACAGCCCCGCGTTGCTCAACGTCCTGGTAGCCGGCTACAAGGTGGATCAAGGCGTCGCCCAAACGCTCAAGGACGCAACCGGCGGAAGCGAGTACGTGTTTGTTTCGCGCCACCACGTGGTGACGTCCACGCTGCAGCCGTCCGCCATCGCCGCCATCGCGCCCCGCTTGCTCAAGAATTCCGGAATCACACCGGTTTCCGGCTACCTGGCGCTGCCTCAGCCGCTGCTCGATCTCAGCGGCACGCCGGTCGGACAGCTCTTCATTCTCCGCTCTTTCGCCGGTGCCCGTCAGCGGCTCATGGCTCTCCAGCGCCAGATGCTCGCGCTGTGGCTGCTGGCCTTGATCGCGGCGCTCGCGGTGACCTACCTGGTGGCGAGAAAGATCATGCGGCCGGTTGCGGAGCTCGACCGCGCCGCGGCCGAGATCGCCAAAGAGAACTACGAGTACCACGTCCGCGTCAACAGCCAGGATGAACTGGGCCGGTTGGCCGAAACCTTCCAAAGCATGTGCGATTCCATCCAGCGCGCGCGCGAAGAACTCATCCGTCAGGAGCGCATCGCCACCATCGGCCAGCTTTCCACTTCCATCGTCCACGATCTTCGGAATCCGCTCGCGGCCATCTATGCCGGCGCGGAAATGCTGATGGACGGCCATTTGGGTGAAGAACAGATCAAGCGCCTGGCGCGCAATATTTATCGCGCTTCTCGCGGCATCCAGGATATGCTGCAGCAGCTATTGAACGTCGCGCGCGGCAAGTCGGACTTGACCGAGACGTGCAGTTTGAAGGAAGTGATCGCGGCCGCCTGGACCACGGTCGCGCCCGCCGCCGACGCCGGCAAGGTGGAGCTGATTGCCCAGGTTCCCGAGGATCAGGAATGCCCCATGGCGCGGGCGCGAATCGAGCGCGTGTTCTCCAACCTGTTCGAGAACGCCATCGAGGCCATGCGGTCCGGCGGATCGATTTCGATTCGATCCCAAGCCGATGGCGACAGTATTCTGGTCGAAGTGCAGGACACCGGGCCGGGGCTCAATCCGGCGCTGCGAGGGCGCCTGTTTCAGCCGTTCGTCACCGTCGGCAAGAAGAACGGGCTGGGTCTGGGCCTGGCTCTCTCGCGCCAGACGCTGCTCGATCACGGCGGCGATATGTGGGCCGACGTGAATGGCCCGGGCGCGAAGTTCTGCCTGCGCCTTCCGATGGAGCCGCGCGGCGTGGCGCACGAGGCCAACACCGTCAACCTGGCGGGCGACTGAGACGCGCCTCGGCCAGGCGATGACATTCGCGGGCAATTTCCCACTCTTCCTCGGCGCGGATCACCAGAACCCGCACGGCTGAATCCGTGGCCGCGACGTCCTGATCCAGCTTCGGCGCGGCGTTCCTGGCAACATCCAGCTTCAGGCCGAGAAAGCTGAACTGCCCGCATACTGACTCCCGGAGAGGCGCGCAGTTTTCTCCCACGCCTCCAGTGAAGACCAGCGCGTCCACGCCGCCCAGCACCGCCAGCATCCCGCCGATCTCGCGCGTCAGGCGGTGTGCGTACACGTCGTACGCCAGCTTCGCCCGCGCGTTGCCGCCCTCGATCGCTCGCAGCACTTCGCGCATGTCGCCCGACACGCCCGAGAGCCCCAACAATCCCGATTCCTGGTTGAGGATGTGGTCCAACTGCTCGGCGCTATATCCGCGGTGCCGTATCAGATAAATCAGAATGCCCGGATCGATGGATCCCGAGCGCGTCCCCATCATGACGCCTTCGAGCGGCGTGAAGCCCATGCTGGTGTCCACGCTTTTACCGCCACGCACGGCCGCGAGCGATGCGCCGTTGCCGAGATGGCAGACGATCAGCTTCAGATCGCGCTCATCCCGGCGCAGCATCGCGGCCGCGCGCTGCGCTGCGTATTGATGGCTGATTCCATGAAAACCGTAACGGCGGACGCCTTGCTCGAGCCAGGCGTGCGGCCCCGCGTACACGAACGCCGCGGGCTGGAGCGTGGAATGAAAGCCGGTATCGAAGGTGGCGATTTGAAGAACGCCGCTTCCGATAAATCGATCGACCGTCTCCACCGCCTCCAGCTCAAAGCGATTGTGCTCGGGAGCAAACTCCACCTCGCGTGCGATGGCCGCGCGCACCTCTGAGGTAAGCGGAGTGCTTTCCCGATAAACCGGGCCGCCGTGAACGATGCGATGCCCGGCCACGTCAATACGGGAAGGCGAATCGATTACGGCGGCGTCGCCTTTCCAAAGCGATTCGAGCACCGGTTCCAGAACCGCGACCGGCGCCTGCACTGGGATCCGGCGCTGGACGTTAGCGCCGTCCGATCGAGCGATGTGGATTTCCGCGCCACCATTGTGGCGACTCCAGTCGGCGCGAGCCGTCCACCGCGGCTGCGGTGCTTCGACCGGCAGCGGCCCATCCGCCAGATCGGCGAACCAGCACTTGAAGCTGCTCGATCCGCCATTGAGCACCAGAACCCTCACGCCGAATCCGTGGCGCACGCACTCGTGCGTGCCGCGTTCACACTCGTGTGAACGCCTCTACTTGAGCTTGCTCCCCGATCACGTCGCATGGGGCCAGCGCCAGTCGCGAATCTCCGGCATGTCGTCGCCGTAGCGCGAGATGTAGAGCTTGTGCTCGATCAGCCGGTTGCGCAGCCATTGCTTCTCGTGACCCGCCACCCCGGACAGCCGCGGCACCCGGTCGATCACGTCGCCCGCCAGATGAAAGCGATCCAGATCGTTCAGCACCGTCATGTCGAAAGGCGTCGTGGTGGTCCCCTCTTCCTTGTATCCGCGCACGTGCATGTTGTCATGATTGGCGCGGCGGTAGGTCAGGCGGTGGATCAGCCAGGGATAACCATGGAACGCAAACACGATGGGTTTATTCCTGGTGAAGATCGCGTCGAAATCGCGGTCCGACAGTCCATGCGGATGTTCGGACGCGGGCTGCAGCGTCATCAGGTCGACCACATTCACCACCCGGACTTTCAGATCGGGCAGACGCCGGCGCAACAAATCCACGGCCGCCAGCGTTTCGAGCGTCGGGACATCGCCGGCGCACGCCATCACCACATCCGGCTCGCCGCCCTGATCGTTGCTGGCCCAGTCCCAGATGCCGATTCCGCTGGTGCAATGCTGTACGGCCGCGTCCATCGAGAGCCACTGCAGGGCCGGCTGTTTCCCCGCCACGATCACGTTGATGTAGTGCCGGCTCCGCAGGCAGTGATCGGCCACCGAGAGAAGGCAGTTGGCGTCCGGCGGCAGATATACGCGCACCACGTCCGCCTTCTTGTTCACCACCAGGTCGATAAAACCCGGGTCCTGATGACTGAAGCCGTTGTGATCCTGCCGCCAGACATGCGACGTCAGCAGGTAATTCAGCGAAGCGATCGGCCGCCGCCAGGCGATAGC
The DNA here is from genome assembly GCA_020073265.1 of Terriglobia bacterium. Classification (GTDB taxonomy): domain Bacteria; phylum Acidobacteriota; class Terriglobia; order Bryobacterales; family Bryobacteraceae; genus Palsa-89. The sequence goes on along the minus strand of JAIQFN010000023.1, from coordinate 47,200 downwards.
GCGCGTGGTCTTGAGCCACTTGGCGTGCTGGTTGAACATCGAGTCGATGATGTGAATGAAGGCTTCGTAGCACGAGAAGAAACCGTGCCGTCCGGTGAGCAGGTAGCCCTCCAGCCATCCCTGGCACATGTGCTCACTGAGCACTTCCATGACGCGCCCGTCGGGTGAAACGTGATCGTCGTTGGCCAAAACAATCGCAGTGGAGGCGCGGTCCGTCACTTCGAACACGGCGTTCAGACGATTGGAAGCGGTCTCGTCCGGGCCGAAGATCCGAAAGTTGTGCGAACCCAGGTTGAGCTTCATGACGTCGCGCAGCATGTTCCCCAAGATGCGAGTGGCCTCCCCGACCACCACGCCGGGCTTGGGCACGTCCACGGCATAGCCGCGAAAATCCGGCAGACGCAGGTCCTTCAGCAGCAGCCCGCCGTTGGCGTACGGATTCGCCCCCATGCGCCGCGGCCCCTTGGGCGCGAGCTCGCGCAACTCCAGAATCAACGCGCCGTTCTCGTCGAACAGCTCCTCGGGATGGTAGCTCTTCATCCAGCTTTCCAGAATCTTCAGATGTTCCGGATTGGTTTGTATCTCAGCCACCGGCACCTGATGCGCGCGAAACGTCCCTTCGATTTGCAAGCCGTCGACAACCTTGGGACCGGTCCAGCCTTTGGGCGTCTCCAGCACGATCATCGGCCAGCGCGGCCGCTGAGAGAAACCGCGCTCCCGCGCATCTTTCTGGATAGCCCGGATCTCTTCCACCACGCGGTCGAGTGTCGCCGCCATCAACTGGTGCATCGGTTCCGGCTCGTGACCGGCCACGAAATAGGGTTGATATCCGTAGCCTCGCAGCAGCTCGGCTAGTTCCTCGCGAGGGATGCGCGCCAGAACCGTCGGCCCCGCGATCTTGTAGCCGTTCAAATGCAGAATGGGAATCACTGCGCCGTCGTGCGCCGGGTTCAGGAACTTGTTGGAATGCCAGCTAGTGGCCAGCGCGCCGGTCTCCGCCTCGCCGTCGCCGATCACGCAGCAGGCCAGCAGGTCGGGATTGTCGAACACCGCACCGTACGCGTGCAGCAGCGCGTAGCCCAGTTCCCCGCCCTCGTGAATCGACCCGGGAGTTTCCGGCGCGGCGTGGCTCGGAATGCCGCCCGGAAATGAAAATTGCGTGAACAGCCGCTTCATCCCCTCAGCGTCCTGCGGAATGTTGGGGAAGAATTCGGAATACGATCCTTCCAGCCACGTGTTCGCCACCATCCCAGGACCGCCGTGCCCGGGCCCGCAGATGTAAATCATATCCAGGTCGTACTTCTTGATCACGCGGTTCGCATGGACGTAGATGAAATTCAGTCCCGGCGTCGTGCCCCAGTGCCCCAGCAGGCGAGGCTTAACGTGCTCCACGCGGAGCGGTTCGGTCAACAGCGGATTGTCGTACAGGTAAATCTGTCCGACCGAAAGATAGTTCGCGGCGCGCCAATACGCATCGATCTTTCGCACTTCTTCGGGCGACAGCGGGGTTTGATCGACATTCAGGGCTTCAGCAGGAATAGTTGCTTGCATGACACACACTCCGTGAGGTGAAGTCGCTATTCCTATGATCGCTGTTCGCGACCAAGAGTGTCGGAAAAGATTTGAATCGGATTACTTGCGGACAGCCACGCTCTGCTCGCCGTCGATGTAGCCGATGTACTCGGTTCCCTGCACGGCCGCGAATCCCTTTTTCTTGGAACCCTTGGGAACTTCGAACGGGCGCACCACCGGTCCCTCGCCGCTGTGGCCGGAAGTAGCGCGGACACTGATCTGCTTGCCGTCCACGGCATTCACCTTCAGCAACTGGTAAATGACCTTCTTGCCGCCGATGCCGAGAAATTTCTTGCCTGTCTCGCCTACTACCGAGGCCGTGACAGTGGCGCCCTTGGCTATCACCGTCTTGCCGTCTACCTGGAAATCTTCCGGCACCGTAAAGCGCACCGCCAGTCCTTCTTGTGCTTCGGCGGGAATGTCCTGATTCAGGATCATGCGGAACGGCAGGCCGTCGCCCACCTTCGCGAGCACGGTTTGCACCACGGGTCGCGGCGGCTGGCTGGGCTGGGCAGGCTTTGGCGCCTCAGCCTTCTCAGGCTGCTGCTGTGGAGTCGCAGCCGGCGCGGGAGCGGGAGCTTGCGGCTGGGGCGGCGCGGGTGTGGTCTTCTTGGCGGTCGGTTGTTTGGGCGGAGCCTTCTTCACGGGCTTCGCCGGCTGCGCTGGCGGTTGCTCGGGAGTCGGCGTGGACTCGACAGCAGGCGGAGGCGGATTCTCCGCCACCGGAGCTGGCGCCGGCGTGGGCTGAGTCTGCGTCTCGACGTGCGGAGGAGGCGGCGGAGGCGGTGGATTGCGATGCGTGTACCACCAGCCCGTCCCGGCCGCACCCACTAACACGACGCCGACCAAACCCAGCAGCACCGCCATCGTTTTCGAGGCGTTGGGCGATGTCGCGGGCCGCGCAGCCACGGTCGCGCGTGTTGCCGGAGCCGGAGTTGCCGGCTTGCTGGCGCCGGAGGGAACCGGAGGCGGCGGCGCGGATGGAGGATTCGAAGAGGCAGCCGGCGGAGGCGCGGCAGGCGGTGCAGGAGGCGGAGGCGCGGCAGCCGAAGGTGCAGCAGGCCGCGGAGCAGGAGGCGGAGGCGCAACTGGCGGAGGCGCAGCAGGCGGTCGCGCAGCAGTCGGCGGAGCCGGCGGCGGAACAGCGGCAGCCGGGACATGCATCGTTGTGGTCGACAACGGCGATCCATACTGGCTGCCCGGATCCAGCTGGCGTTGCAGCGTGGTGAGCGCTCCTTCGATCTGCTTCATGGACTGCCAGCGCGAATCCGGATCCTTTTGCAGACAGCGCAGCACGATCTGTTCCAGCAGCGGCGGAACATCCGGCGCCGTTTCATAAATCGGCTTCACTTCATCGCGCAGAATCGCCGACAGCGTCGAGATCCCAGACGTCCCCTCGAACGCGCGCCGCCCGGTGAGCATTTCGTACAACACCGAGCCGAACGCGAAGATGTCGCTGCGCGTGTCCACCCGCTTGCCCTCGGCTTGTTCGGGAGACATGTAGCTCACCGTGCCGATGATGGACCCTTCGCGCGTCAGTTGGTTCTGCTCGACGGTAGGCTGCTCGCCGCTCTGCTCGCCCGGCAACGGCTCCAGCCACTTGGCCAGCCCGAAGTCCAGAATCTTCACCAGGCCCGACGGCGTGATCATGATGTTGGACGGCTTCAGGTCGCGGTGAATGATCCCAGCCGCGTGCGCGACGCCGAGCGCGCTGGCCATTTGCACTGCGTACCCGAGGGCCTGCGGCACCGGTATCCCGCCCGGCGGCGTCGAGTCGCGCAGGGTCTTGCCCGCCACGTACTCCATCACGATGCACTGCGTGTCGCCCTCGGTCACGATGTCGTAAACCGTGATGATGTTGGGATGGTTGAGAGCCGACGCAGCCTGGGCTTCCTGCAAAAAGCGTTTGCGGCGCTCGTCGTCGCCCGACACAGCGGGTGTGAGAACCTTGACGGCTACCGTGCGATGCAGGCGGGTGTCTTCCGCCTTGTAGATCTCGCCCATGCCGCCCGCGCCGAGCTTCTCGAGCAGTTTGTAGTGAACGATCGTCTGGCCTACCATAAACAGCCGCCCTGCGCATTATCACTCGAACGCGGGACCGGGCGCAAATGCTCCATCGGCAGATCGGTGGAAATCCTTTCCGGCGAATTCTTTAGCGGCGCCCTTTCAGGTCCCTGGCCGCCCGTCCGGTTGGCACGCGATCACCGGAAAATGTTTCAACCTAACTCAAGCTTTCTACGAGACTTGCCGATTAAAAGGTAACCGTGGAAACGCCAGCCGAATCTTTGCGTCTCGACCTGGAGGCGCAGCAGGACTCCGACATCGCACGGCGCTCCGTGGCGGCCATCTGGTCCGGCCTGGGAGCGGTGCAGTTCATCCTGCTCGCGGGCGGCTACTTTCAACACCACCCGCTGGCCGTCAGCCTGTTCGCTGCGTTGGCCACCGGCGCCTCAATCGCGCGCCTCTTTCTGGTGATCCGCAAAGATGAACTATATGGCCGCAACCCCGCGCTCTGGCGGGCTGGCTTCTGTTCGTGTCAACTGGTGTTCTCCAGTGTCTGGGGTCTGTTCACCGCGGGAGCGTATGTGTGGTACGGATACACCAGCTGGAACTCGGTCCTGCTGACCTTCTGCACCCTGGGGCTGAGCGCCGGCTCGCTGGTTTCTCTCACGCCGCGGCTGCTGTATCTCTACTGGCACCTGGTGCCGCTGCTCTTGCCAAGCACCGTGATCTGTCTCTGGACCGGCGGCGACGGATACAGCGTCGGCGCGATGTGGATCCTGTACTCCGGCTTCCTGCTGTTCCAGGGCAGGCATCTGAACGCGCAGTATCGCGGCGCGTTCGAGGACCGGCAACAGCTCGAGTCCGCCAAGAAGATGGCCGAAGCCGCCAACGAGGCCAAGAGCAGCTTCCTGGCCAACATCAGCCACGAGCTGCGCACACCCATGAACGGCATCATCGGAATGACCGAGCTGGCGCTCGAAACCAATCTTTCCTCCGAGCAACGCTCCCTGCTCGAAACCGCGAAGAACTCCGCGTTGTCGCTGCTTCGTCTCTTGAACGGCGTGTTGGATTTCTCCGAAGTGGACGCCCGCCGCGTGGATCTGGAACAGGTGCGCTTCGATGTGCGCAAACTGGTTTCCGAGACCGTCGCCGCGCTGGCGCTCACGGCTCGCCAGAAGAATCTGACGCTCACTCATGAGATCGCGCTAAGGGTCCCCGACCAGGTCACCGGCGACCCGAGCCGGCTGCGTCAGGTTCTGGTCAACTTGCTCGGGAACGCCGTCAAGTTCACTCAGTCGGGCGGAATCGTGCTGCGCGCCGGAGTAGAATCCATCACGTCCGATCAAGCGTGCCTGCACTTTGCGGTGAAGGATACCGGAATCGGGATTCCTCGCGACAAGCACGAGGTCATCTTTCAGGCCTTCTCGCAGGCCGACGAGTCCATGACGCGATCGTATGGCGGAACTGGCCTGGGCCTAACCATCTCCACCCGCCTGGTGGAGCTGATGGGCGGCAAGATCTGGCTCGAGAGCGAACCCGGTCACGGCAGTACCTTTCATTTCACGGCTTGCCTGGGTTTGCCGGCCGCCGCTCAAGACGGCGCTTCGCAGAGCGATCTGAGAACAGCGGCGTTGTCCAGCCACCCCTCGCCCGCTGCCAGCCGCTAGGTCGCCGCTCATCGCCCGCCGCCGTTCACAGCCACTTGCCGAGCCGCCACCGTTAGGGAGCCGGCGCGCCACTCAGCTTTCGAGTCACAAGCCATTTCAGGAAATTAATCGTCGCACTATCCCCTTGTCTTTCGTGCTATTTCTACCGAATTACCGGTCTTTGAATTGCCGCACATTCAGCTTCCTGCTGGCTTCGTTTTTATAAACTTCATAACAGGACCACGCGAATCAAGGAATGCAGGCGATAATTCCTGAGGTTAAATTTCCCCAACCCGATCCGTGCTGGCTCCAGGCGCCCGTCGAGCGCAGCCCGCAATTCCTGCCGGTCTTCGCCCGGATCTCCATCGCGCTCCAGACCACCCTGCGCGAACGCGTGCCGGCCGCCTATTTCGACAACCTGGACGCCTTTCAAGATGTCATTAGAGCCTACCCGATGCTGATCTATCAAGCCAGCCGTCCGTTCCGCGCCCGGGTCCGGACCGATCTTACCTATGACGTCTTGAATCCCGGATTGCTCACCCGACTGATCCGCAACGCCCGGCCGGGCCTGACCGATTTGCTCGCCCACACCGAGACCAAATTGCGCGAGGCAGGCTGCGACCAGGTAGCCGATCAATACCGAGCCAAACGGGCGGCGCACATCATCGACGATGTCCAGAGGTTGAGCAAGAGCCGGAAGTGCCTGTTCGTTCTGATCCGCGCCGAAAGCGTCCTCATGAACGCGCTCATCGAGCTCGGCGGATTGGAGCGGCTCAAACCCAAGGAACAGACGCGGAGAATCGCGCTGTTCGCCAAGCGCTGGAGTTTCCAACTGCGGCGTCTCTACCCGGGGACCGACTACCTGTGGCTCGCGCCGGCGCTGATGGATGCCGCGACGCAGGCTCTGCTGTCGTGCCAAAACCAGCAGCCGGAGCCGGAACCCGCCGCCGCCCAGCCAATCGATCCGTGAAGCGACTACTTCACGAACCCCAGCCGGCGCAGCGTCGCAGCCGGTTCAGCGTCCTCGAAGGCCGCCGCCGCTATGGCTGCTTTCTGCCGTCCGCGATCCAGCGCCACGCCATAGGGGGCGTCCACGAACTTGAACTTCGCGCGCAACGCGTCCAGATCGTTCGACGTGCCGGCTTTCAGTCCGGTGTCGCGGAGAAAACTCGCCGCGAACTGCGGATCCTGCACCGGAATCGCAACCACCTTGGTGTCCTTCCAATCCAGTTTGGACATCCGGCGCGCGGCGGCGTCGCAATGCATGCATTCGGGATTGTAGAAGAACAGGAAAACATGACCGCGGATCAGCGAGAACGGTTTTCCATCCACGCTGACCGAATCGGGCGCCTGGATCCCGTCTTGCAGCGTGGAGTTCACGCCGTAGGAAACGCCCGCGAACACCACCACCGTGGCCAGCACCGCCAGCGCGGCGCGCAGATTCCCGGAATTGCGCGACCACCAGCCCGCCAGCACGGCCATCAGCAGCATGGTGCCGTCGCCGACGAAGAAGCCCGGGCCGATGGATCGCTTCACCAACGGAAAGCAACTGCAATCTTTCCCTACCAGGGTGCTGTAGTTGGCGCCGATATACAGCATGAACACCACCAGCAACAGGGCGATCAGCCAGCTTCCCCAGCGCCGGAACCGCGGCACCAGGATCAGGACCGCTCCCAGCGTCTCGCCGATGCCCAGCGCCAGCGATCCAGGCAGCGCCAGCACCGCCGGCACGCGTAGCTCGGTCAGGAACTGCGACCACCAGAATGGATCGGACAGCTTCCAGGCGCCGGAGCTGAAGAACAGAATGGCGAGCAGAACAGCGGCCGTGGTCCCGATGGCCTTCTTCCAGGCCGGCAGGTCCAGGCCAACAGCACCCAGCCCCATTTCGGCCGGGTCTGCCGTGCTTTGGTTCATACTCCCCCTATTCTAACTCCTCGTCAGGGCCGGTGGTCCGGGGAGGCAAAGAAGCCCCGGGCGGCCTCCGCGGTCCGGGCGATGTCTTGCTCGCTGTGCGCAGCCGACACGAAGCCGGCTTCGAATTGCGAAGGCGCCAGATACACTCCGTGCTCCAGCATCCAGTGGAAGAATTCGCGGAATTGGCCCGTATCGGAGCGCTTGGCCGATTCCCAATCGGTCACCGGCCCGGGATTGAAGAAGAAGGTGAACATGGATCCGACGCGGTTGACCGTGATTCCCGCCGGCGGGTTCGCGGTGAGCTGCGCGGTCCGGCGCTCCAACTGCTCGTAAACTTCCGGATGCGCCTTCAGGTGGCGCAGCATCGCGATCCCGGCGCTCACGGCCAGCGGGTTGCCGGAAAGCGTTCCGGCCTGATAGATCGGGCCGAGCGGGGCGATCTTGCTCATCACGTCGGCGCGCCCTCCATAGGCCGCGATCGGAAGCCCGCCTCCGATGATCTTGCCAAGCGTGGTCAGATCGGGCTGGATGCCGAAGCGCTGCTGAGCGCCGCCCAATGCCAGGCGAAACCCGGTCATGACTTCGTCGAAAATGAGCAGGGCGCCGTACTGGGCGGTGATGCGCCGTAACGCCTCCAGGAATCCCGCGGCGGGCGGGACACAGCCCATGTTGCCGACCACCGGCTCGACGATCACGGCGGCGATCCGGTCGCCCCGCTCGCGAAACGCGGCCTCCACCGCCTCGATCGAGTTGAAAGGCAGCGCCAGCGTGGTGGCGGCGAATGCTTCCGGCACGCCCCCGGTATCGGCGATGCCCAGCGTCGCCATGCCGGAGCCGGCCTTCACCAGCAGCGAATCCACGTGGCCGTGATAGCAGCCCTCGAACTTGATGGTCAGGTCGCGCCCGGTAAAGCCCCGGGCCACGCGCAGCGCGCTCATGGTGGCTTCGGTGCCTGAATTCACCAGCCGCACCATCTCGATGGAAGGCACGCATTCGCGAATCAACTCGGCCAGCTCCACTTCGCGCTCGGTGGGCGCGCCAAAGCTGGTACCGATCTCCAGCACCTCTCGCAGCGCCTCGATCACCGGCGGAAAGCGGTGCCCCAGGATCAGCGGCCCCCACGAACCGACGTAGTCGATGTATTCGTTGCCGTCCACATCGTAGATGCGCGAGCCCTCGCCCTTGGCGATGAAGAGCGGCGTGCCGCCCACGCTGCGGAACGCCCGGACGGGCGAGTTCACCCCGCCCGGAATCAGCTTCTGAGCGCAGGCAAAAAGTTTTTCGGAAGTCTTGTGCTCCATTTCCTCAGCCTCAGACATTCTAGCGTCACCGGCGCCCGTCATTCGAGCAGCGCCAGCACGATCCGGTCGAGCGCCCGCGTGATCTCCGCGGCGGGCGCATCGTAGTTGTTCACCAGCAGCGAAAACCCCAGCGGATCGCGCTGGGGCGCCGTCACGTAACCCGAGATCGCCCGCACGTGCGCCAGCGTGCCGGTCTTGGCATGGATGGCGCGCGCCTCGGGGCGATCTTCAAAACGCTTGGCCAGCGTTCCATCCGCGCCCGCGATCGGCAGCAGGCTCATCCACAGCTCGCGGTGGCTGGACTTGTACATGTACGCCAGCAGCCCGGCGATCGCCTCGGGCTTCACCAGCGTGCTGCGGCTGACTCCCGATCCGTCGGTGAACAGGAAGCTGTCCTTCGGTATGCCGGCTTCGTTTTCCAGGAACTCCCGCATCTCGGCCAGGCCGGTCTCGCGGCTTCCGGCGTGCTTCTTGACGAACCCCACCTCGCGCAGCATCACCTCCGCGTGCAGGTTCTGGCTTTCCTTATCGAGCACTTCGAGCAGCTCGGCCAGCGGCGGCGAAGTTCGCTCAGCCAGGATGACGCGAGCTTGAGATGGCGCGGCGGCCTCTCCGTCATCGGAGAACCGGTGTCGCGCAAACGCTCGCCCACGAATCGCCACACCCCGGCGCTGGAGCGCGTCGCGCAGCACCTCGGCGGCATACAATGCAGGATCGTCCACCGCCAGCAGTTGTGTGACGCCCGGATCTGCGATGGGCAGCGTACCCCAGATGTGCAGTTGCCGCCCGGATTGGCGCTCGAACTCCACCTTGCGCTCGCCGCCCTCCACGGTGCGGACGCGATTGTCGATCGAAAAATACTCGAAAGCGGGCGACACGCGAACCTGCGCCAGCTCACCCGCGCTCGCAGCCGGCACGAGCGTCACTGCCAGGCTGTTGTCGTCGACGATCAGTGCGCTCACCGGCGCGCCGTAGTCCCAAGTTGCATCGCCGGTCGACCATACGCCCGCGTGCGGCTCCCAAACATAGCGGCGGTCGTCGCCCACGATGTCGCCGTCGACGCGCTTCAAGCCGCGCGAGACAAGCTGGCCCGCAAGTTCCTCGACAGCCCGGAACGAATAGTCGGCGCCCGGCGTGGACCCCGCGCGGTACCGATACGGATAGCTTCGGCCCGACAGGCTCGGATCGCCGCCGCCCACGAAAACCAGATCGCCCGCCAGAGTGCCCTTCGCATCCACCGGCCGATCGGCGCGGACCTCGGTGCGGAAACGATATTCGGGACCCAGCCGCTCGAGCGCCAGCGCGCTGGTGAACAGCTTCATGTTCGACGCCGGCACGAACAGGTGATCGGAATTCAACTGGTACAGGATTTTCCCGTCGCTGAGGTTCAGAACTTCGAGTCCCACAAACGCGCCGGACAAGGCGGGCGATCCCGCGATGAGCTGGCCGATTTTCGATTGGATGTCCGCGCCCCAGGCCAGCGGCGCAAGCATCAGACATAACAGCAGCACAGCGCGCATGTCATTGTCATTCTAGGCCAGCGAGTGCCGGCGCAGTGCGGAGGTATAATCGAGGACGTGGCGATCCGAATCCTAGCGATCCTGCTCGCCCTGTCTCTCGCGCTCGCTGCCCAGCGCCCCACGACGCGTCCCAAAGCCTCCGATTATCCCGCGCACTACCGGCTTTCCAGCATGGAAATCGGCGCCGAATTTCTGCCCGACGGCATGCCGGGAGGCAAAAGCGAGTTCGCCGGCAGAGAGTATCTGGTGGTGGAAGTGGCCGTTTTCCCGATCCTCCGGACCGGCGTACAGGTTTCCAAAAGCCAGTTCACTTTGCACGTCAACGGCAGCAGCGTGGCGCTGCGGGCGCTTTCTCCCGGAACCGCGACGGTCGCCGCAGTGCAGCCGGAATCGTCCCCGCACGGCGGATCGGTGGCCCTGGGCGGGCCGCCGCTGAAGTCGAGTTCTTCCTCTGAAAGCCGTGACAGCCAGTCCAAAATGCCACGCAGTCCGATCTCGCTCGATCCGAGCGAAACCAGCGGCCATCAGCCGGGCTCCGCCGCCGGTCTCGAAGGCACCGTCACCAGGCCCGCGGCCGGCTATCTGCTTTTCCGCTTCGATGGCGACGCCAGGTCCATCCGCTCGCTCGATCTCGAATACGACGGCGGCGGCACGCGGAAAGCTAGACTCCGCCTGCTTTGATTTCCGCCAGGCCGCTCAGTTTCGCTTCCAGCCGGATCAGGAGCATCAGGACGAACACCATGCACGTGCCCAACAGCGGAACCATCATGACGGCCTGAATGCCCCAAGCCTGGGCCAAGAAGCCGAGCGACCACGGCGCCAGCAGTCCCCCGGTAACCGCCACCGAGAACAGCCCGTTGAAAACGCCCGGATGATACTCCGGAAAACGATGCCCGATGCGCATCACCACCAGCGGATAAATGGATGCAAAGCCCGCTCCGACGAACAGCACGCCCATCACGGCACCGAAACGGTTGTTGGTGAAGGCCAGCACGATGGTGCCGAGCAGCGCCGACAGAATCGACCCAACCAGCAGACTCCAATGGCTCATGCGCTTCATCACCGATTGCGAAATTATGCGCCCCACCAGCAGCGCCGCCCAATACAAGGCCAGCATGAGTAACGAGGCTTCCGGGCTGATCCCCAGCCGCCGGATCAGAAACAGCGGCAGCCAGCCGGCGATCGACCACTCGTTGCCGAACTGAAAGAACAGCAGGAGGCTGAACAGCACCGCTCCGGGATTCTGGAAATCGCGCCAGATCCGCGAGACCGCGAAGGAATGGAGAACCGGAGTGCGGGGAAACCTGGACTTGGCGTAAAGTCCCGCCGCGAATCCGGGTATCAGCGCCACCAGGATCAGGATGCTGGGCACGGTGTAGACGTAATAAGTGCCAGCCACCAGCAGCGCGGTGAGCGCGCAGCCCAGCCCGAACAGCACGCCTGCCAGGTTGGTGGTGGCGGCGCGATCGCGCTGATACAGCGGCGAGATCACTTGAAACATTCCCGTGTTCAGCAGCCCGGCGCTGGCGCCGATCCATAGCAGGCCCGCCAGTCTCCAGGCCGCCGGCGCGGGTGGAGAAGCCACCGCCAGAAACAGAAAGCCGCCGCACGCGACACAGTTGGCGAACACCAGCACGAATTTCGCGCCCCGGCGCGTCAGCAGAACATGTGCAACTCCCGCCGATAGAAGAAATCCCAGATTCAAGCTCAAGAAGTAGTTCCCGATTTCTGGGAAGCTTTCTTCCAAGTGGTAGCGCCAGGCGGGCAGGATCGCGCCCAGGAACGACATCAGAATTCCGCAGATGAAAAACGCGAACAGCGATAGCCGCGTGGCCGGTTCGTCCGGCCTGGGAACCTGGGCGGCTTGTGCCGGCCGCCCTGGAGCGGTAGTAGACACCAGTGGCTATTGTAACCCCGGCCGTGTTTCTGAATCCGGTAGCCTCCAGGCGACGTTCTCTTCCAGAAACAGGATTGTCATTTGATCCGGGCGTGTATTTCCAGCGCCTTACCCTCTGGCTTCCGGATTGCACTGGAAATGAGCGCTTCAGGGGTCGGATAGACAGGTACCTGGGGAGTTGCCTCTATTGGTTTGGTTTTCGTCAAAGGCCCCGCAGCAGTGCGGGGCTTTTTATTTGTTGTTGCGCGACCGGCTCGGTCGGCGTCCATCCTGAAAAACGCAGGCTCGCGGACACTCACTCAGTTTTGTTGAATCCATAGGATAGTACCAAGGCAACAACCATCACCCTATATATAGTGGCGCGATAGAAATAATTTGACAGATCCGAACAGTGGGTCTTATGATGAAGGCATCACTGAGAAAGGAGGTGGTCCAGTCTAACATGAGCAATAGTAGTGACTGTAGTGACTGTAGCTTTAATTCCACGCGCGAGGTGGCCGACTGTTAGAGTCGACCGTTCGAACGTTCAGGTTTCGTTCAGTGACGAAGCCGCTGCTCCTGTGGACCGGCCGCTTCCCTGCGCGAAAATTAAGCACCACCTGGGATTAACCTAGGCTACCGGCCCCCGCATCGCCCGTTTCGGCGCTGCGGGGGTTTGTGTCTGCTATACTAATTTCGTCATCGCTTCCTGGCGCCGCGTTCTGCACGGCTGTCGGGAACCCCATCGAAAGGATTTGCCGCCAATGAAAGCCGGAATTCATCCTGCCTACGACGAAGTCAACGTCGTGTGCGCCTGTGGAAACACCTTCAAGACCAGGTCGACGAACAAGGGTGACATCCGAGTGGAAATCTGTTCCAGCTGCCACCCGTTCTTCACCGGCCGCCAGAAGCTGGTGGACACCGAAGGGCGTGTCGACCGCTTCCAGAAGAAGGTCCTGAAGTCGAAAGAACTGCAGGGCAAGCGCGCCAAGCCGGTAGCTAAGTAAAACCTCGACCCTCTATCGGCGGAACTCGCGCCGATCCCTAACGCTTAAACTCAAATTGAGGTCAGACGTGCGGGAAATGAGCGCGACTACATCGAGGGAGCCGCATCCGAAGACCAGGTTTCTGCCGCGCGAACACGGCGCCACCGCGATGCTGCTGACGCCCATCGTCTGTGCCGCGATTCTTGCCCACCAGTGGCGCTGGACCGAGCTGGCGACGTTGGTGGCGGCCATCGCGGCCCTGTCGGCCAAAGATCCGCTGGTGGTGCTGGCGCGCCAGCGCTTGGTCTGGAAGCAGCCGCATCCGGAAACTGCCGCGGCCCTGCGATCGTTCGCCGGCTGGACTCTCATCCTGATCTTGTGCGGGATCGTGCTCGCGGCCCGTTGGCCCCTAACGGCGATCGTAGCGCTGGGCTCGGGCGTCGGTGTTTTTTCTGTGCTGGCGGTGGCGATCAACGTCAAGAACCGCCAACGCTCCACGCTGTTTCAGATCGCCAGCGCGGCGGCGCTTACTTCCAGTTCGCTCGCGACTTCACTCTCGGCAACCGGCTCCATCGCCGGCTGGTGCTGGTGGTTGTGGCTTTTGCTGGCGATGCAGGCGACCGCCGGAATCCTGGTTGTGCACGCCCGGCTGGATGCGCGCATCGCCTCGCGCGGCACTGCGCCCGCCGCCGAAGGATACCGGCGCGCGGCCCAAGTCGCGCTGGGTGTGCTCGCCTGCGGCGCGATCGCCGCTGCCGTCCTGGGGCGTTTCTGGATCGCGCTGGCGCTGCTAGTGGCCGCAGCCGGTTACGGGTACGACCTGCGCGGCCAACGCGACCGCGTCGCGCTCCAGCTTCCGCTCAAGCGCGTCGGACAACGGGCGCTGGCGCTGTCATCGCTCTATGCGGTCCTGGTCATCATCGGACTTTGGTGAGCCGATGCAAGGGCCTGCAGACCGCATCTGCGCGGAGTTTGCCATCGCCACAGAGGCATGCCAGGCTGCATAAAACGCACAGCTCTGATATGCTCTTAGACCGGTTCCGCGGAACGCAGCGGGTTTCGGTTTTGCCGTGAATGATGGCCGCCGATTTCGCAGTGTGGCCACCGCACGGTCTTATGGTCAACCATTTGCCATTTGGAGAGACGTGAAATGCGAACTTTGCTTGTAGTTGCGGTTGCTTCTCTTTTGATGTCGATACCGGTGAAAGCGCAGCGGGGAGGACGAGGACAGCAACAGGCTGCTGCACCGCCCCGGCCGGGCATCGAGTGTTTCGAGCAGCTGACCACGCCGGAGTACCCTCAGGCGGCGCTCAAAGAACGCGTGGACGGTTCAGTCTGGACCACCATCCAGTTGAGCGCGCAGGGAGCCGTCGATAAGGTCGACACCCAGGTGGTGTCAGCTTTTTCTGAAGGCGCCAGGTTGCTCGCGCCAGCGGTGGAAAAGGCCGTTCGCGCGTCGAAATTCAAGTCCGAATGCGCGGGCAAGACCGTGTTCGTGGCCTTCCGCTACCAGGAGGCTGGGGCGGCCGTACCGGATCCGAAGGTGACATCCAGCAAGGAGCCTCCCAACGTGGTGTGGATCGAAAGCCAGCCACCGTTAGAGACGGCGGCGAAGAGTAAACCCGCGGCGAAATCGCAGCATTGATCCCGCAGGCGCCGGCGCCCGAGGATACAATCGTGGACTGATGAGTCCATGGACTCTTTCTGGTCCTCGCGCTAGCCGCCGGCCTGGCCTCGCTCGGATTTGGCCGTATTGCTTTACGCCGCTGGTGCTGATCGGCCCGTCGAGCGTCGCGCTGCTCTGGAGAAGCAACGCGGTCCCCTTGCCCTGCGCCTATGTGGATGCAGCAGGCCGCGCGATGGTTCGCCGTGCTCGGCTTGGTTGCGGTCGCGGGCGGCCTGGCTGCTCGGCTGGGAGTTTTCATCCCAGGAAGACTACAGCGAAGACGAATTCATTCGTTCGCGAATGTATCGCGCGCCGCGATCCGGAGGAGAATATCGTTGGGATGACCGCCGGCAGCGCCTTATCGTGACGCGGCCGCTGTTCGGCGAACTGTCTTATGTGCGGGACCAGGTGCTGCCGGTGGCCGCGCAGGCGCTTCAGTCGCAGGCGTTGCGCCCCGGGAGAGTTCGCCGAAGTAGCGCACGCTGGCTCCCAGGAGAGCGGCGGCCGGCGGAACCAGAACCGACAGCGGCCACAGATTGTCTCGCATCGAGAAAGGGTCAGTGTCCGGCGATCCAGTCCATTCCATCCGGACCGTCGCCGGTGGAGATGCGGCCGGCCGGCTGGAGCGTTTTCAAATTGACGACCGCGACATAGTTGTCGGGAGTCGCGGCCACGTAGGCGCGCGCGCCGTCGGGCGTCACCAGGATTCCGGCCACGCTGCGGCCGAGATTCACCCGCTTCATTTCCTTGCGCGCGGCGGCATCGATCACGATCAGGTCGCCGGTGGTCAGGTCCGAGATCAGGACGCGGCGGCCGTCGGGTGTGAACTTGAGGCGATTGGATCGCTTCGCTCCCACCGGGAAGGTCTGCACTACTTTTCTGGCGGCGATGTCGATGATCGAAACGGTGCCGTCGCCGGCGTTGGCGGCCCAGAGTTCCTTGCCGTCCGGGGAGAGATCGAAACCCTCCGCTCCGCGGCCCACCGGCACCACGGTCGCGTGCCAGTCCGTGCCCTGGCGCTCGAAGATGGAGATCGAGCCGGAACCGATGTTGGAGGTGAAGATCAGATTGTGATCCTTGCTCATGGCGACCATGTGGGTGCCGTCCTGGCCGGTGCTCAACTGCCAGTCCACGCGATTGGCGGCTGGATCGTAACGCCCGATCGCCTGGCTGCCTTCGGCGGTGAAATAGACTTTGCCGTCGGCCGCGAACAGGCCATGCGGGCGCGTCAGCGGCGCGATATCGACGCGGTGCAACTCCTTGCGGCCGGCGATATCGATCACCGAGAGCGTGTGGCCCGGCATCTGTCCGGAGCCGTAGTTGGATGCGACCGCGAGCTTGCCGTCGGTGGTGGCCACCACCTCGTGGGGACCTTCGCCGGTGGGCGCGCGGCCGAGCACTTTCTCGGTGGCGGGATCGACCATCGCCACCGAACCTTCTTTGTTGAGAACCAGCAGCGTCGGCTTCTGCGCGGCGGCGCTCCAGGCGAAAATCAGCAGGCTGCCAGCGGCCAGAACGAGGATGCGATTCACACGGCACCGCCTTTCCATCCAGTAGTGTGACACGTTCAAGACTCCGCCGGCCGTCATTTCAGCAGCGCTTGGACGGCTGGCGGCAAGTCGAACAGCGAATCCGCGAGCGGCTCGTAGCTCACGGACGTATAGGTGACGGTCTGGGTGCGATCGCCCGTGCGCGAAATCACTTTGGTGGCTACCAGCGGCCCGCCGAAGCTCTTGTAATCCTGAAACACGGCCGTCGTGATGCTGGCCGAAGACGATTCGTCCGATTGAAAACGGTAGCCCGCCAGCAGTCCGGTTTCGACGTCGTAAAACTGATTATTGTCCTTGCCCCAGTGCGTGGCGCCGTGCAGCCAATAGCAGCGGCGGTTTTCAAACTCCGTGACGCCGGCGAATTCGAGTTTTTGGAAATAGTCCGGCTGGTGCAGCGGATACTGAAGGTCGGCATCGCGGCGCACGGCTTCCACCGCGGTGGCTTTATCGATGCTCGCCCCCTGCGGCGTGACCGACCACGAGATCTGGCCGTCGAATCCTGACAGGATTTCGCGGTTGTCCGCCAGCGTGACCTTCTGGAGGGTCTTGAACGGCTTGGCGTAGGAGACGAAGGCGACTTTGCCGGGGAGGCCGGTGGCTTCGACTTGTCCATGCCGGGTTTCGGATCGGACTTTCCTTATGGCGTCTACACCGCCCAGGGCTCGCTGGTATTTTTCCAAAACCTGATCGACCGTCTTGAGCGGGCCCGTCTGGGGCCAAGCGGGCACACTGCCTGCGAGAACCGCCATCGCCAACCCGGCCAGACGCATGTGCATTGGACGAAACATTCAGCGAAACGTAAGCGGAATTCAGCACCCGCAATCTGCACGGGCCGCGGCCGAGCGACTTACTTGCGGCAGGTGAAAACCAGCGCGGGCGGAAGGTTGAGCAAGACCGGCTTCGCGCTGACGCTGGGGAAGTACTTCTTCAAGAACTCGCCCTCCTGAAATCGCCGGAGCTGACGGTTGGGCAAATCCGGGACCGGAGCGAGCGAAGTTACGTACTGGAACTGCATCATGATGCCGGCCGGGGCCAGGCAGGCTTCGGCCTGCCGGACGATTCGCGCGCGGTGCTCCGGAGTCATTCCGGTGAGACCGAGCGAGGAGATCACCACGTCGATGGACCCGGCGTTGTGCGCGGCCAGTTGGTTCAGCAGATCGGAAGCATCCGCGTGCAGCACGGTCAACCGGGTGTCTGGGCAACAGGTTCCCAGGTGCCGGACGAAATGTCGGTTGATCTCCAGGGCGAACAGGCGGGAGTCCGGGCTCATGCGCCGCAGAATCTCTTGCGTGATAACCCCCGTTCCGGACCCCAGCTCCACCAGGTTGCGGACCTTTCGAAACTCCACCTGGTCCAGCATGGCGGTCGCCAGGAAGCGCGAGCTGGGCAAAACCGAGGCGGTAACACGGATCTTGCGGAACGATTCCCTGAGGAAAAGTCCATATGCCAAACGGGTTTGTGTGCCGCGGTTCCGGGGAGAGTGAGAAGTGGGCATCAGCCTTTGAATCGACCGAGTGGGTTCGATTCATGATACCTGACTTAGTGGGCTAAGCCGTCCGGGAAGTTACAGGGTGGGTTTCCGCCTGACAAGTGGACCTTGGCATGCTAGGTTATATTCTCAAGGGCGGCCGGCCCAAGGAGTAACACCATGTCTCCTGCTCGAGAGAACTGGTTGTTAGGGCAAATCCTGCGAGCCATCGGCAATCCACCGATTCGACTGGTTTTTCGCGACGGCGCGGGCGTGGCGCCGCCGAACGTCTCTCCGGTTGCCACCCTGACTATCCAAGATCGCCGGACACTGGCCGCCTTACTGCTCGATCCGGAAGTGGCCTTTGGCGAGGCATATGCCGAAGGACGCATCCGAGTGGACGGGGATCTGGTCAGGCTGCTCGAGGAAATCTATAAGTCAATCTTGAGCACCGCGGCGGCGTCCGGTTTGTATTCCCGACTGACATCCAAGTGGATGGAGTTGTGGCAGGCCAACAGCTTGCGCGGGTCGCGTCACAACATCCATCGTCACTACGATCTGGGAAACGATTTCTACAAGCTGTGGCTGGACTCCGAATTGGTTTATACCTGCGCGTACTTCCCCTCCACTTCGGCGACGCTGGAAGAAGCGCAGCGGGCGAAGCTGGACTACGTTTGCCGCAAAGTCCGGTTGCAGCCGGGCGAGAGCGTGGTGGAAGCAGGATGCGGGTGGGGCGCTCTGGCGCTCCACATGGCGCGGCAGTATCAGGTATCCGTCAGAGCCTTCAACGTCTCGCACGAGCAGATTGTGTTTGCCCGCCGGCGCGCCCGGCAAGAGGGGCTGAGCCACCTGGTAGAGTTCATCGAAGACGACTACCGGAACATCTCCGGAAAATACGATGTCTTCATGTCGGTGGGCATGCTGGAGCACGTGGGCACGGCACATTACCGCGAGCTGGGCAACCTCATCCAACGGTCGGTGGGCGACGCGGGGCGGGGGCTTCTGCACTTCATCGGGCGAAACTATCCGGCCCCGCTCAGCCGCTGGATCAGAAAGCGGATCTTCCCCGGCGCTTACGTGCCAAGCCTCCAACAGGCCATGGAGATTCTGGAGCCCTGGAATTTCGCCGTACAGGACGTGGAGAATCTTCGCTACCACTACGCCAAGACTCTGGAGCATTGGCTGGACCGGTTCGAGCGCTCGGAGAATCAGATCGGTTCGATGTATGATTCGCGATTCGTGAGGACCTGGCGGCTCTACCTGGCCGGATCGCTGGCGGCCTTCCGCTGCGGCACGCTGCAACTCTTCCAGATCGTCTTTGCAGGCTCCCGCTGCCGCCCAATCTTCTGGACGCGCGCTCCTCTGTATGCGGAAGCGAAGCCAGCAATCGAGAAGGCGGCATGGATTCGTGCGATGTCTTGATCGTCGGTGGAGGACCGGCCGGTTCTTCGTGCGCCTGGAAGCTGCGCAATTCCGGCTTGCGAGTCAGCATCCTCGATAAGCAAGTCTTTCCCCGCGATAAGGTGTGCGGCGGATGGATCACACCCGGCGTGCTCGCGGAATTGGAGATTGATCCGGCCGAATACGCGCGCGGGCGGGTTCTTCAGCCGATCACGGGATTCCGCACGGGGTGCATGGACGGACCCGCGGTTGAAACAGATTATGGCGAGCCGGTCAGCTACGGCATCCGGCGCCGCGAGTTCGACGAGTACCTGTTGAAGCGCTCCGGAGCGCGCCTGCTTCAAGGCGTTCAATTGACCAGCCTGGAGCGGTCGGGTGAGGAGTGGATCGCGAATGGGCAGATCCGGAGCCGCCTGGTAGTCGGCTGCGGCGGCCACTTCTGTCCGGTCGCGCGGCTCACCGGAGCCAAGGGCGGCCGCGAAACCGCGGTCGTCGCTCAGGAGGCGGAGTTTGAGATGAACCAGCAACAGGTCGCGGGCTGCCGGGTCCGGCCGGACGTTCCGGAGCTGTACTTCTGCTCCGACATCCGAGGCTACGGGTGGTGCTTTCGCAAGCAGAATTTCTTGAACGTCGGCTTGGGCAGGCTGGATCCGCATAGGCTGCCGGAACACGTCGCTGGTTTTCTTCGCTTCCTCGCGTCGGCGGGCAGGCTGGCTTTCGAATTACCCTCGGCGCCGCTCGGACATGCCTACCTCTTATATGGCAGCTCCGCGCGGGATGTGGTGGGCGAAGCGTTGATCTTGACCGGCGATGCCGCGGGCCTGGCCTATTCACAAAGCGGCGAGGGCATCCGGCCGGCCGTGGAATCGGGACTCCTGGCCGCCAAAGCGATCCTGGCGGCCGACGGAAAATACAGCCGGGAGCGGCTCGAAAGCTATCGCGGGCTGCTGGCGGCGCGTTTCGGAGACGCTGGAAAGGATTGGAGCACCCGCATGGGCCGGCATCTTCCGGCGCTGTTGATCGGCGCGATCAGCCGCCGTCTCCTGGGCACGCGCTGGTTCACGCGGGAGGTGGTGCTGAACCGCTGGTTTCTACGCAGGGACCAGCCGCTCCTCAGTTGTTGAGGCGGTGCAGAAGACGAGTCCGGGACTTAGGGTTTTCAACCCTGGCGAGGCAGCGGGCGAACCGTCAGCCTGAAAATCTGTGTGTCGAGCAGGTTCGCGCGGCGCCGGCACTCGGCGGCCTCGTCTTGAACCAGCTTCCGGCTGGCGGTGTAGTCGGCCTGGTTGATCTGGTTCGCTAGCCGGCTGTTCACCAGAGCGGTGGTTCGAAGGCGAAGCTCCTTGCTCCAGGCCCGGTTCTCGCTTTGGGATCTAAGGACTTCTTCCAGGCTACATCCGTTGAAGTCTTCCGACCAGACTGACATCTATCGTTTCATCGTCAGAATCCTTCCAAAGGATTAATCGGGGTGTTGGAGGGCTTTTCCTGTTGCTCCTGGCGCTTTCCGTGGTAGAGTTAAAGGGATAGTAATTTTGGCATCTTCGCATTAGTCCGGTCCAACCGCCTCGTCCGATCCTGCCCGATTCAACCAACTCTGTAGATTAAAAGGAAAAGAAATGAAGAATATTTTTGTAGGGAACCTGAGCTTTGGAGCTACCGAAGCCGGGGTTCGATCCATGTTCGAGGCGTACGGAACCGTCGAGCGCGTCAACCTCATCACCGATCGTGATACCGGCCAAGCGCGCGGGTTCGGGTTTGTCGAGATGGCCACCAACGAAGAGGCGGATCGCGCCATTGCGGAGCTGAATGGCCGCGAGCTGGACGGCCGAGCGCTGAACGTCAACGAAGCCCGTCCGAAGACGGAACGCTCGTCTGGCGGAGGCGGTGGCCGGCGCAACAATCGCTGGTAAGTTGAGTTTCTCGGAGCGGGGTGTGCTCACAGCGCCGCCCCGCTCACAATCAATCCACGCTGTTCTTCTGGTGCTCGAGATACGGCACCAGCGCGATGCCGACCAGTGTCGGCATCCAGAATGAAAAAAGGCGATACACCAGGACCACCACCACGGTGATCGCCGCCGGCACGCCCAAGGCGGCATACAAACCCACCATCGTGGTTTCCACCACTCCCACACCCCCCAGAATGATGGTCAGCTTGCCGAGCAATTGCGGGACGCCGTAGCCGGCCACCAACACCAGCAGATTGACGCCGTGCCCGGCGGACAAGAACAGGAAGGCCAGCGTCAACATGTCGAATCCGGTATTGAGGGCCGCGCCGGTCGCGGGTCCTCGCCAGCCGCCTTGCAACAGGTTGTCCCAGGCCTCCAGCAGTCGACCGGTGGCAACTTCAGCGGCCTGGCGATCGATTGCTTTTCGCCGGAACCGCGCGGCGAAGTTGGCGATGGCCAGCGCCAGCGGCATGAGTTTCTCCCGATGCGTCAGGCTCCAGAGCAGCGCGGCCAGGCCGCCGGCGAGTATCAGAACGGCCAGACTGAGGCCGACTACCAGGATGCTGGAAAACTTCTGGAGCAGAATAAGAGTAAGCAGGCCGAGCAGCGAGATAATCGCGAGCGTCGCATCATTCAGAAAAATCGGAATCCACCCGCCCAGGCCCGCCGCTCCAGGACTCACGCCTCGCTGCCGAAGCCAGAGGTAGGTCATTCCAGCAGTCCCCAGCACGCCACCGCCTAGAGTCCCCACGCTGTTCGCGCCGACGGTGACCAGCGCCCCCTCGACCACTGAGACAGGTTTGGCCACCTGTCTGACCACCGCTCTGAGCAGATATCCGCTCCCAAGGTAGCTGAAGACTTGCATCGACAAGGAGAGCGCCACGTACGGAATTCTCAGCGTGGAGGCAACCGCGAGAGCGTGCTGGATGTGCACGAATTGGGGCAACAGCCAGTACAGGCTGAGTCCCAGCACAATCAGGAGAAGAAGGTACCGCCGCAGCTTCGTTTTGGGCGGAAGCGGGAGAACCGGTTCGGAGTTTGCGGTCATGCGCGGCGCACCCGCCGGGGATTCAGTCTACCGCGGACTCAAGCCTTCAGCGCGACACGCAGACTCATGTCGCCGGGGTTCTCGCGCTCAAACGCCAGCAGAGCGACCTTCAGGGGAGAGGTACGGATGGGGCTGATCAGCCACTGTTCGGTAACCGGCAACTCACTCTGGTCGATCTCCCTCCAGGGCTCACCATCCAGTCTGCGCTGGTCAATGCGGGCGACCTTGTCTTCGATGCGCACGCGCAGATCCTGGGTTTCAAACATCACGTGGTTCATACTCTATTGTCCCACGCGCGCGGCCAGCGGCCTAGTCTAAAATAAGGCGAAATCAGGCGCGCTTTCTGTGAGAGGATCTGGATCTTAGGCTGAAGCGGCGGGCGTGCCGGGCGCGAGGGCCGGGCTCAATCAACTGGATTGAGGCGCCGGCTGGACGCGCAGGCTCCTGCGTTAGACCCGACGGCACCGGACGACGGGTCAGTTGAAGATCCAGCAGCCGCTCGATCTTGCGGATCTCGCCGCGCTCGTTCAGCGTGCTGAATGTGGAAGCCGTACCGCGAAGCCCGGCGCGGCCGGTTCGGCCCACGCGATGAATAAAGTCTTCGGGCACCTGAGGAAGGTCATAGTTGACCACGTGCGCGATTCCTTCGACGTGGATCCCACGCGCCGCGACGTCGGTGGCCACCAGGACACGATAGCTGCCTTCCTGAAATCCCCGCAGCGCCAGGTTGCGCTGAGACTGCGTGCGGTCTCCGTGGATGCTGGTGGCCTTGGATCCGCCGCGGACCAGCTTCTTAGCCAGACGGTCCGCCCCGTGCTTGGTGCGGGCGAACACGAGAAAGGAACCCCGCTCTTGCTGGAGCATCGTCTCCAGCAAGCCCAGCTTGCGGTCATGTTCGACCTCATAGAGATGCAGGTCGACGTGTTCGGAGGGTTTGGTGGTGGAACCGATCGCCACCCTGACCGGGTTCTTGAGGTGCTCGCGAATCAGATGCGCCACCGAGGATTCGATGGTGGCCGAACAAAACACAGTCTGCCGCTCGGAGGGCAAGGCCGCCAGGATTCTCTTGATAGTGGGAAGGAAGCCCATGTCGAGCATCTTGTCCGCTTCGTCCAGAACCAGGACATGGGCCGATCCCAGTCCCACAAGGTTGCGATCGAGGAAGTCGGAGAGTCGCCCCGGGGTGGCGATGACCACTTGCGCGCCCTTGCGAATCGCCTGCAGTTGGGTTCGTTCATTCAATCCGCCCACGACAACAGCGGCGCGGAGGCCGGTTCCGCCGGCGAGTTGAGAGAAGGCTTGGCTGATCTGTATGGCCAGCTCTCGGGTAGGAGTCAGGATCAGCGCGCTCACGCCGGGCGGGCGGCCGGACTTGGCCAGCCGTTCCAGAAGCGGAAGCAGAAAGGCCAGCGTCTTGCCGGTGCCGGTCTGCGCGGTGATCACCAGATCGTGGCCGGCGAGCTGTTGGGGGATGGCTTGGGCTTGCACCGGCGTGGGCCGGACGAATCCGTGCCGGGCCAGGTTGTGCTGCAAGGCAGTCGAAAGGGGAAAGTCGGAAAAGGTATTCATTCTTAAGTTGAGAAACGGGAATCAGCGAGCCGGACGGGTATCGAACGGGTGGGCGCGATTTGACTACCGGTACATTTCTAGTATAGCGCGTTTTGGGGCGGACCCAAAAAGTGGATGAAACTTGCCTTATCTGCTATCCTAAGTAATACATGCAGCAAAAACACCATCCCGCACTTTCTTCGTACCGCTTCAAACGCGCCAAAACGGACGGCCTGATTGAGGTGCTCAACGAAGGTTCCTACGTTATGGCCGAATATAGTGAGCGTACGGGCGTGGTGAAATGGCAACGCGTCGTGCTGGCCGCGCAAAAGGAAAAAATCGAGAAGTGGCTGGGCGAGCACTACCCGGTCCAAGGATAGCGCGCCGCAACCATCTACTTGGGCGGCCGGCCGTGCTCCAGGCATAGCTGGACCAGATCCGAGATATTGGCTTCGCCCACGCACATGACCGTATCCGCGCCGCCCCAATAAATCTTCACGGTTCCATCCGGCTCCGGAACCGCGCCGCAAGTGAAGACCACGTTGTGGACATAGCCGGTAGTCTCCCAGAGGTCCTCCGGTTGCAGAATCCAGGAGTCGCCCACGCCGATAATCTTAGCCGGATTCTTGAGGTCATGCAGGGCAACGCCCAAACGGTAGACCGATCCATCCATGGTCTGGAAAACTCCGTGATAGATGGAAAGCCAGCCCCGATCTGTTTTGATCGGCGGCGCGCCGGGGCCGATCTTCATTTCGTCCCAGTGATACTGCACCGGCTTCATGATGAGCTGTGACTCGCCCCAAAAACGCAGGTCCGGAGAATAGGAGATCCAGATCGACCAGGGCGCGATCTCCGAATGAGGGCGGTCGAGCCGGGCGTAGATCCCGCCAAACTTTTCGGGAAAGATCACCACATTCCGATAGTCCGCTTCCGTGATCAGGGCGACCTTTTCCACCTGACCAAAGTCCTTGGTCTTGGCCAGCGCGATCCGCACTCCGTTGCGCGAGTAGGCGCTGTAGGTGATGATGTATTCCCCATCCAGCGGAGTCACCCGAGGGTCCTCGACACCAAACTCCTCATACTCGGCAAAAGGACCGTCCGGCTCAGGAGTCAGAAAGGGCTCCGGATCGGCGACGAAGCGGAATCCATCGTAGCTTCGCGCCAACCCGATAATCGACCGGCCCGTGCGGAGATGGGAGCGGAACAGCATGATGTATCTGCCCTGATGCTTCACCACCGCCGCGTTGTGAACGGTTTCGACCGGATACGGGATGTCGCGCTTGGTGAGGATGGGATTCTGGCTGTAGCGTCTGACGATTTCGTGTGTCATGGTTGCTTTCCGGCTTCCAGATCGAAGATTTTCGCGTAGACCCGCTCGTAGGCCGCCACCATAGTCTGGATGGAGAAACATTGCTGAACGCGCCGGCGGCAGGCGCTCGGGTCGATTTCGTGAACTCGTTCCAAGGCCCGTACCGCTTGGCCGGCGCTCGCGACCAGAAAGCCGGTCTGTCCGTCTTCGATCACTTCGCGGCAGGAACCCAGGTCCATCGCAATCACAGGCACGCCCGCGGCATTGGCTTCCGCCAGGACCAGTCCGAATCGCTCCGGAATGGTGTTCAGGTGCAGCAGCGCTCGGGCCCGCGCGAACAATTCGTTCTTGCCCGCCACATCCACCGGGCCGACATAACGAATCCGCCGATCGTCGAGGTGCGGCTCCACTTGCTCCTGAAAGTACTTCCGGTCCTGGATAATGCCCGCGATGAGCAGCGGCAATCCGCTCAGGCGGGCCACCTCGATCGCCAGATGCACGCCCTTATCCGGATGAATCCGGCCGAGGAAGATCAGATCCTCACCGCCCGATTCCTGAAGCGGGTACAGCGAGAGATCGATGCCGTTGTACACCGTCGCCAGGTAATTCAGCCCCGGCGCGCGATCGGAATCGCTGATGGAAACGAAATACCCGTCGCGGTATTTCTGGTAGACCGGCATGATCCGGGGAGACGAGAATCCGTGGATGGTGGTGAGGACCGGTGTTCTGACCAGGCGGGTGTAGGTCAGCGGCATAAAGTCGTAATGGCTGTGGATCAGGTCGAACTCAGCGGCATGCTCGAAAGCTTCGGAGATGTGAAGATATTCGGCCACTTTGGGATCGATGCAGGAATCTTCTTCGTATCCTTTGTCGACCACGGCACGCAGGTGAGCGCGAGTCAGGGAATCTCCGGTGGCGAACAAAGTCACGTCCCATCCGCGAGCGACGAGTCCTTCGGCGAGGTTGCCGGCCACCGTTTCCCAGGCGCCGTATTGCCGGGGAGGAGTTCGCCAGGCCACCGGCGACAGGATCGCCACGCGCTTATGCGGGATCTTCATTCGGATTGCATGGCGGCCAGCACCTCAGCGAGCGGGACGGTCGCAAAACCCGTGGCGTGATCGGCCAGGCCATAGGGAATGATGAGTTCGCCGTTGTGGAGCAGAGCGCCGCAGGTATACACGACATTGGGCACGTAGCCTTCCCGCTCGTTCTGGTTCGGCTTGAGCAGGGGCTCGCGAAGGCGGCCGATCACCTTGCTGGGATCGTCGCGATCCAGCAGAAACGCGCCAATCGAGTACTGGCGCATGGGGCCGACACCATGGCTGAGTACCAGCCATCCGGCGTCGGTTTCGATGGGTGATCCGCAGTTGCCAAGCTGGACCAGCTCCCACGAAAACACCGGCTTGAGGAGCACTTCGCGTTCATTCCAGAAGTGGACGTTGTCGGAGAACATGAGATAGATATTTTCGTTGTCCTGCCGCGAAAGCATGGCATAGAGTCCATTGATTTTTCGCGGGAAGATGGCCATGCCCTTGTTTTGGGCGGCCGGACCATTCAGCGTGATGAATCGAAACCGCAGGAAATCCGAAGTCTCCACCAATTCGGGCATTACCACTCGGCCATCGAAGGCGGTGAAGGTCGCGTAGTAGACGCGAGTGCCGTCCTCGTTCCGGAAGCAAACGAACCGCGCGTCCTCGATGCCGTTGCGTTGCGAGGGTGTGGCTGGAAACAATATGCGCGCGGACAACTGCTGCTCCGGCTGGAACTGGACCTCGTAGTTGGAGCGGGCCAGCATCCAAATCCCCTGGGCCTCATCTTGATCTCCCTGCGTCATTCCATCCGGCAGGCGGAACTGTTCGGCTTGCAGACTAGCGCGAAGCTCTTCCAGCGCGAACGAGTCCCCGAGTTTGTGCATCACCCGGCGCGTAAATTCGCCGCTCAATCCCAGTTCAAGAAGTTTCCGGCCGAACAACTCCTTCTCAAAACGGGGATTGGGGATTTGACGAGGCTCGGTGAGGAAGCCAGTGGGATTGCATACCTCGATCCGCTGATCGGGATGGACGATTCCGGTTCGGAAAGTGATGGAGGAAACGTGGCCTTCACCGGTGGCGCGCAGGCTGAGAATGAACCGCAGGGCGCCGGCTGGCAGGCCGGTTTGATCGGGGTGCGGCACGATGGAGGGATTGAACAGCGCGGCGGACTCCAATGAATATTCGGCCAGGAAATAGGAGCCGATCAACAGCCGTCTTTGCTCGGAGACGCCTTCATCCGTGGCGAGCGTCTCGCGGACTTGCTCAAAGCGCTCTAGAAAAAGCGTGCGGATGTGCTGATGCCGCTCGGAGAACTCGGCGGAGATCTCTTCGAGCAGCAGCCCGACCCGGTCTTCCGGAAGCGACATGATCCTGGAGATGATCCGGCCCACCCGTTCGGGCCCGCCCGGTGTGAATGGCCGCAGAAGAACGCGCGACTGATCGGGTTCCAGGATGGTGGGCGCGCGCCTCACGTGAATTGCAGAGGAATGGGTCATTAGGCTCCGATGGAGATCGGTTCCTTAAAGCTCGCCAGCATGTTTTGCGCCGAGCGCATTTCCGCTAGTGAAAGCAGGAAGGCCAAGGTGGATTCCGCGCCCTGATTCTCATTGACCCGGTCCACGTGCAATCCGTCGCCGCAACCGCCGCTCTCGGGCGAGTAGAGCTCCAAGCCGAGATCGTTCCAGCCAAGGAACCAGTCGAAAGCGCGTTGCGCCTGTTCGTACCACCAGAAGTCCGAGGTGGCGCGATAGGCTTCCAGGCAGGCCGAGACCATGGCTTGCGCCTCGATGGGCTGTTGGTCAAAATTGGCGCGCGCGCCGCCTCGGCGGTAGAAACCATTGCTGCCGATCGGCCGAAAGTGGCCCTTCTCGGAGATTTGCAGCTCGTTCAGCCAGCGCAGGGCACACAAGCCTCGCTCGAAGACCTCGGATTTTCCGGTCGCGTGTCCGCTCAGAATCAAGGCATGCGCGAGCTTCGCGTTGTCGTAGGACAGCTCCTCTTCAAACCAGCACCAGTCCGGTTTGACGTTCCTGGCGAAAAGGTCCATGAGCCGGCAAGTGAGCGTCTCGCGCGTCTGGTTGACCAGGCTGTCACCGCTCAGCCGGTGCAGGTATTCATGGATACCGATCAGGCCGAAGGCCCAAGCCCGCGGCGACGTGAAATCCGTCAAGGCCGGCAGGGCCTGGGCGAAGAGTTGTCCGGCCATCATCTGGAAGCTTCGGAACGGGGACCGTCCCACGCCGATGCCGAGGGCCCATAGCGCCCGGCCATGACAGTCCTCCGAACCGCGCTCGTCGAGCCAGCCGCGCTCGAAGCTCAGGTGGTTGTGGAAGCGCTTGGATTGCGTATCGAAGGCGTGCTGCAGAAAGGCGGCCGAAGTGGTGGCTACGCTCAGCAGCGATTCCGGCTCTTCTCCCAATTCGCCCAGCAGCACCGCCAGGATAAACGCACGCGCATTATCGTCGGTGCAATAGCCCTCGGAGAAATTCGGAACGCCGAAAATCGCGTGTTGGAAGACGCCGGTGGAATCGGTCATCCGCGAGAGATGGTTCAACTTCAGCTCGGGCAGTTCCCGGGGTCTCTGGTCGAGTGTCTTGGTGATCAGAGATTTTCGCGAGAGCGCGGCCCCCTCCAGCCGCGACAACTCGAACGAGCGCATGTATTGTTGGGCGACGTTGCTCCATATCATGTCCCGCCCCATCCGGTAGGCGTTCTTGCGCATGGCATGCCGGCGGGTGTCGTCCCGCAGCAAGATTATCACTTCCCGCGCGATGGCCGGGGCATCGGCGAAGGGGACCAGCACGCCGCGGTCCTCGGCCAACAGTTCCGCCGCATGCCAGTACGGCGTGGAAACCACCGCTTTGCCGGCGCCAAATGTGTAAGCCAGCGTGCCGGAAGTGATCTGCGCTTCGTTCAGGTAAGGCGTTATGTAAAGGTCGGCGGCTCCGATGAACTCCTTCAGGTTCTCCAGATCCACGAAGTCGTTGTAGAAGATGACATTCTTCTCGATCTTGTTTTTCTTGGCCAGCATTTCCAGGCTGACCCGGTAGGCTTCGCCATGCTCGCGCAGTTCGTTCGGATGAGTGGCGCCCAGGACAATGTAAACGACGTTCGGAAACTCCGCCAGGATCTGGGGCAGAGCCTTGAGCACATACTCGATGCCCTTGTTGGGCGAAAGCAGGCCGAAGGTGAGCAGCACCACCTTTCCCTCCACGCCGAACTGGTCCTTGAAGTAGGTCGGATCGACGAACCCCACGTCCGGAATCCCGTGCGCGATCAGGTCGATCTTCGCCGGAGGCGCTTCGTAGATCTCCTGCAACATCCGCCGCCCGCGCTCGGCCATGACAACCACCCGCGTCGAAAGCGAGATTAACTCCTGCATGACGCGCCGTTGGTCTGCTCTCGGCTCCCGCAAAACGGTGTGAAGCGTGGTGACGACCGGCATCCTCAGTTCGCGCAGGAATGCCAGAATGTGACCGCCGGCCAGCCCGCCGAAGATGCCGAACTCGTGCTGCAAGCAGACGATGTCGACGTTGCTGATGTTCAGAAAGTCCGCGGCGCGTAAATAGGACGACAGGTCCTGCTCCTCAATTTCGAAGCGAACTACTTCCGGATAGTCGTAGCCGCCTTTGATGTCGTTAACGGACACTGCGAAACATTGGCTTTGAGGATGCGCGGCTGCGACGGCCGCCAGCAGGTCGGAGGTGAACGTGGCAATGCCGCACTTGCGCGGCAAATGGTCGCCGACAAAAGCGATCTTGCGAACTTTAGAAGTCTGTTGCATGAGATATTCCTTGGCCAACGTCGCCGCTCGAGCGGCGATCAACCGGATGCTTTGGGTGGTTGCTTGGGCTGCTCCGCGGTGAAATGAAGAGGATCCCGTAGGTTCTGCAACTCGCGGTAATAATACAAAGGCGCAGGCCGCCTTCCCCTGAATTTCAGCGTCTTGAGGAATTCTATTTCCTCTTCGGTGGCATCGCCACTGAGCGATTTGTCCCTGAGGAACTGCTCAAAACCTGGTTCTATGGCGAAAGCTTGCGGTGGCTCGAGTTCCACGAACTCGAAGCGCTTGAGACTGGCTGGCGCCAACCGGCGGTTCAGAACCACTTCTATGCCAAATGTCTTAAGGTCGATGTCCCAGGAGTCGATCATCGGATCCAGGAAGGAGACGCAGCTTTCGATGGAAACGTTGAAGACGTCGGTATCCAGGAACTCCAGAATCGCGACCCGCATTTGCTCATAGCTACGGCCGCTGAGTTGAGCCATCAGCCGCAGCCACTCCTCGCTGCGCAGTTCATCCTTGGCCAGGCCCTGGGCGACGTCCAGAAGTTTTTGCGTGACCAGCCGCTCGAGTTCGCCAAAAGGCTCTTTCTCGAAAATCGCGCGTACTTCTTTTCGCCGCTCTGGATCGCATTTGCGCAGAATCAACTCCCGGCATTCTTTGAAGAGCGGCAGCGGTTGCTCGGCCACTCGTTTCTTCAAGGCCTCCTGGCGCTGCGCGTCCGCTAGCTTCGAAAGTTCTCCCGCAGGCAGCTTCAAGAACTCGCCGATCTTGTCGTAGATGTCGGTGCGTCCCGGCGCCGGAGGTGACTTCTTTCGGGTCAGGAGCTGAGAGATGTAGGATTCGGTGACCTGAGTGGCCGCAGCCAGATCTCTTTGATCGAGCCCCAGCTCGCTCAAACGCCGTTTTATCACCAGAGGGACGTCCATCGAGATTAACTGTCAATAGTAAATAACTAAGCATAGTATGGCACTCATTCGCTTGACAGGCAATTTTGCTTAACTTACAATAGTGAATGGCTGAGCGCTTCTGCCCACTCGCGGCTCGTCTGAACTAAGTCCGGCGATCCGATTCCCTGTCTTCTTAGGCCAACCGAGGAGGTTGCCATGTTCGATACGAGCCAGAAGTCTACGGGAACCGGATACACCAGGACAGTCGCGTTCCTGGTGGTAGCGTTCATCTTCAGCCCAGCCGCACTGCTGTTCTCACGCCCGGTAGGATACATATCCGCATCGCTGGCAATCGCGTGCAGCGTGCTGTGCGTCGTATTGGCCTGGGTCAATTGGAAGAGATTCTCGCGAATCTCCATACCTTCCATCGCGACTGAGACAGGAACAACGATTGAATGACACACATGACCGTGAAACTCACCCCGACGGAACTTGAACTACTCAGCAATCTGGCGTCGGATCAGCTATTCCGCAGAGAGTTCATCGATTCCAGGATTCCGGGTTACAAGTCCAACCCCGCCGAAGTAAGTCTTGGGAAAAGATTGGTGGAACGTCTGCGATTGCTGGCGGATCGGGCGAACGGAATTTCTTCTCCCAGGAGAAACGGAACAACTGGTTGAACTTGGACCAGCTCCCAGGTATTGACAGCTTCAAAGGAGCGCGAAGATGCAGTTCATTCTCACCGGATTCACTCACGATACGGGTTTCCGCGTGTTCGCATTCGATCGCATCGGCGAGGACCGGATCAGGACCCAGTGTACGGTCCGGGCGGATCTCACGCTGATACGAACATATGGCATCCAGATTCAGGACCTGCCGCTCCTATGCCGGAGTTTTCTGGACCGGCGGGACGAAGGCGGCGAGATGCGCACCTGGACCTTCAGCGAGGAAGAGATGCGGGCCTGCGCCAGCGAGCGCGCCGAGGCTCGCGCCCTGGCTGCCAGCAAGAGAAAGCCTCCGCAGAAGCCCGCTGGTGAGAATGCCGGCGCTGCCTGGCGAGGTCAACACGCGTAACGCACCGCTGCGGCGGAGCGACCAAGGCTGACCAAACTGTGATGCTCGCACACTGTCCCCATTGCAGGTCGATCGACTTCAGAACGGTCGGCGCCCGCAACGCGTTCGAGCGAGCGCTGAACTGGATCCTGCTGTACTACCGATGCGAGCTTTGCGGCCGCCCCTTCTTCCTGTTTCGATGGCGCGCGCCGGTACAGGAAACCATCTAGCGGCGCAACCCTGGCGACTGATGGAGCCGGTCGGCCCGCCGCTCGCCTACGAGCTTGCTGAAAAACGCGCGCAACCACTCCCTGACGGTCGCGGCTCAGAATCGGCGTTCTAGCGTCCACAGCCACTTACGGCAAAGGTTTTTCAGCAAGCTCGTAGAGCGCCAGGCCGGTTTTCTTCAGCAGCACTAGAAAACGGGGATCGTCGCGCAAGGGGTCCAGCGCAGGTAGCGGAGAAGTTCTCTTCGGCGCTGTGATCCGCCGAACAATGGGGTGCCGAGCAGGTTTTCCAGGTAGCCGCGGAATTGCTCTACCTGTGGAGAATCCAAGCTCGGCGGGCGGTTGCCGACATCAAGCCCCTCCATTATTTTCGCCTCTGTCCTCAGCCTATCATTTGTTGAAACAACGGACCTCCCGGAATTGTTCGGGCGGACTGGCTAAATGGCAGCCGTCGTGCCCGTGGTTGCTTGCGATAAGCCTCGGCTCTCTGTATCCAGGCAAGATGCTTTCTTCGGCCAGCCTGCACAGCGCGAGGTTGCGCTGCGTGATTGGGTTGATTTCCGCTGCGGAGAACCAGGCGGATCGTATGATTCCGTGATCTGGAGATAATTTTCATGCAAAAACTAACCCGGAGAAATTTGCTTCGCGCCAGCGCCTTGGCGAGCCTGACGCCACTTATTCTAACCGCCTCCGATCCCACGGTCGCTGTTACGCCGGTGGGCCGATGGCGCACCGTGGACGACAAGACCGGAAAGCCGAGGTCGATCGTGCGCGTCTGGGAGGAGAACGGCCGGTTCTTCGGCAAAGTCGAGCAAAGCCTGAACCCGGAGAGAGCCGGGCGGCGTTGCGACAAGTGCACGGATGAGCGTAAGGACCAACTCGTCGTCGGCATGGTCATCATTCGGAACCTGGAGCTGAAGGGGGACGAATACTCGGGCGGCGACATTCTTGACCCAGACAACGGAAAAATCTACCGCTGCAAGCTGAGGGTCAGGGAATATGGGAAGGTGCTTTCCGTGCGAGGCTACCTGGGCGCATCTATGTTCGGGCGTTCGCAGACCTGGACGCGCGAGCCGGAGACGGGCGCCGAGACCGACGGGCAGCGAAATTAGGTTCGGCGGCGCGTAGGGCGCGAGACCTGGAAGGCCTGCTGGCGTCCCCATGAGTGGGGACGCGGCACGCACGAGTGCGTGCGCCACGTTGTTTCAGCGGTGCCGGCCGTACTTTTCGTGGGCCGACACCCAGTCGGAGGAGGAGATCGCGCCGGCTAGCGAGAGCTCGCCGGCCAGCGCGACTCCAGCCACAATTTCGGCCAGGCGGTTGACCTTGCCCTTGCCGTAGCAACCCAGGATTTCCAGGCACTCGCGCTGCGTCGCTAAGCTGGTGCCGCCTCCGTGCGTCGCAACGATCAAAGACGGAATCGTCAGCGAGAGATACAAGTCCCGCTGCGGAGTGAGCTCACAGTATATGATCGCGGCGGACGATTCGGCGACATTGGCGACGTCCTGGCCGGTGGCGATGAACATGGCTGTGATGGCGTTGGCCGACTGCGCTCCGTTGTTGTTGGCGCCCGACAGGAACGCGCCCACGTTGGCCACGCCATAGTGGTAGGCGAGCTGCTCCGGCTCCACCCGCAGGTAGCGGATCATGACGTCCCGCGGAATGGTGGCTTCCGCCGTGACTCGTTTACCGCGAGTCCGCATGATATTCACATGCGAGGCTTTCTTGTCGGTCGCGAAGTTCGACTCCAGGTAGAAATTGGTGATGCCCTGGTAGTGCTCGAGAATCCAGCTCGAAGCCGCCAGCGTAGCCCGGCCCACCATGTTCTGCCCGGCCGCGTCTCCGGTGGAATAGTTGAACCGCAGATAGACGAACTTGTTGGCGACATACGGGTCGACGTACAGCAGCTTGGCCACCGACGAGGTCGCCTCGGCCTGCTGGCGAATCTGCTGGACGTTCGCCGTCACCCAATTCACGAAATCGCGGCAAGCGCGCGCGTCGCGAAGCACGAATACGGGAGCGCGCTGCATGGCGTCGGCCATCACGGTGGCTTTCACGCCGCCGGACATGCGCAACACTTTCATCCCGCGGTTGTAGGATGCGACCAGGGTTCCTTCCGAAGTCGCGAGCGGAATCAGAACCTCGCCTTCGGCGTATTCGCCATGGATCAGCAGGGGACCGGCAAAGCCGATGGGCACCTGGGCCACTCCGGCGAAATTCTCGCAGTTGCCTTTGACGACGTGCGGGTCGAAGGAGTAGTGCACGATGTGCTGCAGCTTCACCTGGCTGGCGGTTTCGGCCATGGCCTGCCGCCGGCGGATGATCTCGGGGCTGTAGTCGTCGGTCTCGTCGCGCGGGACGTGCAGCGTGGGCTTGGCCTCTTCGCCGATCATATCCTCCACCTTGAACTGGAGCTTGCCGAACGGGCGCGCCTCGAAAGCGAGGTCAATCTCATGCTTGCCCAGCGACAGCTCAGGCTCCTCGGTCTGGACGGTGACGATGCAACTCATCGGAAACGGGATGGGATGCGCCGCGTCGACTTCGGCGGGAGCCAGCGCGCGGCCGTCGGTCAACCCCAGCCGCACGTGATCGAGCGCCACCGCTCTTCCGTCGATGGCGATGCCGTCAACTGCTACCAGCTCGGCGTCACTCAACCGGTTCTTGATGGCAAACTGGGCGCCGGCGCTGGTGTTCTTCAAGCTGCGCGACGTGTAAAGCTTCTCGAGCAAAAGGTTGGGTATGGTCATAAAGTTCACTCATGCGTTGGATTGCAGATTGGGCCGGACGCCGAACAGGGCCGATGCTCCCAGCCGCGACGGATACAGCAGCCCG
Organism: Terriglobia bacterium; assembly: GCA_020073265.1. GTDB lineage: Bacteria > Acidobacteriota > Terriglobia > Bryobacterales > Bryobacteraceae > Palsa-89. Next base: position 12,631 of record JAIQFN010000023.1, on the reverse strand, counting down.
CTGCGCTGTACCGCCATCAAGTCGGCAATCGACAGCGGCGGGTGATCCAGGCCGAGACTCACCAGCAGGCGAATGACAAAGTCGCGGACGATCAGGTAACTGATGCTCACTTCGGAGCCGGCGATATCGTGCAGGACGCCGTCCAAAGTAAACAAGGCTTTCTGAAACATTGCCAGCGAGGCTGGAAAGCGGACGCCCTGGAGCGCGATCTCGTCCAGCAATTGCATCGCATCGACGCTGCCCGCCAGGCGATTGTAAGGCAGCTCCTTGAAGAACCTGTCCACGCGCTCCTGAATCAGCCGGATCTTGTCCGGATCGCGCCGCTCGCTGGCCGGCGCTAGATTCCGGATGGCTTCACTCACTCCGCCTGGATTTCGCAGCACGGTCATGATCACCAAGAGCGCCAGGTGGCGCCGCAGCTCGCGGCTGAGTTGTTCCATCAACGCCCAGTCAAGTACCACGATCTTGCCGGCTTCTTCGTCGTAGAGCAGGTTTCCGGCGTGCGGGTCGGCGTGAAACACCACTTGAGGGTCGCGCGAGAGCAGCGGGACCGTAACCAGCGCTTCCACCAACTGCTCGGCCACGCGCCGGCGCAAATACGGCCGGCCGGGGAATACGTCGGTGACCTTGACCCCCTTCTCGTCGCTCATGGCGGTGATTTCCGCCGTCGAAAGCTTCGCGATGAGGCGCGGCACGCGGATGCCCAGGCTGATCCGGTAGGTCCTGCCGGCCGCCTGCAAAGTGGCCTGCTCGCGCACAAAGTCCAGCTCGTGCTGGAGCAGCAGCCGAACCTCGCTCACCATGTCGGCGACGTGCTGGGTTGCAAACCCGTATCCGCGGCGGTGGGCCAGATATTCGCTGAGCTGCTGGAGAAGTTGCAGGTCTTCGGAGAAGCACTCGCGGACGTAAGGCTTGAGAACCTTGAAGACGCCGCGTTCGCGCCGTTTGGTGTCCGGATTCCGCCAGGTGAAGCGCATCACGGCGCTGCCGCTCGCTTCGGCGAGTATTGCTGGGGCCAACTTGACGGCGTATTTTTCGAGGCGTCTCGTTCCCAACTGCTTGGAGATGATGGCGCGGATGCTTCGAGGATTGGCGTCGCACATTCCGTTCTCGAGTTCGGACAACGCCGCCCGCAGCGAGGCTTCCAACCGCTGGTGACGCGCCAGAACCTGGCCGAGCTTCTGAATACCTGGCATTCTGGAAATCAGCAGCAGCAAGCGCGAAGCCGGCGGCGTGTTGACGGGCAGGTCGATTTGTTCCACCAACTTGGCCGCCAGGCGCTGGCCGGAGAGGCGCGAGAACAGAAACTCGATCGAATCCCGAACCAGCGGGCGCCACTTCGAGTACACCTCCGGCACGAGCAGATCCACCGACAGAAGCTGCGCGATCCATGCTCCGAGCGCATCTCGAAGCGGCTGGTTGGCCGCCAGCATCGCCTGGACGCGGCCAGTGCGGACCCTGGCGGAACCGCCGCCCAGGCCAGCCGCCAACAGCGGCTGCAGTTGCAACGGTATGCTGCCGGACAGGAACGGGGCGGAGTTGAGTATTGCACTCATGTATGGAGAGAGATCCTCTAGAAGGTTGAGCAAGCCGGGTGCCAAGGTTCCCAGGGTCCGGGTTGGCGTCGGCTGAGGGAGCGGCATGCGAAATGCTGGCTCACAACCAGCCGGAGCACTGTCATATGACGCATTCCGAAGTAAGCGATCGTCTGGGACCCTTGGATACTTTGTTCCTGTATATCGAGAAGAAAGAGATGCCGCTTCACATCGGAAGCGTCTTCGTCTTCGATGGAGCGCTTTCGACCGGCGATCTGAAGTCGTTGATCGAAGCGAAGTTGCCGCTAATCCCCCGCTACCGGCAGCGGATTGCATTTCCGCCGCTGAATATCGGATACCCGACCTGGGAGTGGGACCCCAATTTCGATATCGATCGCCACATCCAGCATGCCCGCATCCGGCCCGGGACTCTGGCATCGCTCGAAACCCTGTCCGGCCAGCTCTTCAGCGAGGTGATGGACCGCAGCCGGCCGCTGTGGGACCTGACGGTTGTCGACGGACTGCGCGGCGGGCGCAGCGCGCTGATTGCACGCGTGCACCACTGTCTGGTGGACGGGATAGCGGGAGTGGCGCTGATGAACCTGATTCTGGACCACAGTCCTCAACCTGCCGGCTTGCCGCCGAAGAAGCCATTCCATGCGCCACCGCCGGCAGCCGACGGAATCGGCGTGTTGGACAGCCTGGTCAGTTCCTACTTCCACACACTCGGCCGGGTGCTCTCGATGCAATCGGCAGCCTTGGACGCCGGCGGGTTAGTGCTGCGCGAGTTGATGCAGGGATCGCTCCCGCAACCGGTGGGAGCCGTGCCGGAGACCCTCCAGTCGCTGGACCCGTTCCCGTTCAAGGCACCGAGTCTCGGTCCGCGCCGGGTAGTCTGGACTGAATTCCCGCTGGCCCAAGCTAACGCGATTCGCAAAGCGTGCGGCGTCACGGTGAATGACGTCCTGCTGATGGTGCTGGGTGGCGCGATGCGACGCTACGCCTTGCTGCATCGGCTTTCCGTCAAGGATCGCGTGCTGCGCCTGATGGTGCCGGTGAATCTGAGGAGTCCGGATCAGAATGGGGACCTGGGCAACCGGATCTCCCTGGTTCCGGTCAACATCCCGCTGGATGTCAAGGATCCGGTGGAGCTGCTCGCCGTTGTCCACAAGCGAACCGAAGCGTTGAAGCACGCCCACGCGGCGGACCTCATCGTTTTTGGCGGAACGCTGCTGGCGATGATGCCGGTTCCCATTCAAGCCGTGTTGACTGGCATGCTCTCCAACGTTGTGCCGGTGCTGCCTTTCGACATGGTGTGTACGAATGTGCCCGGCCCGCAATCTCCGCTGTATTTGCTGGGGCGCAAGATGCTGACCTACTACCCCTACGTGCCCATCGGCGATTTCATGGGCGTGTGCTGCGCGATGGCGAGTTACAACGGAACGCTGTACCTCGGCCTGACCGGCGACTGCGCCTGCGCGCCGGACCTGGATCGCCTGCGGGATTTTCTCGAAGAGGCGATGTCGGAGCTGCGCGTGCGATCGGGATGCGCGCCCAAACCTCGCGCGCGCCGGAAGCCGGAGCCGGCGGTAGCGGTTCCAGTGGCCGAGGCGCCCGCCGCTTTGAACATCATTGGGAGATAGCGCGCTCCCAAAGTCGGATTTGGGTGAGGCAATTGCCCCCTTGCAGGTACTGGTCTCTACGAACGACCGTACTAGTGTTGTGATCGCGCGGTGGTAGTCGGCTTGCCCGATAAAAATGAACGCGTCAACGCGATAGAACCGCAAAAGGCGACTGCGCCGTCGCGGGGATTACCACTCACGATTCGCGAGAGCGTCGGCGCGCCCCTTTTTTTCGTACGAACTCGAAAGAACAAGGAGTCAACTTTTATGCAACAGGCAATTGGAATCCAGGAAACGAGTTCCGCGACCGGCAACCTCGCCCGTCTGGAATTCGAAAACATCGAGCGCTTTGGCGTTTACAAGAGGCTATATTTCGAAGATCGCAGTTATACCAATGCCGAGGAATTGCGCTACGCCGGCTCGCTGGCGCGGGTGTTGCAGGGATACGGGGTGCGGCGGGGCGACCGTGTCCTGGTAATGATGCCCAACTCGCCCGAGCTGACCGCGGCCTTTCAGGCCATTTGGACGCTGGGCGCGGCCATCCTTCCGGTGATCCCGCAGTGGACCGCGGGCGAAATCGTCAATATCCTGCGCGGAGCCGAACCCACCGTCGCCCTGACCATCGGGCCGCTGGCGCCGCGTCTGGAACAGGCCAACGCCGAAGTCAAAACGCTGAAGAACCTGCTGGTATTCGGAGCCAGCGAGGTGGCCGCGAGCGTCGACATCTCCGGGGCGCTCAAGAGTGCGCCGCCCATCGAGACGCCGGCGGATACCGTGCCATCCGATCTGGCTATTCTGCTCTATACTTCAGGAACCACCGGAACGCCGAAAGGCGTGATGCTCACGCACGAAAACGTGGCGGCCGCCTGGGAGAGCACCTACCGGCAAAACCCCGCTCCGGAGCCAGGCGTGATGTTGAATGCCCTGCCGCTGACGCACGTGTATGGCGTACTGGCGCAAAACATCGCGAACCGCTGGGGCTGGAGCACGGTGCTGATGCGGCAGTTCGATCCGACCAAGGCGCTCGAGGCCATCGAACGTTACCAGGTGAAGTACCTGCCCGCAGTGCCGACCATGTTGATGTATCTGTTGCAGCATCCCGAGCGCGAAAAGCACAATCTGTCCAGCTTGTCGCGCATTATCAGCGGCGGAGCGGCGCTGCCCGATCGGTTGTGCAAGGAAGTGGAGCGCGTTTTCCATTGCCGCGTCGAGCAGGGCTATGGTCTGTCGGAGTCTGCGTCGGTGGCCACCGGATATGAGCTGAAGGAGCCGTATCGTCCCGGTTCGGTGGGAGTGGCATGCCCAGGCGTCGAAATTCGGATCCTGGACGAAAACGACCATGCGCTGCCAGCTCGCAGCAACGGGGAAATTTGCCTCAAGGGAGCCAACATCATGACCGGCTACTGGCGCGACCCCGTGGCCACCAAGGCAGTGCTGAAGGACGGCTGGCTGCATACCGGGGACATCGGATTCCTGGATGAGGACGGATACCTGTACATTACCGATCGCAAGAAAGACCTGATCATCAAAGGCGGCGAGAACATTTCGCCCCGGGAGATCGAGGAGGTATTCTACCGTCACCCGGCGGTTGCCGAAGCAGCCGTGGTCGGCATGCCCGACGCGGTCTATGGCGAGGAAATCTACGCCGTGCTGCAACCCAGAGCCGGCATCGAAGTCAGCGCTGAAGAGCTGCGGATGTACGTCGGCCAGTTCGTTACGAAATTCAAAGTGCCGACCCGCATCATCCTCCAGCCGCTGCTGCCCAAGAATGTAATCGGCAAGATCTTGAAGTACAAGATTCGCGCGCAACTGATGTCCGAACTAGGCGGACCGCAGTAGCACGAAGCTCGCGAGGCAATTGATTTTTCGAAGTTGGAAGGAGTGTCTTTATGAAAACTAATGGCAAGCACGGGGTGGCTGAACACGCCCGGAACGATTCCCTGATCTCCCAATTTTCAGTTTGGGTGCAGCATGGAACCGAGAATTTCTTCTCCGCTCAGCGGATCCTCCTGGATCTGGTGATGCGGCAGAACGCGATGGCAATGAATGCACTGCGTGGAAGACTGGCAGCCGCCACTCCCGTCCCGGCCGTACTAACGGGCGTGGCAGGGGAAGGCTTCGCCAACTTCGTGGCAGCGCAAAAGATTCTGCTGGGCCTGGCCAAGCAGCAGAATGAAATCGTAATGACCGGCGTCAAAGAGCGCGTCGGCGCTGCCACACCCGCCGCGGCCATGGCGGATCTGCTGCGCCGTAGCGTGGAGACCTTCATCGATCTGCAGGAGCATTTCCTGGATGCGGCCTCTAAGCAGTCGAAAGCCTGGGTTGAAGCAACCAAGACCGGCAAGGCTTTCACGGGCAAAGGACTAGGCGAGTTCGCCCGGGAAGAGATCGAGAATCTGGCGCTCACTCAGAAGAAGTTTCTGGATGTGATCGCCGAGGAGACGGCCAAGGCGACTAAGGGGAGTAAGGCTGCACCGAAGCCCGTAAAGAAAACCGAGCTGGCCGAACTGACGCGCCACAGCGTGGATGCATTCATCGAAGCACAGAAGGAGTTGCTGGATACCGCGGGCCAGCAGTTTGAAGTGAATGTTGAGGCGGCCGGCAAGGCTGCGGGGCTGTTCGCCGCGGCGCCCGGGACCGGACTGGCGGAACTGACGCGCCAGGGTGTGGAGAACTTCGTGGCCGCGCAGAAGGCTCTACTGGACCTGATGGTCCAGCCCCAGCACACCCCCGCCAAGGGCAGCGCGAAAGAGCATGCGCGTCCGGCGGCGCAACACGCTCGCGCTCATTGATAGAGCTTTCAAGAGAGGCTTCCAAAGAAATGGGGCGGACCCGAAAAGGTCCGCCCCGAATTTTTGCACTGGGCTTCGAGCTAGCTGGAGCAGCCAGTCCTTAGCGTCCTGCTACGTTCTTGCCGAACTGGAAAGCCGGCCCAACCGCGAACCGGATGGTGTTGCCTTCCTTGAGCAGATCGTTAAACAGTTGATCGTGCGCAAAATCGGCCGAGAATCGCAGGGCGAAATGGTGGTTGACATTGAATTCCAGACCGCCGCCGAACCCATAGAAGTAGGTCCAGTCGATTTTCTTTCCGGCGGGCGCCAGTTGGCTTACGATGCCAGTAGTGATGGCGTCAGTCGGACGCGGCGTCGCGACAATCTGCATCGCGCCCAGGTTCGGCCGCACGAAGAAGGTGACGGATTCGAAGTGACGGATCGGAAAATCCGGACCGATCTGGAAAGACTGCGTTTTGGTGTTCACCGGCACCGCTACTGTATAGCCGGCTGGGAGCAGACCGGCCGCCGCCAAGTGGCCCAGTTGCGCACCGAGCAACTGCTGAACGGACGGCACCAGCATGTCGGGCTCCAGTATGTTGCGGCCCGTGGCCACCGAGTAGTCGAACCCGGCGGTTAGCCAAGTGGTCAGCCTCATGCCAGTCTGCAGGTTAAAACCGTTTTCAGCTAGATTGATGCTGGGTTGCATGATGCGCGTGTATCCTCCGTAGACGTCCCAGCGGCCAACATAGCTTTGCTGGGCGAACACTTGGGAGGCTAGCAGCAGGCACAAGACCGGCACGATGGCGATGATTCGCCCCATGCGAATGCCGACAGAGTCTATTGCGGATTGGTGTTGCATAGTTACTCTCCTCAGATCCTTTCGGGACTGCCCACATCGTTGCAATCCATGCGCCATATGCTGCTCGGCGGATGCGTCCCGGCTTCAGGCGCCAACTGGCAAGTCGTTGTACCGCATTGAGGAGCGACCCCTTACCCAAGTGCGAGTGGAAGCCTGGCCGGTGCGTTATTTCGCGAGGGATCTAGGCGTCATGCGGCGCAACGGATTGGGTGGGATGTACTTCGGCGGCATCGTCGTAGCGCGCGTCCGACGCCGCGGGAAGGTAGCTCATGGCCCGCTCGGTGACGGCGCAGATCGTCAGGCTGGGGTTGACCCCCAGGTTCGCGGCAAGCACCGATCCGTCGCACACGTACATGTTCTGGTATCCGAAGACGCGATTGCGGTGGTCGACGACGCCCTCCGCCGCGGAACCAGCCATCGGGCAGCCGCCCAGAATATGCGCGGTGCCGGGGATATCGAACAGGATCTCGGTGATCATGCTCATGGGCGTCCCGCCGAGCATGGCGGCAGTGTTGCGGGCGAATTCGTTGGCCTGCGGAATGAACGTGGGGATTCGGCGGCCTCGGCTCACCAGCACCTTGCGGAACGGCCAGTACCAGGGCCGCGCGAGGCGCATGTCGATGTGGCCGTCGAGCGTCTGCATGCACAGCAGGATCAGGGACTCGCGCGCCCAACCGAAGGGCTGCAGGCATCGCAGCGTCGCGAGAGGGTGACGCAACAGCGCGCCGGCGACGTTCTTGAGCCAGAGCAGGATCCGGGTCCAGCCGGGGCGCCCTCCGGTCAGCAAGGTGCCGAGCAACGCCATCGCGTCCGAACCTTTGGGGTAGCGCGTGGCCTCGATGTGCGTGTAATCGTCCAGGTAAATGCCGGAGCCGATGGCAACGCCCTTCGAAAGGTCCTCGCGAATGCCGGGCACTCGCACCCCGATCAACGACTCGGCGTTGGTGCGCACGCGATTGCCGAGTTGATCGCTGAGAGCGGGCAGCGAGCCGTTCTCTTTCAGGCGCAGCAGGAGATCCATGCTGCCGAGCGCGGAGCCTGCAAAAACCACACCCCGGCAGGTGAAGCGGCGAGCGGTCCCCGGGAGCCAGCTCGTGGACCGGACGGTGCGAATCTGGTAGCCGTCGCGTCCGTCAGCGCGGCCGTTCAGGGGCGTCACGCCGGTAACGCGGGTCTCGGCGAATACGCGCGCGCCACGTTTTTCCGCCAGGTAAAGGTAGTTCTTGTCCAGGCTGTTCTTGGCGTTAAAGCGGCAGCCCACCATGCAGCCGCCGCATCCGACGCAGGTGGCGCGCTCTGGCCCCTCACCCGCGAAGTATGGATCGGGATAAGTCTTGCCGCCTTGCTCTCCCTCGGGCGACTGGAAGACGGCCACCTGTGTGCGATAAAAGGTGTGGCCTACGCCGGCCGCGTCGGCGGCGCGCTGCAGGATGCGATCCGCCGCGCCGAGGATACGGTTCTCGACGACGCCCAGCATCCGCAGCGCGGTCTGGTAATGGCGCGGCATCTCGGTCTTCCAGTCCGCGAGGCCCGCCCAGGATCCGTTCTCCCAGACCGCGTCCTTGGGGATGAGCAGCGTGTTGGCGTAGGTGATGGATCCGCCGCCGACCGCGCAGCCGTGCAGAATCAAGACGTGCCGGAAAAGCTTGATGTTGAAGAAACCGCGCAGCGCCAGACGTGGGCGCCAGATCCAGCGCCATAGCAGCCAGTTCGTCCGCGGCAGGTTTTCGGGCGTCCAGCGCCGGCCCATTTCCATTGCGGCCACGCGGTAGCCTTTTTCCGCCAAGCGATGCGCCGCGACGCTGCCTCCGAAGCCGGAGCCGATCACGATGAAGTCGAAGTCGAACGTCGAATCCGCCATGGGGACGATTTGTTCCAGGCACGTGTGATGCCGTGCTGAGAAACTCGACCAACCACTCCCTAACGGTCGTGGCTCAGAATCGGCGCTCTGCGTTCACAGCGGCTTACGGAGCGGATGGCCCTAGGCTCCCACGATGAATTTCAGCAGGCGCCGGGCGGTGCCGCCATAGGGAGGCCGAAGCAGGGTGAGAGCGGTCCAGCGGCTTTGCAGGAATACGCCCTTTTTCTTGGAAAACGTTTCGAAGCCGTCGAAGCCGTGATAGCGGCCCATGCCGCTCGGCCCCACTCCTCCGAACGGCAGATTGCATTGGCCCACGTGGAACATGCAATCGTTTACCGTTGCTCCTCCGGCGAAGGTGTTTTCGAGTACCTGCTGGACGCGCTGGCGGTTCTGGTCGAAATAATAGAACGCGAGCGGATGCGGGCGGGCGTTGACGTATTCGACGGCTTCATCGAGCGTTCCATACGGGACCACCGGCAGGACCGGCCCGAAGATTTCTTCCTGCATAAGCGCCATTTCATCGCGGACGCCGGCGACCAGGGCGGGCGCAAACACGCGGTTCGTCTCATCGCATTGCTCGGCGGCCGGATTGATCCGGACCACGCTGGCGCCTTTGCTCTGCGCGTCCTCGAGCAGGCCTTGAAGCCTCTGGTAGTGGCGCGCGTTGAGGATGCGGGTGTAGTCGGCATTCGCGGCCAGGCGTGGATACATGCGAGCGGTAACGGCGCGCGCGAGTTCGATGAATTGGGCCTGCCGATCGGAGGGGACCAGCACGTAGTCGGGCGCCACGCAGGTCTGGCCGGCGTTGTACAACTTGCCCGCGAGAATTCTCTCGGCGGCCTTTTCGAGCGGATAGTCCCGATGAATGAGCGCGGGGCTCTTGCCGCCCAGCTCGAGGGTGACCGGCGTCAGATGATCCGCCGCGGCCCGCATGACCAACTGGCCCACGCGCGCGGAACCGGTATACAGCAAGTGATCGAAGGGAAGCCGCGAGAATGCGCTTCCGGTATCGGCTTCCCCGGGGACCACCTGGACGTATTCGGGCGGATACAGTTCGGCGGCCATCGACCGCAGCAGCTCGGCCGTTCGCGGCGCGAATTCCGACGGCTTCAACATCACGTGGTTTCCAGCCGCCAGGGCGTTGGCGAGCGGAACGTAGCTCAAGAACAGCGGGTAGTTCCAGGCCGACAGGATTCCCACTACGCCCAGGGGCTGGTACAGTACTGTCGCGCGGGCCGGCCAGAACTGCCAGGAGACGGGAACGCGGCGCGGCTCCATCCAACGCTTGAGATGCGCGATCGCATGGCGAATCTCGGCCAGGGTCGGAAACAGTTCGAGCGCCAGGGTCTCCTCCGGCGCCCGGCCGCCGAAATCATCGGATATTGCGGCGATGATCTCGTCCTTGTGTTTCAACAGGGCTTGTTCCAGCGCGCGCAGGGCGTCGCGGCGCTCCTGGTAGTCCGGCATTTTGCGGCGGAACGCCGTCCTCTGAGCGTCAAGGCAGTGCTGTAGTTCCGCGCGGTCCATGTCTTCGACTGTCTTATCCCAGCATTTGGGAGACCACCCGCGGCGGCGGAACGCCCTATGGGTGCGATCAATGGGCCGACAATTGCATAGCGAGAGACTGGATCATTGACCAGCAACCCGACGGGAAGGGAGATGGAAACGGCGCTCGGCTTAGTGATGACCGGCGGAGGTGCTCGCGGTGCGTACCAGGCTGGCGTCCTGAAGCGCATCGGCGAGATCGAACGGGTACGGTCGGAAGGCAATCCTTTCCCGATCATCGGAGGCGCTTCGGCGGGGGCGATCAACGGCGCCGCCTTGGCCGTCGGCAGCAACGATTTTTTCGCCGCCACTCAACGCCTGGCCGAGTTTTGGTCGGCTATCCAGCCTTCCGACATTTTTCGCTCGGATGTTTTATCTCAGGCGCGCAATTCCCTTACCTGGATCGTCGATTTGTCGTTCGGCGGCATCCTGGGCGGAGGCAACGCTCAGTCTCTCTTGGACGCGTCGCCTTTGAGGTCGTTCCTCAGCAAAACCATCGATTGCAGCCGAATCCAGGCCAACATCAATCGCGGGCATCTGTACGCGCTCGCCATTTCCGCGACCAACTATAACTCGGGCAAGAGCTATCTCTTCATTCAGGGAAAAAAGGGCCACCCGATGTGGAACCGGATCCGGCGAGTGACGCAGGCGACCAAAATCACCGTCGACCACCTGTGCGCCTCAGCCGCCATTCCTTTGGTCTTTCAGCCCGTCAAACTGCAAGCCGGGCAAGGAACGGCTTTCTTCGGCGATGGCTGCGTGCGTCTGCAGCAGCCGCTCAGTCCGGTGATACGCCTGGGCGCGGAAAGGATTCTTGCGATCGGCGTGCGCGGGGAGAATCTGGAACATCAAAAGGAAAGCGCCGGGGACCGGAAGAATCCTTCTCTAGCGCAAGTCCTGGGAGTTCTGCTGAACGTCATGTTCCTGGATCATCTGGCCGCCGACGTGGAGCACCTGGAGCGGTTGAATCGACTGATCTCGAGAGGTCAGCTCAGCCAGCCCGGCACGGACGGGCCTGAAAAGATACGCCCGCTGAGCACCTTGATCATCACGCCATCCGTGAATCTGTCGGAACTCGCCGAGCGCCATCAGAAAGACATGCCTTATCTGCTCTCGTATTTTGTAAGCGGATTGGCGCGGGACGTGGCTGCGTGTTCGGATTTGATGAGTTACCTGTTGTTCACACCGCGCTACACGAATGCTCTCATCGATATCGGCTACCAGGACGCGAGCCAGCGCATCGATGAGATCGAGACCTTTCTCTATGCCGATGCCGGGCGAAAAGAGCGCGTTCCAGCCCGGCGCAAGTAACCTTCCCGATGAAGATCAGCGTTTCTTGACCGCGTGTTTGGCGGACAGCATTGCGGCCGCCAGTTCCGCGGCGGCTTTTACCAGCGATCCCATCTTGGGGTGGTTGGGAACTATGTCGGCGGCGATGCCATAGGATTCGAGCGTCGCGGACATCACCGGGCCGACCGAGGCCACCACAACGTCCTCCCGCAGCGCCTGCCGCGTCTGCGCCTCGATTCCAAGACCGCCGGCGATTTCCAGCAAGTGGTCCAGTTGAATGGAGGAGGTGAATATCACGACGTCGAATTTTCCGGCCGCCAGCCTGCGGGCCGCCTCGCACAGAGGCTCGCGATCCGCCGGCAGCTCCCAGCGATAGATCGCCAGCGGCGTCACTTGCGCGCCCAAGCGTTCCAGCGCCGCGTTCATCTCGAGATTGGGGCGGCCGTACTCCTGCACCGCGATCCGCCGTTCGGGCCTTGCCGCCACCGCCTCGACAATCTCTTTCCAGGTGTTCGGCTCGGGGACCACCAAGTGAACGGGGACATCCAGAGTCCTCAGCACGGCCACCGGCTTGGGCCCTCGCGACACGACGGTCACACGCCGCAGCGCCGCGGCCAGGCGTTCCACCGGCATGTGCGTGGCAACCACATCGCGCCAGAAGACCAGCCCGGCGCCGGTCATGCAGATCAACAGGTCGAACTCGCCCGACTCCAGACGCTCCACGAATCGGACCGCGTCACCGTGATCTTCGAGCGCGCGCTCCTGTACCGAGGGAGCCACGAAAGCCTCGCCGCCGAACCGGCGAATCATCGCTTCCATCTCCTTCGCCCTCCGGCTCTCCAGACTCAAGACGCGCAGCCCTGCCAATGACATCTAGGGTCGAGTTGTCCTCCTAAACCGAGTATCGCGCAAGCATCGCTAGTGTCCTGAGTCAGAAGTTCGCATACAAAAGCGGGCGATCTTTTTGAGGATGGAGTCAGCGTCCGCGGTCCAGGCGAAGGGTTTGGAGTTCTGGTTGTGATGAGTCAGGTATTCGCCAATCGCGGTCTCCAGTTCACGAACGCTGCCGAAGGTGCCGCGCCGGATACGTTTGTCTGTAAGCAGGCCAAAGAACCGTTCGACTTGGTTGAGCCAACTGGCGCTAG
>JAIQFN010000022.1 GCA_020073265.1 Terriglobia bacterium | reverse complement strand
TCCCGCGCGACCTGGCGGTTCTCCCTCCCGTCGGCACAACCTAACACAATACGCGCCCGAATCGACAATCGCTGTGCTGTTTTCGGTCGCCGCGCCCACTCTTGGAGCTTCGCCCGTTCCTCTTCACTCACCACGATTGGCTTAGTTGGTCGGCCCATGCTGGTTGGATTCCCAGCATAGCAAGCGGGTTCCTATTATTATGCGAACTTCTGACTCAGGACACTAGTTCACCGGCACGCGATTGCCGGCGATCCACACCGAGTCGATCTTCCGCGTGTTCCGGATGTCGTCGAGCGGATTGGCGTCGAGCACCAGCAGGTCCGCCCATTTGCCTGGTTCTAGCGTGCCGATGCGATCGGCGGCATGCGCGAATTTCGCAGCGGAACTGGTGGCCGCCGCCAGCGTCTGCATCGGCGTGAGGCCGGCCTGCGTCATGTACTCCAGTTCCATCTGCTCGAAATAGCCTTGGAAGCGGCCTGCAGGGCCGGAGTCGGTCCCCATCACCACGGGCACGCCGGCGTCCGAGACCTTCTTCAGATTCCGGAGCGCGACGGGCAGGTGTTCCTTGTACCATTGGCCGCCACGGTCGTTGCGCATTCTGTCGAGGAAAGCCGCGTCCTGGACTCTTGCGAGATCGCGCGGATCGGCCCATTTGAGAAACAGGGGATCGCTCAAGAACGCGGGACGCTCCGGATAGATGAACGTCGAGACTTCGCGCATCAGGGTGGGGCAATAGAACGCGTTGTTCTTTTTGAGCAGCGCGATGGCTTCGTCGTCGATGTCGGAGTCGCGCACGCTATGGGCGATGTAATCGGCGCCGAGGCGCAATACGGCTTTGGCGTCGGCCAGGTACACCACGTGCACCGCGACGCGCATGCCTTTCTTGCGCGCTTCTTCGAAAATGGCGCTGTAGACTTCAGGCGACATCTTGCGGCCCGCGCCGAGATTGTCATCCAGGCGGAACTTGACGATATCGGTGTTCGCGGCGGCCAGATCGTCCACGGCTTTGCGAGCATCTTCGGGAGTTCTCGAGACCACCACTGGTCCGGCGATGAACAGGCGCGAGTGGGTCAAAGCCGGCGTCTGCTCGGCGGCGCGAACCTGATCGCGGATTTCAATTTCCTTGTCGCCGCCCAGGCTGAATATGGCGGTGACGCCGTAGTGTGCGTAGGTGGCGAGCTGGCTCGCATCGCTCACGTGGCTGTGGCCGCTGATCAGGCCGGGGATGATGGTTTTGCCGGAAGCGTCGATGCGCTGCGCGCCGGCCGGGAGCTTCACCGACGTCCCGACTGCTTCGATACGCCCGTTGCGAAGCAGCAGAGTCGCTTTCTCGATGGCGGGCTTGCCGGTGCCGTCGATGATACGCGCCCCGACGAACGCTTTCACGGAGCCTGCGCCATCGTCGGTGGCCGCGCTGGTCGATGAAGCCACCGCGACGGTAAGAAGAAGGACGGCGGTGGAGCCGATCCGGCGTTGCCAGTGGTCTTTCATGAAGATCCTCCCAGGGAGCCGCAGGCGTTAATTCTAAACCCCGGAATCGGCCAATACAAGGGGCGGGCGGGGCGGCCGGGCTTTTGCCGCCTGCAGCGCGTGTTCGAGCCGAAGCTGTCGGATGTCGAGATCGCGGAGATCGAGTATCGCTTCGCCGCGCTGAAGCTACCTGGCGAGAGAGGCCGCGGCGTAAGGGCTTATTTCGTTCTTAGTTTCCGCTTCCATCTTGCGAGCGCCGCCCAGGACGTCCGTCGTGGCCTAGGTGCTTTCGTGAGTACTCACGTGCTCACCGCAGGATGACGAAGGCGCGTCGGCGATTGGGGCCGAAGCGGAAGATGGCGAAGTGGTCGTCAAAGGAAGCCGCTTGCTCGATTCCCAAGCGGCGCATGACGGCGAAACTGGTGCGGTCGACGATCGAGAAATCCTGGTCGCGGAAAGCTGTTCCGATCTGCCAAGCAGCTTCCAGATCCGCGGCGCTCACCGGTTCGATTGCTGCGACGCCACTTCTCAAAGCTTCCCAAAAGCGGTCAGCGGCTTCGCGCCGAATGCGGTAGCGAAGCAACGTCCAGGTCTCGATCAACACGTGATCGGACGTGACTAACGGTTGGCCCGCAGCGAGGATGGCTTTGGCGCGCGCGTTGCCGGCATCTTGGGAGTCGGCGGCTGCGTACCAAACCGAGGTGTCGACAAAGACGCTCATCGCCGCTTCTTCAGCGGGCGACGTTTGGGGGTGCTTTCGGAGGCCATGGCTTGGGCGACCATCGCGTGCTTGTCCTTAGCAATGTCGGAGCCGCCGGAACTTCCCAGGTCGAAGACCAGTGCCGGGTCGGCTTGTGTTTGTGCGCCGCCGAGATCGCGCGTTACCAGGCGGCGCAAGTACTCGGCCAGAGAGCATCCCAGATCGCTGGCGCGCTGGCGGGCGCGGCGTTGGGTTTCGGGCGGGAGCGTGATTTGCGTCCGTGCCATCATGATGGCACCATCATAGCATACGGGACCCCGCGCGGGAAGGCGGCGTTGATGGTCGCCGGAGCGGATCGGTGGCGCTCACTTCTTTGGACGCCCGATGTTTCCGCGTATACTTGTTTCCAGTAGCGAGGAGGACTCTATGCCGATGTCCCGCCTGTTTAAACTTCTTGCGCTCGCCGCCGCGATGATCCCGGTATCCGCTCTGGCCGAGGTCACGTTCACCAGGGACGTCGCCCCCATCCTGCAGGCCCACTGCCAGGTCTGCCATCGGCCGGACAACATCGCGCCGATGTCGCTTTTGACTTATCAGGACGCCCGGCCCTGGGCGCGCTCCATCAAGCAGCAGGTGATGCAGCGCAACATGCCGCCCTGGTTTATCGATCAGCACGTCGGCATTCGCAAGTTCAAGGACGATCCTTCGCTGAGCGAGCAGGAGATCGCGACCGTCACCGCCTGGGTGGACGCCGGGGCGCCACAAGGCAAGCCGTCCGACATGCCGCCGCCGCGCCAGTTCGAGGATGCCGACAAGTGGCACATCGGCAAGCCCGACCTGATCGTGTCCATGCCGGTGGAATACACGGTGAAGCCCGCCAGCTCGGACTGGTGGGGAAATTTCATCGCCGATTCCGGCCTGACTGAGGATCGCTACATCAAGGCGGTGGAAACCAAGCCCACGCCCGGCGGCATCCGCGTGGTCCATCACGCCGTCACCAGCCTGGTTTACAACGACCGGCCCGAAGGAGGCACGCTCAACGAATACGCGGTCGGCAAGAACGGCGACATTTATCCCGAAGGCTCCGGCAAACTGATCAAGGCAGGCGCGCGCATCCGGTTCAACATGCACTACCACGCGATTGGCCAGCCCATCACGGACCGCACCAGCGTCGCGTTCGTGTTTTATCCCAAGGGTTACCAGCCCCAGCACGTGATCAATACGATGCTCTCGCCGAACAACGACGATCTGGATATTCCAGCCGGGGCGGACAACGTGCGCTCGGACGCCTACTTCAAGCTGGAAAAGCCGGCGCGCCTGACCGGCTATCAGCCGCACATGCACAATCGAGGCAAGGCGCAGTGCCTGGAAGCGATCTATCCCAACATGACGGTGGAGCAATTGAGCTGCGTGAATCGCTACAACTTCGGATGGCAGATCGCCTACAACTACGCCGACGATGTGACGCCGCTGCTGCCGGCCGGCACCATCATCCACACCACGACCTGGCATGACAACTCCAGCAAGAATCCGTTCAACCCCGATTCACGCAACTGGGTGGGATTCGGCAACCGGACCACCGACGACATGTCGCGCGCCTGGCTGAATTTTTATTACTTGAGCGACGAAGAGTTCAAGGCTGCGGTTGAGGCGCGCAACGCAAAGCAGCGCGAGCTAAGCAGCCAGCGGTAGGCGCTTGGTGACCAGGGCAGGGAAGGCAACTGGGCGTTGGATCGCGGCCGCGCTGCTGATCGCCTCTGGTGCCGCGCGCGCTCAAGTCCGCTATGCCACCGGCCAGAACGTGGTTCCGGTCTTCGAAGGCTGGGAGCGCAACGCCGACGGCAGCTTCAACCTGGTCTTCGGTTACATGAACCGGAACTACGAGGAGCAGGTGGACATCGCGGTCGGCCCGGATAACAACATCGCACCGGGCGATCTGGATCAAGGCCAGCCCACGCATTTCTACCGGCGGCGGCAGCAATTTGTTTTCAAGGTGAAGGTTCCGAAAGACTGGGGGCAGAAGGATCTGGTGTGGACATTGACGTCGCGCGGCCGCACCGAAAAGGCCTACGGCACACTGCTTCCGACGTCCGAGCTCGGCAATCTGGTCTACCAGGAGAATCGTGGCGGCCCGTCCGACCTGACGTATCCCGAGGAGCCCAACCAGCCTCCCTCCATTGAGATGGTCGGTCCGGCGCAGAGGACGATCGTGCTCCCGGAAACGCTGTCGCTGACGGTGCTGGTTACCGACGACGGGCATCCTGCCGCCGCTCCGCGAAGAGCCAATGCACGCAGCGCCGCCGGTGGCGTGTCGCTTGGGCCAGGTCGCGAGAATCCGGTCACTCAGGCGGTGGTGCGGCTGGATCCCGGCGTGCGCCTGGGCGTGACTTGGGTGGTGTACCGGGCCGGGCCGGGGCCGGTTACTTTTGAGCCGATGCACGTCGCGGCGGTCGATGGCAAAGCCGTCACCAAGGTGTCCTTCAGCCAGCCGGGGATCTACCGGCTGCGGGCGTACGCCGACGATGGCGTCCTGCTGACTCCTTTGGATGTGAACGTCACGGTGCAGCCGGCGGCGCAGGCGAGGTAACTTCCGGCTTCGACGTGCCGACCTGGCGGAGCAGCGCGCACAGTTCCTGAGTGCGGAACGGCTTGGCCAGATACGCATCCATTCCGGCGGCCAGGAAGCGCTCGCGATCGCCGATCATGGCGCTGGCGCTCAAAGCGATCACCGGCGTTCGCCTGCGGTGGTTGGCCGCCTCGCGCTCGCGCAGGCGGCGCACGGCTTCTACTCCGTCCATTTCAGGCATCTGGTTGTCCATCAGGATGACGTCGAATTCTTCGGCTTCCCAGGCCTCCAGCGCCTCGACACCGGTGGTCACCACCTTGAGCTGATGGCCGCGCTTGCCGAGCAGCGCCGTGGCTACCTTCTGGTTCACGGCATTGTCCTCGGCCAGCATGATGCGCATGGACGTTTCCACTCCATCGGAGGCGGCCTGGGCGCCGGCAACCTGCGGTAGCTCGCCGATGCGCGGCGCGCAACTGAAGTGAAGCGTGCTGCCGACCCCGAGCGTGCTCTCGACCCAAATCGTTCCACGCATCAACTGCACCAGTTGGGAGCAGATGGTCAGCCCCAGGCCGGTGCCTCCGAAGCGGCGCGTCACGCTGCTGTCGGCTTGTCCGAATGCCTCGAAGATGGTGGCCAGCTTGTCGGTGGGAATTCCGATTCCGGTGTCGCGCACCAGGAAGTGCAGGCTGATCCGGTTTGCGCCCGCATCCGAGCCGGTTGGCGTTACTTCCAGCGCCACCGATCCCGACGGAGTGAACTTGATCGCGTTTCCCATCAGGTTTACCAGCACCTGGCGCAAGCGGGCCGGATCTGCGACTAAGGTAGCCGGCAAGCCGTCGGCGATCCGGTAGGCCAGTGTCAATCCTTTCGCGCTGGCTTGCGGGCCGATGATGTTGCGGACGTCGTTGATCAGCTCGCGCAAGGAGAATGGAATCTCCTCCAGTGTCATTCTGCCGGCTTCCACCTTGGAGAAATCCAGAATGTCATTGAGCACGTGCAGCAGCCCCTGCGCCGAGTTGTACAACGTATCGACGTGCCCGTTCGACTCCGCGAGAGTCTCGGCGGTGAGCGCCAGTTCGGCCATGCCTAGGACGCCGTGCATGGGCGTCCGGATCTCGTGGCTCATGTTCGCCAGGAACTGGCTTTTGGCAAGATTCGCCGCTTCCGCCGCGGCCTTGGCTGTTACGAGTTCGAATCGCTCCCCCAGTTCGTTCCAATATGCCTTGTGGATGCTGTGACCCTGTGCCAGCACGAAGGCCGCTAGCACGGCGGTGGCGAAGGCGAACGCGTTTCCCTGTTTGCCGCCCAGCCACAGTCCGGTGCCGAACGCCGGCCCGAGCGCCGTCCAGGTGTAGAGCTGG
Organism: Terriglobia bacterium; assembly: GCA_020073265.1. Taxonomy (GTDB): domain Bacteria; phylum Acidobacteriota; class Terriglobia; order Bryobacterales; family Bryobacteraceae; genus Palsa-89. The sequence goes on along the minus strand of JAIQFN010000022.1, from coordinate 83,389 downwards.
AGCAACCGGAAGCTCGGAGTGAACGAAACCGTGGCTCCCGCGGCTTGTCCGACGATCCACAGCATGGTGATGGTGAAGGTCCAGTTTTCGAATCCGTACCAGTGCAGCGTGCTGGCGTAAAGAATCCCCGACGCTCCAGAGGCGGTGCCCACGGTCAGCGCGAGTAGCGTCTTCCGGGCTGCCGGGCGGAACTCATGCAGGCGCTCTCGCAGCATCATGAGAACGATACGCGCGCCGGTGGTGAAGATGCAAGCGGCCGCCGCGCCCCAGAACACGCGCGCGTGATCGCGCGGATAGTTGGTGGTGATAGCCAGAATGGTCAGCAGGAGAGGGTAGGGAAACACACCGCGCATCATTCGCGCAATCAGGTCCTGATCGGCTTCGTATTGCAACTCGGGTTTTGCGCGGTGAGACTGCGGCGGAGCAGACTGGTCGCGCGCGTGTCCTAGGGCCACGCATTCCTTATCGGCCGCGCTTCCGGGAATCGGAGCGATTTTGAAGTACCTTGGCGCCGCGAGTACCGGAGGCGTCCGGGCTGGCTAGCTCTTTACCTTGAGTTCCGCGGCGGTCATGGTATCCATCTTGTGAATGACCTTGGCGAAGACTTCGATTTCGGCGTGCAGGCGCTCCGCGCTGAGCTTCTCGATGCAGCCGTTGGCGGGTCCGGCCAGCAGATAGTTCGGTTGCGGGATGTAGCCGATGGTCGGCACTCCGGCGCGCGCCAGGCCGCCGCCCTCGCCCAGCCAGCCGCCGTGCACCGGGTTGACCACCGCCGTCTTGCGGTCGCCGCTGCCTTCGAGCGCGTCCACCAGGATGTGGCCGGTGGATGCGTACTCGGTAATCGCGACGGCCCACTCGTTCTCGCCGGTCGGCTTGTAATGCATCGCGGCGTCGTCCGCCCATTCCTTGCAGCCCAGGTGCTCCACCGTCAGCGCGGCCACCGCTTTCTTGATCAGCTCGGGATATTTCTGAATGATGCCGCGCATGGACGGCACCCAGGGGCCTGCGAAATGACCGGTGGTGAGCGGGAAGACGAGGGTCCGTTTGCGTTCGCTCTTGGGCAGCTTGGCGAAATATTTCGCCAGCGCCAGAACGCCGAGGCCGCCGTTCTCTTCGGTGGCGTTCGGGCCGTCGGTGTGCGTGTTGACGATGATCACTTCATCGGAATTGGTTCCGGGAAGCGTCGCAAGCAGCGTATCGGTGGGCGTATCCGGGTGAACATCCGCTTCGAGCACCACCGTGGCTTTGGCGCCGCTGGCGGCCAGGCTCTTCAGCTTCGCGCCGGTCTCGCGCCCGACATACAGGCCCGGTACACCCTGAGGCGGCCGCGAAAACGGCGTGTATTGATCCATCGCGTTGGCATCCGAGACGTCGGTCCAGGCGATGATCACGCCTACGGCTCCAGCCTTCTGGAATTGCGTGAGGTCGTTGACGCCGCCGCGCGCGGGTTTGTACTCGGACGGAAAGCGCGCGTCGGCCGGATAGACGCCCCAGGGCCGGTACATTTCGGCGAACTTGCGCGCATTGGTCGAGAAATCGACTAGAGCTACCTTGCCCTGAAGGCCGCTCAGGTTGAACGCCGGCGCGTGCCCGGCATACACCAATTCGCCGGTCGCGCCCGCCGCCGGAGTCTGGCCCGAGTACGGGAAATACGACGTAACCGGAGCCTTGAAGCTCTTGCCCGTGCCCGGCGTCACCGTGATTTCCCAGCGGCGCGCTTCCCAGCGCGGCAAGGTGTAGTGCTCGCGCGCGACGTCCAGTCCGAATTCCTGCAGGTGCGAAGCCAGAAACTCCACGAACGTCGTGTGCGCCTGGTTGCCCGTGTACTTGGGCCCGAGCTTGGCCATCCAGACCTGCCAGTCCCACACTTCCTTTTGCGACGGCAGCAAGTTGCGCTGATAGCCTTCCACCTTCGCGCCGGACGCCACTGGCAGCAGCGCCCGCTGGCCAACAGTGCCCAGGGTCGAAGCCGTGATGGCGGTTTCTAAGAATCGGCGTCGTGAGAGCGGCATGATCCACCTCCTTGCGAGAGCATAGCAAACCTGACACCTGACACCTGAAACCTGACACCTGATATGATGAGCGATTATGCGCCGAACCTTGTTGCTGCTTGTCTCCGCTGCCGGCCTCGCCGCCGCCCAGCAGGTCGTCCAGTTCAAAGACCATGTCATCGAGGCCAACGCCCGGGGCGGCTACGCCGTCATTGTCGCGGATCTGAATAAGGACGGGAAGCCCGACGTCATCGGCATCAGCCAGCAGATCCCCGATCTCACCTGGTATGAGAATCCCACCTGGCAGCCGCACGTGATCGTCAAAGACATGCGCGGCCAGGTGAATCTAGCCGCCTACGACATCGATGGCGACGGCATCCCGGAGCTGGCGCTGGAAAACGGTTTCGCCATGCAGCAGGACAAGAGTCCGGGGCTGGTGTGGCTGCTTTCGCACCAGGGCGATCCGCGCGAACCGTGGAAGGCGACCAAGGTGGACGAATTTCCCACCTCGCACCACATCGCCTGGGCGGACCTGGACGGCGACGGGCACAAGGAATTGATCAACGCGCCGCTAGTGGGCGCGACCAACAAAGCGCCCAAGTACGAGGGCAAGACGCCGCTGTTCTTCTACCATGTTCCGGCCGACTGGTCGGGTCCCTGGAAGCGCGAGACCATCACCGAGGATTTGAGCGGCATCACGCACCGCATCCGCGTCGTGAACTGGACCGGCAAAGGAAAGCGCGAGCAATTGCTGGTGGCGAGCTTCGAGGGCGTGCTGATGTACTCGGCGTCGGGCAAGGGCGAGAACCTGAAGTGGGAGCGTAAAGTGATCGTTCCCGGTCACAATACCGAAGAGGCTCCGCGGCTTGGCACCAGCGACGTCAAGATCGGCCATCTGGGCAAGCATCGCATGCTGGCGACCGTGGAACCGTGGCACGGCAATGAAGTGGTGGCTTACACCGAGGACGGCAAGGGCGGCTGGACGCGGCACGTTATTTTCGATGGACTCACCGAAGGTCACGAAGTCTGCGTCGGCGACTTCAATGGCGACGGTCGCGATGAGATCGTGGCCGGCGACCGCGCGCGCGGCAAGATCGCCTCGTCGCACGTCTTCTACTCGACCGACGACTCCGGCACGCAATGGCATCACGAGGAACTGGACCACATGGCCATGTCGGCCTCGGGCTGCGAGATCGCCGACTTCAATCACGACGGACGGCCCGACATCGTCATGATCGGCGGCGCCACGCACAACATCAAGTGGTACGAGAACATGGGGCCGGTGACGACTACCGCCGCTAAATAGGTGTCAGGTGTCGGGTGTCAGGTGTCAGTCTCGAACAGGAGACTGGTGCACGTCACGCCGCCTTCGGCTTTGGCGAATTCTGAGACGTCTACCGTTCGGACTTGAAAGCCGGCTTGCGTTAAGAGATCGCGCGTTTTGGGGAATGCGCTTGGCAATATGAGTGTGTTGCCCACTCTTAGGACGTTGGCGCTGCGCGCCTCTTCATTGGGAACGTCGATTATTTTGAGCTTTTCTAGCGGCGCTGGATCGATCCAGGCGCGATTGGCTAGCACAGTGTCTTCGCCGAGATAGCAGCAGGCGCTTTTCAGGTGCAGGCAGCCGTGGACGCTGACTGGCGTCACTTGGTAGCCGAACGGCCTCACCAATTCACCGAGCTGGCGGATTCCTTCGCTGTTGGTGCGGCGCGAGAGGCCGGCGTATAGCGTCTTTCCGATGCGCATGACGTCGCCGCCTTCCAGGGTGGCTGGCTCCTGGATCCGATGCAGCGGGCGGAATTGGGCTAGCGCTTCTGCGATGCTTTCGGCTTCTCCGCGGCGGCTTTCGGCGCCCATGCGCGTCATCACCGCGATTTCGTCCAGGACGATGGCGGGGTCCTCGACAAAGACGCCGTCCGGAAATCGCGCATCCGCCGGTAGCGACAGAACACGAGCGCCCAGCTCCGCGAGGCAGCGCTCATACGCGCGGTGCTGCTCGATGGCCCGCGCGATGTCGATGGGCTGGCGCTCGAGATTCTGCAATTCGCAATCGCCCAGCGTTGAGCTTACGCCGCGAGTGAGCGCGATCAGCATCCTATTTCAGGATGTGCTTCTCCAGCATCTGGCGGCGAACCACCGCTCCGTACACGTTACCTTCCGAGTCCACGCCCACGCCTTCCGCGCCGCTGTGCTCGTCGGTGGTCGATTCCAGGTCTTCGATGAAGGCTGTCACCTTGCCGGTCTTCGCGCTTCCGATGCGGATGCCTTTCTTCCAGCCGGGTTGATCGGGTCCCCAGGATTCCGAGTCCGCCACGTAGATGGTGTCGTCCTTGGTGATGTAGATCCCGCTCGGGCGGCCGAACTGTCGCCATTCGGCGAGGAAGCGGCCCTGCTGGTCGAAAATCTGGATGCGGTTGTTCACGCGGTCGCCCACGAACAGGCGCCCTTGAGAATCGATGGCGATGGTGTGCGGCTCGTGGAACTCGCCCGGGCCGGCGCCTTTCTTGCCCCAGGCTTTGACAAATTTGCCGTCCTTCGTAAACTTGACGATGCGGTTGTTGCCGGTTTCGCGATGGCCGTCCGCGACGAAAATGTCGCCGTTGGGCGCCACCACGACGTCGGTCGGCTGATTGAACGTGTCGGGGCCTTCGCCGGCGACGCCCGCCTTGCCGAGCGTCATCAAAACCTGTCCATCCGGACTGAACTTGAAAACCTGATGCCCCTTTCCAGCGCGACCCTGTGCGTCGGTGACCCACAGGTTGCCGTCGGCGTCCACGCAGGCGCCGTGAGGGAACACGAACATGCCCTCGCCCCAGCTTTTGAGAAGTTTGCCGGACTTGTCGAACTTGAGGATCGGCGCTTCGCTGCGGCCCGCGCACGAATTCGCGAAGCAACGATGAATCACGTAGACGCTGCCGTCGGGACTCGGCTCGACGGCCGTCACCGCGGCCCACTTCAAGCCGGCCGGAAGCTGCGCCCAGTCGCGAACGGTGCGATACGGCTGCGGCAGATCGTTCGCGGGCGGCGCGTCGCTCTGCGCGAAAGCGACCACCGCCGCGACAAGAAATACCAGCGATCTCATTCCGGCAGCGCGAACGCCAGATACTCACCCGAATAGTTGCCGCCGCTGATGGCGACCACCAGGTACTGCTTGCCATTGACGCTGTAAGTCATCGGCGATCCGGTCTGCGGCGCCGGCATGAACACCGCGCCCAGTTCCTTGCCCGTCGCTTTGTCATAAGCGCGCAGCATCGCGCCGCGTGGATGCGCGGGCGACGTGGTCAATTGCGTGTCGCCCTGAATCACCAGCGTCTTCGTGACCAGCGTTCCGGTGTCGTAGCCCGGCTGTCCGGTGTTCGGAACGTTCAGCCCTTTGAGCGCCGGGTTGTTGCGAACGAAGTCAGGCGTCTCGCCGTTGGCCACCTGCCAGATGATTTCGCCCTTGTCCATATTGATCGCCGAGATGTGCCCGTAAGGCGGCTTGAGCACCGGCAGACCCTGGACGCTGAAGCCACCGCCACCACCACCGCCGCGGCCCGCTGCCGCCGTGGGAGGCGCTTGAGGGCGGGGAGGCGGCACGATGTCGGCGCCTGATCCCTCGCTCGGCGCCCGTCCGCGCGATCGGAATGTAGCGCCGGCTCGTCCCATGATGTAATCCATGTCGGAGAATTGCTTATCGCCGGGAGGAACCAGTCCGAGCGCGCTGATGGTGTCCTGCGCGTACGCGTAAGCGATGTGCGTTTCCGGATCGTACGCCGCTCCCGGCCAATTTGTCCCGCCGGCCGGCGACGGCAGCACCAGCGTCGCCAGCGGTCCGCCGGCTTTGCTCTCCACCGGCGGCGTGTACATCGGGCCGATCCGGTATTGCGAAACCAGTTTCACCGCTTCCGCGCGCATCTCCGGCGTGAAGTCGATCAGTTCATCGATGGAAACGCCTTGCCGCGCGTAGGCCGGCGGCTTGGTGGGGAACGGCTGCGTTGGCGAATACCACTCGCCCGGAACGTCGCCCTTCGGCACGGGCCGCTCCTCGATGGGCCACACCGGTTTGCCGGTGACGCGATCGAACACGAACATCCAGCACTGCTTGGTGGGCTGGATCACGGCCTTGACGACGCGGCCGTCCACGTTGAGATCCGCCAGCATCGGCGCCGACGAGATGTCGTAGTCCCAAATCGGATGATGCGACAACTGGAAATGCCACTTGCGCTGTCCTGTTTTCAGGTCCACGCAGACCAGCGTCTCGGCGAACAGGTTGTTGCCCGGACGCTGGCCGCCGTAATAATCCGAGGTCGGCGTTTCGACCGGCAGATAAACCAGCCCAAGCTGCTCGTCGACCGCGATCTGCGTCCACACCCCGGTGTTCCCGTTGGTGGCCCAGGACTCGCGCAGCCAGGTGTCGTTGCCGAATTCACCCGGCCGCGGAATGGTATTAAACTGCCACAGCTTCCTGCCGGTGCGCACGTCGAAGGCCAGCACCAGGCCCTTGGTGTTGTTGTGCGTCTTGGGCGCGTTGCCCTCGCGGAACGACGAGCCGACGATGATGACGCCGCTGTGCGTGACGGCCGGCGAGGAGTGCAGCCCGATCTCGCCGTTCACCAGGTCGATCGGTTGGCCGGTGCCGTAGACCGCGTACTGCTTCATGTCCACCAGGCCGCTCGTGCCGAAGGATTTTATGGGCGAGCCGGTCTTGGCGTCCAGGCACACCAGCCGGTAGCCGGGCGTGACATAGATGATGCGGTCGTCGCCCTTGCCGTCGGTCCAGTACGACAAGCCTCGCCCTGACAGTTGCCGCGCCGCTGCCGCTCCGCGCGCGCCTTCGTGTTCGCCGTGCACCCACAGCAGTTCGCCGGTGGCGGCGTCCAGCGCAACTACCGATCGCCGTGTGCCCGCGGTCGCGTACAGGACGCCTTTGATCATGATGGGCGTCCCCTCCAGCTTGAACTCGGGCCGCGTGCCCAGGCTGTCGGTCTTGAAACGCCACGCCACTTCGAGCTTGCTGAAGTTCGACGCGCTGATTTGCTCGAGCGGCGAGTAGCGGTAGTTGCGCAGGTCTCCGGCGTAGGCCGGCCACTCGCCGTTCGCGGTGCCTGACTGCGCTGAGAGCACCGAAACCGCTAGCGTCATCCAGGCGAGCGACGCGCCCGCAAAAACCAGTCGACTCATTCTACGTGGCATGGGACGAATTCCTCCAGGAGGCCGAAAATGCGCCTGCTCTGTAGAGTTTGTCGGCACGGCGCGAGTTTGTCAAGCGTTCTCCCTACGACCAGTCAGCCAACGGACGCTCCATCAACCAGAGAATGAAATCCGTGGCAGGCGGCGTGCCACCCAGCAGCCGGAGCCTGCTTGCGCATTGCGCGCGGTGACCTTGGCTGTGCAGGCAGACCTGCATCAACGCTTGGGCGACCGAAAAACTGCGGCCGGGAATGAACGGCGTCTCCAGCATGCGCGCCAGATCGGATTCCTGAGCTTGCGAGATCCACTCCAGCTCCTGCGCGTGGGTTTCCCGGTAGCGCGCCGCGATGCCAGCGAGCGACTCCGGAATTCGCGCCTCCTCTTCGCGCGCGAACGGGCGCCCCAGGGTCAGCATCAGCCAGAACCGGTTGGCCAGAATGATGTGATGCAGCAGTTGCCGAAGTTCGTCGTCTTGTGCGGCAGCTTCATGCTCGCGAATCGCCCGCAACAGCGCGGCATTCGCATAGGCCTTGTGTTGGACCAGGTCCTGTAGCAGAGCGAGCATGCTAGGTACTCTATCAAATGCGCCGGCTGTTCCCTGGGATGACCGCAATTGCGATCAAGCGCACGGACGGAAGTCCGGCTATTCTGATTTCGTGCTCATGAGGAAGCCCGTATGAACCCGGTGGGCAAGGCGCTCTGGTACATCGAAACCCACTTCGGCGAGGACCTCAGCCTGGACGACGTGGCCGGTGTCGCCGGCGTCTCGCGCTATCACGTTTCGCGTGTGTTCGGCCTGGCGACCGGCCAGTCGATCATGCGCTATGTGCGTGGCAGGCGCTTGACCGAGGCGGCGCGATGCCTGGCCAATGGCGCGCCCGATATTCTGGCGGTCGCGCTCGATGCCGGGTACGGATCTCATGAGGCATTCACTCGCGCGTTTCGCGATCAATTCGGTCTGACGCCCGAAACGCTTCGGGCACAAGGCACGCTGGACAACATCGAACTCATGGAGCCGATCAAAATGGACGAAACGTTGTTGACGCATCTCGACCCGCCGCGCTTCGAAAACGGCAAGACGCTGCTCATCGCCGGACTGGGTGAACGCTACACTTCGGAAACCTGCGCGGCCATTCCGGCGCAGTGGCAGCGCTTCGGTCCGCACATTGGCAACATCGCCGGACAAGTCGGCCGGATCGCCTACGGCGTGATATGCAACAGCGACGACTCGGGCAACACGGACTACATCAGCGGCGTCGAGGTGAGCGACTTCTCCAGGCTTCCTCCAGATTTCACGCGCATCCGGATTCCCGAGCACAGGTACGCGGTGTTTACGCATCGCGAGCACATCTCGGCCATCCGTCGCACTTGGTTTACGATCTGGAACACCTGGCTGCCGGAGTCGGGACATCGCGTGGCCGAAGCGCCTGAGTTCGAGCTCTACCGCGAAGACTTCAATCCAGTGACCGGCGTGGGCGGCGTCGAGATCTGGATCCCGATCGCGTAGACAGTACTTCTCAATTCTCAGCCTCAAAAAGGGCTTTCGACAAACCAGATTGTCGAATGATACTGAGGAGGGTTCCGCGTCGCAAGGAATGCGATGACTGCCTCTTTGACGTACCGCGACGAAGCCCTGCGCTGCAAGAATCCGGCACACCTCCTCGCCGGAAAGGACGCGCAGCTTACCCAATAGGGACCTCGACCTGGGTGACGAAGACGTCGTTGTGCAGCCTGCGGGAGATTTCAGACTTGTCAGCTACTTCGAAAAATAGCGAAAGAGCCTCGACCAGATTGGCCCGGGCTTCTTCAATGGACGCACCCTGGCTGGCGATGTCGAGTTCAGGGCAGAGCGCCACGAATCCGTCGTCCTCGCGCTCAATGATGGCCGTCATCCGCAGAGTTTGATCCATACTTCAATGTTACTCGCTGCGCCGCGCAATGGTAACGTCGGACTTGCGCTGCGATGATGGCATCAGTTCTGGCCGCAATTCGGCGATGGTCGCCGCGCAGGTTCGCACTTTGGCGAAGGCCCGCAGGCTCAGCGCCAACCGCGTGCTACTGGAACTTTTCGAGACCGGAATCGAGGCCGAAAGGCGCAAACAGGAATTCTTCGACCTCGCCGAGCGCTTCCGTAGCGCCACTGATTCGAAAGAGGCCAAACGCCTGGGTGATCAGATGGGCCGGATGATATTCGGGGGCTGATAAGGGCGAGGCCCTCTGATCGAAACTCAGGAATCACCAGATGGCCTGAACCGGAGCCTCGGGTCGCTACGGCTTCACCGTGATGGTCACGTCGGCCCTGGTCGACAACGCGCCGTCATTCGCCGTGGCCCGCAGCACGTAGGTTCCCGGCTCGGCGAAATGCGCTGTCGCGACTACCTTGCCATCCGCGACCAAGATCGGACCTGCGGAATCGAAGCTGACCTTGGCCGGACCGCGGTACTGCATCCATGTCACGTTCAGTCCTCGCGGACGGCCAGCCGCCGCGGAGTTGCTCTGACCCGGCGGCGCTCCCGGCCGCGGCTTGGGCGCTGCGCGCGGTTTCGGCAATCCGTCATCGGTGACCAGTGCCGTCAGTGTCAGCGGTGACGCGACGCTCGCCGGCGCGACCGGATCGATCGCAATCGACGGAGGCTTGTTGGGATCGTCCTCGCCCGGGTTCAAATTGCCGCGCGTCATGATCATCCGCTCGGTGATCTCTTCTTGCGGTGTGAGCTGCCCGTACGCCTTCTCGCTGTGGCCGTGCGCGGTCACCGTCCACACCAGCTCCTTTTGACCCCAGTCCTTCGGTACCTGCACGCGAAACAGGAAGGTCTGCCGGCGCGGCAGAAAAAACGTCGGCTGGCCGCGATCCGCTTGGCCCGGTTCCAGCTTGTTGTCCGGCCCCGCTGGTATCGCGAGTTCCTCCTCCCAGTTCCGGTTCAGGTAGCCGAACACCATGGTCGCGCTGCCGTCGGCGTTTCTGATCCAGCCTTCGTACGTAGGCTGGACGTCCTGCCCCCGCGCGAATTTGGTCTGCGGAATATAGGTCGGAGAAGGCGGCTGCGCCAAGGCGAACGCCGCGCATGCGAGCAAGAACACACCGCGCGCCAGCATTACTTGCGAGCCTGCGCCATCCTTCTAGCCTGGACGCGCTGCTGATAATCTGCTTCGTCCAAGTAATACAAGCTGACCCACGCGAAACTCATCTCGTCGATGGTCCGCTGTCCGTAGCCCACCCAGTTTTTCGGATTCGGGTTGTGCGGATTGTGGTCGGTGTTGTCGTGCCAGGTAGTGACGTGAATCACCGTGCCGGCGGGCAGCAGCGGCGCGACATCCTCGGCATACGGATAGGTTAGACTCCAGCCGAACTGGTAGTTGCTCACGCAGCTCAGCGTCTCCGACCGCGCCGGACCAGGCCGCGCCGAATCCGCGCGCACGTCCGGATAAATCGCCTCCATGCACTGCGCCTTGCCGCGCGTGTGGAAGTGCGGCTGGAACGCCGAAAGCACCGCCGGCTTCGGCAAACGGAAATAGCCGTCGCTGCGCACCACCTGCCCGGCCGGAATGTCGAGATCCGCCACATCGCCCATGTGCTGCGTGAACGCCACGTACTTCGGCGCCGCGCCCTTCGGATACAGCTTGAGGCCGAGCGAAACGCTGACCGGAGTTTCCTTCCCGTCCGGATGCAGATGCAGATTGAAATGGATCTTCGATCCCGCGCGAATCAATCGCCCCGCGTTGGATGGGAAGATGTCCGCGTTTTTCCCCACCGCGTATTCGTTCAAGAAGAGACCCACCGGATCTTCCTCCGGATCCTCCACCAGGTTCGTGTCGGCATGATGCACCACGGCGAAACCGGTGTCGGGCTTGGTCTCCACCGCCGCGACATACAGGTCCTCGGTGAAGTGCGGATCAACGTCGATGTCGTAGTATTCGTCCTGACCGTTGGCCTTCAGCTTGTACGGACGCGGCATCGACACGATCAGGTCCGGCTTGCCGATGTGCCACTTGTCCAGGTCGCTGAACTGGCGCGGCGGCGGCAGATCCTTGGGATTGCCCTCGGGCGCGCCATGGTCCACCCAATTCGAAATGGTGGCGATCTCGGCGTCGCTCAGCGACGGATCGTCCTTGAACTTGCTGATGCCGACGTTGCGGTCGATATGCCAGGGCGGCATCACGCGCAGCACCACCTTCTCTTTGATCGACCGTGCCCAGGGCCGCGCGTCCTGATAGGTCAACAGCGCCATCGGCGCGATCGAGCCGGGGCGATGGCAGTTCTGACAGGCGCGCTGCAGGATGGGCGCGACGTCCTTGCTGAATGTGGCATCGCGCGCGGGCGTGGCCGGTTCCGCCGCGAACACCGGCACAACCAGTAACGTCGAAAAGCCCAACAACCAACGATTCGCGGGCATGGCGGCCTCCTTCGGCTCTCTCGTCGCATTCTTCCACCAAAGGCGCTGCGTGTCAAGCAGTTACCCCAAACTTGACTTCGCGCCGCCGCTGCCACATATTGGTTGCCGGTAGTTGAAGGAGCCTACATGTCACGACTTGCGCTCTTGCCTCTGGCCTTGCTCATCTCGATCGCGGCCGGCCTCGTCGCCCAGCCATCCGTCAGCGACGGAGAGTGGCCCGCCTACGCCGGCGATCTGCGCAACTATCATTACTCGCCGCTCGACCAGATCAACGCCTCCAACTTCAGCAAGCTCGAGATCGCCTGGCGCTTCAAGACGGTGAACCTCGGCACGCGTCCCGAGTACAAGCTGGAAGGCACGCCCATCATGGTGAAAGGCGTGGTCTATGCGACCGCTGGATCGCGCCGCGCCGTGATTGCGCTGGACGCCGCTACCGGCGAGCTGCTGTGGGTGCATGGCGAGCACGAAGGCGCGCGCGGGGCCGCTTCTCCCCGGCAGCTTTCCGGCCGCGGCCTGTCCTATTGGACCGACGGCCGCGGCGACGATCGCATTCTGTACGTGACTCCGGGCTATCGCCTGGTTTGCCTCGACGCCAAGACCGGCGCACCCATAAAAACCTTCGGTGCGAGCGGCCTGGTGGACATGAAGCAGTACGCCGTGTATGGAACCGGCCAGCCCATCGATCCCATCAACGGCGAGATCGGGCTGCACGCGACTCCGGCGGTCACCAAGAGCGGCGTAGTCCTGGTCGGTTCGTCGTTCCGCGAAGGCGGCACGCCCAAGACGCACAACAACACCAAGGGAATGGTGCTGGCGTTCGACGTCCACACCGGCAAGAAGCTCTGGCAGTTTAATACCATTCCGCGGCCCGGCGAGTTTGGCAACGACACCTGGCTCAAGGAATCCTGGGCCGTCAACGGCAACACCGGCGTCTGGACGCAGATGGCCGTGGATGAAGAGCTGGGCCTCGCGTACCTGCCGGTGGAGACGCCGTCGTCGGATTTCTACGGCGGACATCGACACGGCAATAACCTGTTCGCCGACAGCCTGGTCTGCGTCGATCTGAAAACCGGCCAGCGCAAGTGGCATTTCCAGTTGGTGCACCATTCCATCTGGAACATGGACATCGCGGCAGGGCCGGTGCTCGCCGACATCACGGTGAACGGCAAGCCCATCAAGGCGGTGCTGGAGTCGAGCAAGCAAGCCTTCATGTACGTTTTCGATCGCGTGACCGGCCAGCCCGTGTGGCCCATCGAGGAGCGGCCGGTTCCCAAGGGCGACGTGCCGGGCGAGTGGTATTCGCCCACGCAGCCGTTTCCCACCAAGCCGCCGGCCTTCGATTACCAGGGCGTCACGGTCGATAATCTGATCGACTTCACGCCCGAGTTGCGCGCCGAGGCCATCCGGCTCACGTCGAAGTACAAGCTCGGCCCGGTCTTCACGCCCACCGTGGTCAGCAAGATCGACGGGCCGCTCGCTTCGTTCCGGTCTTCGGGCGGGATGAACTGGCCGGGATTTTCCTACGATCCCGAGACGCACATCGCCTACGTGCCGTCGTTCATTTCGCTGCCGCCGGTCGCGCTGCTGCCGTCGCCGGGCAAGGATTTTTCGGACATCGATTACGTCGAGGGCTTCGCCGGATCGGGCGTGCACTATGTGTCGGGCCCGGGCGAGAACGTCGGGGCCGATGCGCCGCGTCCGGCTCGGCGAACGGCACCAGCCGCCACCGAAAGCGCTCCCGCCGCGCGTGGCGCCACGCTGAACCCGCAAGGCCTGCCGCTCATGAAGCCGCCCTATGGACGCATCACCGCCATCAATATGGACAAGGGCGAGTTCGTCTGGCAGATCGCGCACGGCGAGACACCTGACTTCATCCGCAATCATGCCGCGCTCAAGGGCCTGAACATCCCGCGCACGGGCCAGTCCGGTTACGTGGGTATTCTGGTGACCAAGACGCTGGTCATCGCCGGCGATCCGCAACTGACCACGACCGCGGATCATCCGCGCGGCGCGATGCTGCGCGCTTACGACAAAGCCACCGGCAAAGAGGTGGGCGCGGTCTGGATGCCGGCCCCGGTCAGCGGCACGCCCATGACCTACCGCGCCAACGGCCGCCAGTACATCATCATCGCCATCAGCGGCGGCAACTACCCCGGCGAATACCTGGCCTTCTCCCTAGCCGAATAGACCGTAAAGGAGGGATACGGGAGGGGGACAGACGGAACGTTTCCGCTCATTGGCGCTATCTCGTTGATTCGCCGTCTAAACTAGGAAACGTTCCGTCTGTCCCCCTCTGCTACTTCTTCGGCCAGACCACTCCCTGATCCTTCTTCGTCACCGCCGCCAGCCCCTTGTACACGAACTTCTGCACCCTCTGCCCGCGATACGTCTCCGTCGTGAAGATGTCCCCCTTGGAATCCGTCGCGATGCTGTGCACTCCATAGAACTCGCCCGGCTGCCGCCCGCCTTCACCAAACGTCGTCAGCACCTCCAGCGACTGCCGATCCAAAATGTGCACGCGATCGTTCTCGCCATCCGCCAGATAAATGTACTTCTGCGCGGCGTCTTTCGAAAACGCGATATCCCACGCCGACCCCGACCCCAGCGTCTCCTTCTCGATGAACGTCTCCTTCACGAACGTCCCATCCGGCTTGAACACCTGAATCCGGTCGTTCACGCGGTCGCACACATACAAGAGGTTGTCATGCGACAGCTCCGCGCAATGCACCGGATTGCGGAACTGCTGCGCGGGCGGATCGCTCGGATTGTAGCGCCCCAGATTCGCGTCGTCCGGCTTGTGCCCATAAGCGCCCCAATGCCGCTTGTACTGGCCGGTCTCGGCGTCGAACACGATCACGCGATGGTTGCCGTAGCCGTCCGCGATGTAAGCTTCATTGGTCTTCGGATCGACAAAAATTTTCGCCGGCAGCCGCAAATTCGCAATATCGTTGCTGCCTTTGCTCTGATTCGGCTTGCCGATCTGCATCAGGAATTTTCCTTCCTGCGTGAACTTCAGGATCATGTTGTCGTTGAACGGCTGCGTCCCGGCCACTTGCCCCTCGTTGTACGCCGTCTGATCTCCGGTAGCCGCGCTCGCTCCCCGTCCTCCGCGCCCGCGCCCCGCGCCGCCCGCCGGCGCACCGCGTCCATTCCCGCCGATCCACACGTTGCCCTTGTAATCCACCGTGATCCCATGATTCGAATCCGGCCAGTCATACCCCGGCCCCGGCCCGCCCCAATGCCCGATCAGGTTGCCCTCTTCATCGAACTCCAGCACCGGCGGCGCGGGAGCGCAGCACTGCGCGGTCGGCGGATTCGTGGTGGCGTGTACTTCGCCCGGCTCGAGCGACCCGGCGCGATGAATGATCCAGATGTGGTCCTGCGCGTCCACCGACACGCCGATGGTCTGCCCCAGGATCCAATGATTGGGCAGCGGCTTGGGCCACAGCGGATCCACTTCAAACCGCGGCGCCTGCACTCCCGCCGCCTGCACCACGCCTCTCCGGTTCAGCACCGCCGAACCAACTCCGAGCGTCACGATGAGCGCGACCAACGCCGCGCCCCGAAAGAGATTACGCCGCATCCTGCACTCCTCCTCTCTGAGGATCTAAGTTACTATACACCCGCGCGCGCCGGATCTTTCCAGCTACACTGTTTCGAGTGCCTAGCCGCGGTTCGGCATCGCCTCCCAGATTCAGGACCCGCGTCATCGTCGCGGCCGCTATCGCGCTGTATCTCGTCATCGAAGGTTTTTCGCTCGCCGAATTGCGCCTGCTCGAGCGACGCGGCGTAAGGTTCGATCCCCGCCCCTCCGTGCTCACCGAGAACCAGAAAGACACGCTATCGCAGTTTCTCTCGCGCGGACACGCAACTGGAATGGGTTTCGATCCCGTGCTCGGCTGGACAAAAGCTCTCACTCCAACCATCGAGTCCATCCGGCAGATCGCCGAAACTAACTCCGCAGGAATGCGCGACGATCAGGAATACGCACCGTTCCCGGCCGCCGGCATCACGCGCATCGAAGCTTTCGGCGATTCGTTCACTTACTGCCGCGATGTGCGCCTGGCCGAATGCTGGGCCAAACGAATCCCCGAAATGGCGCCGCGCGTCGAGGTCCTGAATTACGGAGTCGGAGCCTACGGACTCGATCAGGCCTACCTCCGTTATTTGAAGGTCGGTGCAACCTATCACCCCCACATCGTCTTCATCGGTTACATGACCGAAAACTTCCAGCGCGACGTCAACGTCTTCCGCGCCTTCTACAGCGACGCATACCCGGACTGGATTTTTTCGAAGCCCCGCTTCCAGCTTCAAAGCGGTCGGCTGGCGCTCTTGAAAAATCCCCTCTCGAGCTTTGAAGACTACCAGCGCTTGGTCCAAAATCCCGCCCAGGTCCTCGCTGAACTCGGCCGGAACGATTTTCACTACCAGATGAGTTACGGCCAAGGCCCGCTCGACTCCCTGCCCTCAGTCCGCCTTGCCAAGATCGCTTGGGCGACCGCAAAAAAACAGGTGCTCTATCCGCTCCTCGATCGTGAGGGAGTGTATAACCCGAATTCGGAAGCCTACCAGGTCACCGAAAAAATCTTCGACGCCTTCTATCGAAAAGTCCTGGAAGATGGCGCGCTGCCGATCATCGTGATCTTTCCGAATACCACCGATCAGCAGCGCAACCGCGATCGCAAGCCGCGCTGCTATGCGCCCCTGTTGAAGCATTTCAACGCCGAACAATATCGTTTCGTCGATTTGCTGAATGCGTTCCAGCCCTACCAATCGCGCTACCAGTTGCAGGATCTGCTGGGATTGTCGAGCAGTTGAAGAATCTCGACCTTCTGGACCCGGCGAAAGTGAGCGACGCGGCCGCGGCGGAGCGCCGGCGGCTTGCCATCCAGAGGAAACTCGAGCCGTAGCTCACTCGCTCCGGCTGGCATAATTGTTAGCGAATGCTCAAGCTCACCTGGTCTCGAGCGGCCGCCTGGCGCATCCGGCGCCATCACCTCGATAGGCGCGCGCCCGCCGGCAGCCTGCTCCGAGTCGCCAGCCGCCTGTGCGGCCTGCACGCCCAGGTGATGTCCTCGGCTGAGCTGACGGTCTGGGCCCGCGTCGAAAACCTCGACCGTCGTGCCGTCCAGCGCGCGCTCTGGGAGGACCGCACGCTCGTCAAAACCTGGGCCATGCGCGGCACCCTGCACCTGCTCCCCGCCGGCGAGCTGCCCCTGTGGCACGCCGCTCTGAGCACCAGCCGTCGTTATCTGAGGCCCGCAGCCTGGCAGAACTATTTCGGGATCACGATCCAGGAACTCGACCGCCTGACCGACGCCGTCGCCACCGCGCTGGACAATCGCGTGATGACGCGCGAGGAGCTGGTGCGTGAAGTGGCGCGCCTCACCGGCTCGGCCACGTTCGCCGCCAAGCTCGGCGAAAGCAGTTGGGGCACTATCCTGAAGCCCGCCGCATTCTCCGGCCGCTTGTGCTTCGGACCCAGCCTGGGTCAGCGCGTCCGGTTCACGCATCCGGATACCTGGCTGGCCGCTTCATCATCGGCTGCCAATTCGAAAATAGACCCGCAGGCTGCTCCGGCCGCCATCACCCGCCGGTACCTCGCTGCCTACGGCCCGGCCACGCACCACGACCTCGCGCGCTGGTGGAACGGCGGCGGCGTTGGCACCGCTCGGCAATGGATCGCCTCGCTCGGCGAAGAAGTGACTCCGGTCGACGTCGAAGGTGTCCAGGCCTGGATGCTCGCCGTCGACGCCCGCCGCGTGCGCGAGCTCCCGCCACTACGCTCAGTCCGGCTGCTGCCCGGCTTCGATCAGTACGTGGTCGCCGCATCCCACCACGCCGAGCACCTGCTCCCCGGCGATTTTCGACGCCGCGTTTATCGCCCGCAGGGCTGGATCTCGCCCGTCCTCCTGGTCAATGGCCGCATGCTGGGAACCTGGCGCCACGAAATGAAAAGCAGCCGCGTCGAGGTCGTCATCCACCCGTTCGTCATGCCGCCAGTGTGGGTGCGCCGCGCCGCCGCCCAGGAAGCCGAACGCCTGGCCGCGTTCCTCGGCTGCACCTTGAGCCTCGCCTGGAAGACCTGACCGCCGGTTCCAGTCTTGTTCAAGCGGCAGCGCTGAATCCGGCTGAGCTATGCTGGACCTTGTTTCGCTCCAGCGCTCATTCCTCATGCCGCCGTCCAATCTCTCGATCTCGAAGATAGGTGCCGAGTCGGACGTGGTGCTTCGAAATCTGTTCGAGTTCTACGTCCACGACATGGCGCAGTGGTTCGATGTGGATCTCAAGGCCGACGGCAGCTACTCTTACGACACATCCTCGGTATGGCGGAACGGCTACGATGCGTATCTGGCGAAGCTTGGAGATTCGATCGCGGGCTTCGCCCTGGTCGGATCGGCAGTGGAATGGCTAGGCGACACCGGCGCGCAGGACGTTCGCGAGTTCTTTGTCGTCCGTAGATTTCGAAGGAACGGCCTCGGCCAGAGAATGGCCATGCTGCTTTGGAATGAACGTCCCGGCGAATGGCTCGTTCGAGTCCTCGAAGCAAATGCGCCGGCCGTCCTTTTCTGGCGAACCGCGATTTCGAGCTACTCGGGCGGTTCGTATGAAGAGCAAGAGCGCATCGTCAAAGGGCGCCCCTGGCGATTCTTCCGGTTCGTATCCAAAGGCGTCTGAGCGAACGCTCCCAAGCGCGCGTGCACCGCGACGCAACTAGTTTCCGGCCGCTACCTTCTCCGCGCTATCGATCACCAGGACGTCCACCGGGGCCTTTTGCGATTTCAGCGTCAGCCCAAGCTGCTCCCGCATCCCGGCAATCAGAAGCGATGGGTCCAGCGGATTCGGCCGGCTCTCATCCGGCGTGAGGTCCATCGCGAAATCGTATTCGCCGTCCAGGCCGGTCTGGTTCACAATGACACTCCCGAGTTGACGCGCGAACGTATCGGCCAATTGCGTAAGCGAGAACCGCGTGGCGACGACGTGGAAAGAAACGATCTTCTGATCCTGGCCCATCTGCGGGGCGACATGCAGCGAGTGGGTTTCATCGTCTTTTGGAGGGAAGAGCTTGGGAGCGGCCTTCCCAACCGAGATGACGTAGACGGATTGCATCCTACTTTCGTGATGCAGCTTCAACTGAAACCGGTCGGCCAACAGCGTCTGCGTCATCCGCTTCATCTCAGCGTCGGTGGCGCTGCCTTCGGCCTTCGCCACGATGTCATAGCGGTCGGTTTCCATCCAGGACGGGCCGCCCGAATGCTGCGAAGGCTGGATGTCGTACGCCCATTCCAGCAGCAGTTTCAGCGTGGCCGCGCGCGCGTTCAATCTTCCGCCCGGATAGGTGAACTGGAAAACGCCGGCGTGTTCCCCCGGAGGTTCGGGAGTCCCCGGCTTGCACGGCGTGATCGATGCTACTTCGAAAGCCGGTGCCTTCGGCGGGTCCTGGCAGTGGCCGTGTTCCAGCGACAAAGCGAGGAGGGTAGCGAGCGCGAGGGTTCGGGTCATGTATTCCACTCTAAAATGCTTTGGCCGTTCCTTCCGTTTAGTAATGCCAAGCTTCGTCAAGAACGGTTAAGCTCCTTGACAGATCTTGACGGTGCAGCTGCGCAACGGGGCTTTAGAATGAAAAGCGCCCAGTCTTTTCTATGGAACGCGTGCTGGTGGTCGACGACGATGCGGAGCTCTGCCGGCTCGTCACTCGCTTCCTGGCGCGCGAAGGGTTCGAAGTGAGCTGGGCTCCCAGCGGCGCCGTGGGCGTCGAGCGAGCCCTCGCCGAAAACTATTCTCTGATCATGCTTGACGTGATGATGCCGGACACGGACGGTTTCGACGTGCTGCGCCGCATTCGCCAGCGTTCCCGCACTCCCGTGCTGATGTTGACCGCTCGAGGCGATACTCACGACCGCATTCGCGGGCTTGAGATGGGCGCGGACGATTATCTGCCCAAGCCGTTCGATCCCGCCGAGCTCGCGGCCCGCATCCGCGCCATCTTGCGAAGATCGGCGCCGCAGCAGCCGGTCTCGCCAGCCATCGCCATCGGGGACATCCAGCTGGATGGAGGAACCCGTACCGCGCGGCGAAGCGGCAAGCCGGTGGATCTCACCACCGTGGAATTCGATCTGCTGGCTGCGTTGATGCTCGCTGCCGGAAGCACGGTCAGCCGGGAGGACCTCGTCCGCAACGTTCTGGGACGCGACTTTTCTCCGTTCGACCGCAGCATCGACACGCACGTCTGCAATCTCCGGCGCAAGCTTGGTCCTCTCGAAGATGGCGGAGAGCGCATCAAGGGAGTTCGCGGAGCCGGCTACCTGTATGCCTCGCCCGCGAAACCGGGGGCGCAGTGAAGAGACTGTTTCTAACCATCTTTCTGTGGTTCTGGCTGCCGCTTCTCGCAGTCGCCCTGGTGCTCGCGTTCCTCGTCACGCATGCGGGATTCGGATACCGATCGCTGTTGCTGATGTTTCACGATCTGCTGCTCTTCTCGATTACCGGCGCAATCTTCTGCTACCTCGTCAGCCGGTACCTTACCAAGCCGCTGTCTAAGCTGGGCGATGCCGCGGCCCATATCGCCGAAGGGCGGCTCGACACCCGCGTCGATCCTTCCGTGAGAAACCGCCGGGATGAGATCGCTGACTTGGCTCGCAACTTCGACCGGATGGCCGAGCGAATCGAAGCCTCCATTACCGGACAACGCAGATTGCTTGGCGACGTCTCGCATGAGTTGCGCTCGCCACTCGCGCGGCTGATCGTGGCGCTCGGTCTGGTGAAGCAAGGTCCTACCGAAGAAGCCGCCGAGAACCTGGAACGCATCGGATCGGAAGCGCGGCGGCTGGATACGCTGATCGGTCAATTGCTGGCGCTGACACGCATCGATAGCGGCGTGGATCGAGGCTCTCCGGCGCCATTCGACCTGACCAATCTGGTGCAGGAAGTGGCCAATGACGGCGATTTCGAAGCGCGCGCGCGGAATCGCAGCGTAGTGGTCAAGTCAGCCGATGCGTGCACCGTCACGGGATTCGAAGAGCTGTTGCGGAGCGCGGTCGAGAACGTCGTGCGCAATGCGATCCGGCATACCGCGGAAGGAACGGCGGTCGAGATTGCACTGCAAGTCGGCAATTCGCGGGCGCTGCTGCGCGTGCGGGATCACGGACCGGGAGTGCCGGAAGGCATGTTGTCCGAGATCTTCCTGCCGTTCCGGCGGGTCGCGAGCGGCAATTCCGAAGGCGCCGGGCTGGGTCTCGCAATTGCCGAACGCGCCGTGACTGTTCATCGCGGGACCATCCGCGCGATGAATGTTCCCACCGGCGGACTGATCGTCGAAATCGATTTGCCGCTGGCCTAGCCCACAACACCGCCATCGCGTCTTGCTGCGATCCCTAAGCCTCTACTTGGGGCTCTCAGCCCCCGCTTTTCTCAAGAACCGGACCGTGACGGTCCCCAGTCCCACCACTGCCAGCGCCAAAGTAATGTATAAGATTCCTGGATGTTGCTCGCTCCAGGGCTTTGGCGACGGAGGCTTTTCGCGGTAATTGGGGTTGCGCTCCTCGAGTCCCGCCGTAATCGTAGTTTCTGGGCTGGGAACCTCGCGCGCCAACAAGTCGCGCAGATCGTACACCGGTGCATGCGCCTCGGCATTGCCGTAGTACAGCCAGTAGGAGCCGCCCCCGGCAGGTTTGAATTTCACGCGAGTCCGGATGACGCTGAGCGTGGCCGCTTTCACTGCCAGGGGCCGATCGTCGCGGTTGTAGATCCGGAGGCGCAAGTACTGCTCGCGGCTCTCCGGGAAATCGAGCTTTTGCGACTGCTCCTTGGGGAATCGCGATAGCACACCCGTCCCCAATGCTGACCAATCTTTTCCGTCCCGGCTCGTTTCCACCACCGCGGCCCGCTCAAATGCCGGCGTGCCCACTTCGAGCGAGAGTTCATCGTACGGAATCCTTGCGACGCCAAGATTCCATGTGTACACACTGCTCTGCGTTTTCGTATCCTGCTGCGGTTCGGCCTTGAGCGAAGCCATGATGTCGTGCGCCGGAGCTTCATTTCCCTCCACCGTTACCCAACAGTTCGTCACTGCTTTTGGATTGTTCCAGCCGTACACGGTGACGCGAACATAGCGCCGCGAGGAAACCGGGTAGCTGACGTACAGTACGGAAACTCGCCGGTTGTCCTGCGAGAAATCGAAGATATAGCCATCGTCCCGGGCACGCGTCCATCGACGGCCATCGTCGCTGGTTGCGATTCCGACGCGTTGACGGAAGTTGGTCCTGGGCGTTGCCAGGCGGACGCCGTTGTGGCGGCGGCCTTCGCCCACCTCCACTGTCAGTTCGAGATTGCCCAGCGAGCTGACGCCCTGATCGAGTACGCGGCTCGATACCTCCTCCCGTTGGTGCGATCCGTGCATCTTTTCGAGGACGTATGCCACTTCGTCCTGGCCCCTGACCACCCGCAGGTCCGCCAGGCCCGCTTGGGAATTGATGTAAGTGCCGCGGTCCACATCCAGCACCACCATTTGCGCCGTTGCACCGGCCGGAAGCGAGCGCCGGTATTTCCACCTGGAAGGCTGGAAATCCGCCTTCAACAGCAGAGCGCAGCACAGTGCGCCAGTCAGCAGGCTACTTGCCGGCTTCTTCATTTTTCCACCAATTCTCAATCACCAGACGGAAGCGTGAGTACAGATACGAAGTGAGCAGCAGAAGAATGCCAAGGGAGACGAACGCAGCCGTGCGGAAGAGCCGGCTCGCTTCCCACACATCGTACAGGTAAAGCTTCAGCACCACCAGTCCCAACAGTCCTAGGCCGAGAACCCGATTCAGCGCGGAGCGGTAGGTGACTCCGATGCCGATCAGCAGTACTCCATACAGAGCCATCAGGATGGAGACGCTGACGGCGATGACGCTTCTTTGATTGTCGACGCTCACCGCCGCGTTCACCCAGTCGCTCAATTCAAACAGACAGGCCGAGAGCAAGACGAAGTGACCTGCGACGTAGCCGGCGGCGGCAGGAAGGCGCGTGCTCTTCAGCCACCGAGCGCCCAGCCACAAGCTCACGGCGGAAACCACGAACGTCAGAAAGCGTGTGTTCACCAGCAGGTGAGCCGATGTTAGCCAGGCATCGAACGCATAGAGCCGGAATAACACGAGCATGTATATGGCGGCTGCACCGTACCATATGCGGTTCTCCTTCGTCCGGCGGCTGATCCACACCAACGCCGCCGCTTCGAGCGCCCAGCTCAGAGTGATGCTAAACCCGGTGAACTGGATGGGCACGGCCAGAGTAAGGAAGCCGAGTGCGCTTCCCAGCGCCAGTAGAACCGGACCCGAGTCGTAGCCGGCCGCGGAGCGTTCTTTCCACAACCTCATGCCGAGCGACAGGTGCAGGCCGGCGATGGCGGCGGCGAACAGGCCCAGCCATGCTTGATAGTGCGGTTTCAGCAGCACGTAGCTCGATCCGAAATAGAAGATGCCGTTCAGGGCCAATACGGTCAGGTGCTGGGTCCGAATCTCCCGCTTTCGCACCAGCCTTTCGAAAGGCACCCATGCCAGATACATCGCAAACCCGATTGTCAGCAGCAGGACCGCGGTGCCGGTTTCTTTTGGCTCGCCGTTCGAGGAGACCCAGATGCCGTAGCTGACCCAGAACGTCGCAAACGAAAATATGGCCGCCGGCCTGCGGGTCCGATCGGCGATCGCGAGTCCGGCCGCTCCGACAATCAGGCTCAAGACCAGGTACGGCGTAGTCTCCGGCCAGATGGCCGCAAGCGCGACGCCGGCCAGCGCCTGGGCGGCGCAGAAGATCCAGCTCCACTCCACAAACGCGAACAGCGCATAGAAAGCCAGCGCGGCCACGGTAGCGACGACATGCTTCTCAGGCCTGAACCATTCGCCGAACCACGAGGCGTAGAGCATTGCGGTGGCGAGGAACGCCATCGCATCGAGCGGCCGCCAGCGTCGCGGGCGTGCGACGGCCACGGCTCCCACGTCGATGAGGAACAGGTAGCTGAAGAAAGTCCAAGGTGCATCCTGACCCGTGCTCAGCAGGAGCGGAGTCAGAAAACCGCCGAGCATCCCCAGTGCGGCAATCGGCATGGCGTCGTAACGCAGCGCGAAGGCGCCGGACGCGGCGGTCGCCATCGCCATCAGAACAAATGCGGCTCCTTGAGGCAGCAGGTGATAGAACGCGAAGCTCGCGTAAAAGGACAGGTACAGAATACTCACGCCCAGGCCGCAGACGCCTTGTGCGAACACTTTCTGGCCACGACGCCAAAGGACGTCTCCAGTAGCGAGCGTCGCCAGTCCAGCGAGCACTCCTAGAACTACGCGCCCGGTCTGGCCGATCCACTGGTTGTCGAATGCGTACTTGAAAAAGAAAGCGACGCCGATAATCAGCGTGAGCACGCCGATGCGGTTGATCCACGTCAGCCCCAGGCGCGTCTCCAGTCGGGGCTGCTCGCGAGGTTCAGCGGGAGCCTCCGCGCTGAGGGCGAACGCGGGAACAGGCGGGATCGTCCCTGGCTCTTGGGGTAGAGTTTGGACGCCCGGCTCGCCGGACGCTGGCGGCGGCCGAACTGCGGGAGAAACCGCAGGCGCCGTCCGAGGCCGCTCAGGAGAAGCAACGGCGGATTGCCCCCGCTCCAGATTCGTCAGCCGGACCTCCACCTGCTCTACGCGCTTCAGCAGCCGAACGATCGCTTCCGTGAGCGCATCCATCCGCTCGGAATCCCCGCTTGGCATTCCCTTCAGTCTATCGCGCGCCCCGGAGATATTTATTCCGTCGCGAACGGACAGGCCGCGCATTCGCGAATACAAAAGGCGATGAAATCAGAATCTTCTTCGGGAACTCGAAAAATGCCAATATCACGTCCGAATGGGGCCCTCAAGTTGACGTGACGCCGGCTTCAAGCGGAGCAAGGCGACCGAACGAAGCTTGCGCTACTTCATTGCCGTCGTGGCTTTCGCCGGCGCCGCGGCCGAGAGCGCCATGCTGGCAAAGCTGCTGCCGGCGGCGGAGATCCATTGATCGAAGCCGTGCGGGAAGCCCGAGTCGAAATAGGGCTGGAAGGTCATCGCGCGCGAACGGACGTACCAGGAGCCATCTTCGTTCTGCGTCCTGAGCAGGAACTGGATGCCGCGCTGATAAACCGGATCGGATGCGGGCATGCCGGCTGAATGCAACGCCACCAGAGCGCGTCCGGTGGTGTAGACGCTGCTCTCCATCGAATCCAGATCGGACCAGCCGCCATCCGGGCGCTGCTTTGCGAGCAGATCCTGGCGCGCAGCTTGTATCGCAGCTTTGTCCGGACTCGCCCACGCCAGACCCTGCAGTTTCCAGATGCGGTCTTCGTTGATCGAAGACTTGGCCTTCGCAATCCAGCTCGCGGCGAGCTGCACGGCTTTGTCGTACTCGGCTTTCAAAGGCTTCGGCGCGTAGAGCTGGATTCCGCGCATTGCAATCGCGGTCTGGCCGATATAGTCGGAGCAGATCGGCGGGCGATTGTCGGCTGCACCGTAGGGCCATTCGCCATCCGGCATCTGGTGGGACTTCAGGTAGATCGCGGCCGCGTCGGTGTTGAGGTCGGCCTTGTAGTGTTCCGCATCCAGCCCCGCCAGAACGTAGCCCATGACGAACGAGCCGAAGGTGTCTTCCACCGGCTGCAACATGCTCTGGTGCAGATAGTCGCGCAGCTTTTCGAGACCGACGATGTTAGCCTGCACCTGCGCTTTGGACGTCTTTTCGTCGACCTTGAAACCTGCCGCGCGCGCGGCGCCAACCGCCAGTGCGGCAAAGCTGTTGTTGTGACAGGAAACGCAGGCGGCTTTGGGAACGAAGTTGGCGTCTGCTTTCTGAATCAGCGGCAGACTGCTCTCGACCGCGGCCTGGATCGTGTTGGCGCGGCGCGGCTGCAGTTCGGCTTTGCGGCGAGCTGTGCCTTTCGCCCCGGCCTTTTCGAGGTATGCCACGATCGCCGTCTCGCCGTGCAGCCTGGCGATATCGAGCACCGTCAGCCCGCCATCGCCGCCATCTTTGTGTTTGTCTTTGGCGTTGACGTCCGCGCCGCGTTCCACCAGCAGCTTCACTTCGTCGAGCGGAAGCAGGTCGGATGCGGCCGCGTACATCAGCGGCGTGCGTCCCAACGGATCGACGGCACTCACACCGGCGCCGTGATCCAGCATGAGGCGAACAGCATTGACGTCGCCCAGAGACGCAATGTTGGGCAGCGCAGCCGAGTAAGCCTCTTTGTTCAGTTCTTTCGCAACGACGAGTTCCACGCACTTCGCGCAGTGAACCGTCAGAGCGTTTTCGAGCAGATCTTCGCCGGAGCGCTTTGTCTCGGCGCCTTTGGCGAGCAGCAGCTCCATGCTGGCGGGATCGCCGGCGTTGGCGGCATCGATGAGCGGCGCGCCTTCGACGTCGGGCCGGTTGTTGGGGTTGGGATTGGCGCCGTGGTCGAGCAGGAACTTGACCGTCGTCGAATTTCCGGGGCGTCGGGCGGCCATCATGAGCGGAGTGCGCAGATCGGCCGAGCGGGCGTTCACATTGGCGCCATGGCTGACGAGAACACGCGTCTTTTCAAGATCGGTGGCGGCCCAGATCAGCGCGGTTGCGCCGGCATCGTTGGTCTTGTTCGGATCGGCGCCTTTCTTGAGCAACTGTTCCAGCACCGGGGCGCCCGTGTAGAAGACCGCATACATGAAAGGCGTTGAGCCTTCGGGGCCGCGCGCGTTCAGGAGCTTCGCGTCTTCGGCGAGCAGCTTGTTGAACGCAGGCGTGTCGCCGGTTCGCAGAGCTTCCACCATGGCCACCGCCTTCGGATTGGGCGGCGGAGCGTCGGCTTCGTTGGCGAGCGCATCGGGCCAATCGGCGCCCTGGTCGATCCACATCCGGATGATCTTGACCTGCTCGGCGCGCAGCGGACCGGTCGGCGGCATCTGCGACCCATAGGCTGAGCCGGAGATGCGGTGGAACAAAAAACTGTTTTCGGCGCTGCCAGGCACGACACCGCGGCGGCTGATGACGGAACTCTTGCGGTCGAGCCGCATGCCGCTGTTCTGCTGGGTAGGCCCGTGGCAAGGCACGCAGTTCTGGCGCAGGATGGGGAGCACGTCGCGGCTGAAGTCAACTTTGGCGGGTGTCTGGGCGAGCGCGGCGCCCGCACAGACAAAGGAACAGAGAAATGCTTTCTTCAACTTTGGACTCCCCATACACCCTCCTCAACAAAAGTGATTCGCCCCAAACGAATGGCCCACCGCGGCGCAAACCGTGGATTCCGACAATTCAGACTGAGCCATTGTAGCGCGATGCATACTGGCCCGCTTCCAGGAGTAATCGATGCCCATGCCCGGCAAATTGCGACCAGAGGCGTGACGACGATACACTACCGGCCATGGAGAAAGTCACCGGCATTGGTGGAATATTCTTCCGCGCGAAAGACCCGCAGGCGTTGCGCCTCTGGTATCAACAGCATCTTGGCGTGACCGTCACACCGACCACCTACGAGCAGCTCGAGTGGCGGCAGGAGGCAGGCCCCACCGGCTTCGAGCCGTTTCCCGAGGACGCCTCGTACTTCGGCTCTCCGCGACAAGTCTGGATGATCAACTTCCGGGTGCGAAACCTCGTAGCGATGGTGACTCAACTTGAGGCGGCCGGCGTTAAAGTGACGGTCGATCCCGAGAACTATCCCAATGGACGCTTTGCCCGGGTGCACGATCCTGACAGCTTAAGTGTTCGCGTTGGTCGGAGCGCAGTAACGCCGTAGTTTAGACCGGTACAAGCCAACTCCTGGCTGGTCGGCCATCTGTCATCTACTTCTTGGCCGAACCCCAGCTCTGCGCCAAGCCCCGAATTTGAAAAGTAATTCCAAGCAGCCGCCTGCCCGACAACTATTGGCCGGTCGCCCGAAATCTGACAGCTGTGGTGCAAGCCTGGACCACGGTGAAATAGCGCGCGACGCCATCCGTACCCACGTCGAATGGATTCGGCTCCCCCGGTGTGCGGCTCGCGGCGGTGTGAGCTTTGAAGTACGCATCATCGAATTCGGAGTGATTCGACATCAGGGCTGTCGCACCGTAGTCAGCGGCGGCCTTCGCCATCTTCTTGGAGGAAGCGATATAGCCGTCGTAGTATGCGGCGCTACCGTTAAACGGGATCGCCGTCCCGCCGACGTAAGCGACGCGGAGGGGCTTGCCATTGTCCCGCACCTCGAACAGGTAAGACAGCGTTCCTCGGGTGTGGCCCGGCATCGTGACGATCTGAACGGAGGCATCCCCCACCGAAACCTTCATCCCGTCGGTGCCCACCATGTCATGCTTCGCCTTGCCGCTGGGGCGTTTATCCACGGCATCCCAATCTTCCGCGCCGTAGATGACGTGCACGCCCGGAATCGAGTCCTGCAGCAGTACGGCCCCACCGTCGTGATCGCCGTGGGCGTGTGAAAGAATCACATATTTCACGTTCTTCGGGTCCAGCCCGACTTTCTTCAGGCCATCCAGGATTTCGTCTCTGGCAGCGTAGTCGAAGAGCGCCTCGAGGACGATAATGCCTTGGCTGCCGACGATGGCCCATGCGCTATGAATCTTGGTGCCCAGGAAATAGAGGTTATCTGCCACCTTGGCCGGTTCGGCGTACCAAGTTTCCCTGGCAGGCGTACGGCGAACTGTTCCGCGACCACCCCCGCCCCGGCCAGCCCCTGCCTGACCACCCGTAGTCTGGGGACCCGCTGAAGGTGGAATGCAGAGGCGCAGAAACGTCCCCGCCCAATCCGTGCCGGCGGCCGCTTTGGCCGTCGCGATGTAGCTGTCCGCTGTCGTGTTAGGCGTCTGCGCCGATGCGATCCCGACTATCGCAAAAAGAACTGCTCCGGCAATGCTGATCAGCGACTTCATCTGATGCGCCCCTCTCCTGATTTTGCGATCCGCGCAAACCCCGTCCGAAGCCACATACGCCCGGTTCGGAATCCCCTCGAAGCGAACGGCAACATCCGGGTCATTTTACCGGCTCTGCGAATAATATATCAGTGATCGGGAGTTGTCGTTTTGCTTCACGCACCTTCACTCACAGCCGTCCTTTACGAATACACCCTGCAGTGTCGCCATAGAGAATGATTGGTCGGTCCGGAAACTATCCACACGAGCGAGAAGTCAGGTATCCCGTCCTGTTCTTCCCCGATCGCCCGGAACGCCGCCGATCACGCCTCCCGCTTGCCCTTCTTCGCTTCCCCTTCAGCAATTTCCCGCCGCTCGCCTACCCCGCGCCATCGCCGCAACGCTAGGAAAGGTGCGCCGTAGTTGATCGCATGGAGTAGTTTTGGGAGATCCTACTCCGCTGGAGGCGGTCATGACTCCCACAGCAGACGGATGCGGCCCGGACTGCGAGGGATCGGTGTCCAGCTATCCGCGCTCATGGCTACCCCTGTATCAGGGCATATATAGTGCTATGCCCGGATTTTGCGATAGAGCTACGATCGTGGCGCCATTGAGTCCTAACGGCAGCGGAAGGTGAACTTTGGATCTCGTTTAGTTCCTCGAATCTTACGCACAGATAGTCATTGATACGTGACCATGACGTTGTTAAAGTTCACGCTCGCACTTACAAGGCCGAGATCGAGCCCTGGGGCCGTAAATTGCTGGCCAGTGATGTTGCTAACTGACAGTGTTCCGAACGGTTCGGACGGCGGCCCGCTGCCTCCTGGCGGCAAAGCCAGCAAAACGGCCGGAGGGACCGTGAACTGACGCGCCGATACCGGTGCCGCGCAGTTGAAGTAGCCATTGAGGACCGCGAGAGTTCCGCTCCCCGTGACCGACATTCCGCTGATCTGCACGTAGCTGTTCGACGCGCCGCCCGTCCAGTTGACCGTCACTCCGTTTGACCGATTCACGGTGGTGATGCTGGCCTCGTTCGACCAAACCAGCGGAGCCCCCAGCGCGAGGTTGGCCGTGAATGCTCCCACATCGGACCCGCCGGCGCCGTTATCGAAACTCAAGGAGCCGCCCGCGGTCGGGATAAAAATCGGTAAGGTGGTGTCGCTGCCTAGAAACTCGTCGTAACTGCCATCGTCATCGCCGCTCGGATTGAGCGTAGCCTTGCCTATCGGGCTGCCGATGTTGATCGCCTGGCCTGCATCGAACTCGCCGGTGCTCCCGCCAAACAAACTGTTGTAGTAGACCGTGCAGCTTCCGATTGACACATTGCCAAGGTTGGCCGCGCCGAACTGAAGCGGCACGAAACGGGAGAACTGGGCGCTGGCGCGATCATTGGGAACCGTCTGCGGATTCCCGTTGACATCCTTTTCAAAGTTGACATCCTTTTGGAGGTTGACGGTGCCGAATGTAAATGACGGCTTTCTGACCGCGCTCTCGAGCTGATCCGAGGTTATGCCTAACTCGGGCTCGGAGCAGGTGCGACCACTGAGCGCCACCGGAATCGAGGCATAGTTGCTGTAGATGTTGCCGGTCCGCACTACCACCGAAACGTTGCAGCCCGGCTGCACTCCCTGCGGGACGATTACTTGAACCTGATCCAGGCCGGGATAGTTCGAACGGCCATGGTAGGCCACCGTAGCGGGTACGCCGCCAATATCCACCTCGATCGGGATGTTGGCAAGATCCACCGGCGTCTGAAGAACTGCCTCGTTGCCCGTTGCGGGGCCTAAACCGGAGCCCCAAAAGTTCACGTACTCGCCGGGCTGGATCGAATTCGTCAGGCCGAGGTAGCGGAAATTCGCATCGAGCGCCGCCGCGGGGCCCACGCCCGCCTGATTGAGCGTTAGCAGACCGAAGGCGCTTTGTACTACTTGAATCGGCGTCGCCGGTCCAGTTTCCCCGTTCTTCGTCACGGTGATTTTCCCGATCCCCACAGGAGTGCTCGAAGGCAGGATCGCACCCAACTGGTTCGGCGTGACGTAGTACAGAATCGCTTGCGTGGTCGTTCCATTCACGGTGACCTGGACTGAAACTCCATCCAGCAACGTTGGCAGTGGATATTGGGGCTGCCCGAAAGATCTGGTGCTGGCTAGGTTGTTCCCCGAGATGATGAAGATTGAGCCTTGGGCAATGCCGTAGTTCGGAAAGCCTGCCCTGATGTAGCTGTAGTTGTTCTGTAGGCCGCTTATTACCGGCGCATCGCTGGTGGGCAAGGTCAAAGTGTTGCTGACTACTCCTCCGACAGTGACGTAGATAGGCTGAAGCCCCGTCGTAACATCAGGCGGCATAGCGAAGTTGACCTGATAAACGCCGATCTTTCCAGGCACCAGCCCCGCGAAAAGGAGAGCTGCCTGTGCCTTGCCCGCTACCGTTATTTGTACTGCGTTCGTAATAAAAGCAATAGGCGCAGAGGGCGAGACGGAGCCGGTGGGCACGACCGTGACGGTTGGACCCATGCCAATGGCTGGAATTGCGATCACTTCGCCCGCTTCTGCCGGACTGGAGGTGGTCACGGCTGAACCATCAGCGTGACTCGCCTGAACATTCCCTTGCCCCGTGCCATCGGCGCTAAACAGCACCGGAGCCAAATGGGCGAGGGACAGGTTGAATGGCGCGGAGCTCCCCACCTGGAGCGTGGTCGACCCCAACGGCGCATCCACCGCGATCTGGATCTGGAGCTGCGTCGGCGAGGCGGACAAAACCGCGCAAGCCTTGCCGCCGACGGTGACAGAGATCGCGGTGTTGGTTCCGAGGTTGGCGCCGATAACACTCGCCAAGCTGCCGGGCGCCAAGCGCGTACTGAATGATGCGGCGTCGACGACGCTGGTGATCGTGGGTGTTTGGCCGAACACCACAGTTCCGGAGATGAGAAACAGTACGCTAGTCGCTGCAAACAGGCTTTTCAACATTTTCGTTCTTCCCTTCGTTTCGACGATCACTGAACGCCGATCGTGACGACATTGCTTGGTCGTCCGATGTATGTCAAGCGGACAGGCACTGCCGGTCCCGGCGCAACGCCGCTTGGCACGCGGAAGTTGACCTGGTTGTAGCCGGGATAACCGGGCGCGTCGCCGAAATACAGGATCTCGGCCAGCCGGCCGCCGATTGCCACCTGCGGAGGAATCACGCCGCGGTCAATCAGGCTCGTCGTGTACAGCGACAGTGCCTCTCCGGCGGTGGCGGGGCTGTCGGGCAAGACGACCTGTCCTGTTTCAGCGTGCCAGATCGCACCCTGTCCTCTGCCGTCGCCAGAAAGAGAGAACAGCATAGGCGCGTGCACTAATAGTTGGGGAGTGTAGATTTCCGCAGTGGCAAGCGCAGAATACCCCGGCGCGCCTACGCCACCGGCGATCAGGACGCGGCCGTCTCCGAGTAGCGTAGCTGTGTGGACTTGCCGGCCTGCGTTCATGTTCCCAATCCAACCAAACGTGCCACTCGAGAAGTCGTAAATCTCAACGCTCGCCAGATTGGCTTGGCCCGACCCCGCATCGTAGGAGCCGCCCCCGGCTATCATGACGATCCCGGACGGAAGGAGCGTTGCCGTGTGATAAAACCGGCAGAGCGTCATCCTGGGAGCAGCGGCGAAAGTGGTGTTCGCAGGATCGTACAGCTCCGTTTGGGAGATACAGGCCAACGGATCGGAGTCGCCACCACCGGCGATGAAGGCTGTCCCATTCGTGAGCAAGGTGGTGGTGAAATCAAAATAGTGGCCGGAGTGGCCGGTATCCGTAAACAGGCCAGTTGACGGGTCATAGACTTCTTCCCCGACCAGGACCGTGCCGTCTGCAAGGAGTGTCGCGCCGCCCGTCGGGTAGCACGCGTGATGCAGGTTGCCTGTGGGCGTGAAGGTTCCCGCAATTGGATCGTAAAGGTCGGCGCTTAACAAGTCATCGTCAGTCGTCGGGCCATACCCACCGGCAACGAGGACTCTGCCATCGGGGAGGAGGGTAGCGGTGTGCGCAGCCCGGGCTGCACTCATGCTTCCCGTCGGCGTGAAGGTTCCTGTGGTTGGATCATAGATTTCCGCGCTGGGCGACTCGGCGCCGCCGGCGATCAAGACCCTGCCATTGGCGAGCAGCGTTGCCGTGTGCGCGTTCCGCGGCCGGGACATTTGGCCGATGAGAGAAAAAGTGCCTGTGGAGGGATCGTAAAGCTCGGCACTGGCCCCGACGCCTGGGTCGGGGGTCCCCCCGGCGATCAAGACTCTGCCATCGCCGAGCAGGGTGGCTGTGTGAAAATAGCGGGGCATGGTCATGTTGCTAGTAGCCGTGAACGTCCCTGTGGTTTGCGCTATCGCCACTGGGCCGTGGCCTCCTATTCCGAATAAGAAGAGCGATAGAACAAAACTGGTTCTCATCTCTAGCCTCCAAAAAATCACTGCACACCGATCGTGACGGCATTGCTTGGTCGTCCGATGTACGTCAAGCGGACGGAGACCGCGGGTCCCGGCGCAACGCCGCTGGGCACTCGAAAGTTCACCTGGTTGTAGCCTGGATAGCTGGAGGTGCCGCAATACAGCACCTCGGCGAGCCGTCCGCCGACTGCAATTTGCGGAGGAATGACGCCGCCGTCTGCCAGGCTGGTGGTGTACATGGACAGCGCCTCGCCGGCGACCGCAGGGCTGCCGGCGGAAGCAATCTGCCCCGTTTCTGCGTGCCAGATAGCGCCTTGACCACGTCCGTCGCCCGAAATGGAAAACAGCATCGGTGAGGGAATCAACGCTGCCGGAAGGTAAATTTCCGCAGTGTTTCCCGGAGCGTTCCCTGCAACATCTTGACCACCGGCTATAAGCACGGTGCCATCAGCTAACAGCGTGGCGGTGTGGCCAGCGCGGAACAAAGTCATGGGCCCGGCAGGAGTGAATGTACTGCTCGTGGGATCGAAGAGTTCGGCCTGTCCGCCAATAGTTAACACACGGCCGTCCGGCAGCAGAGTGGCGGTATCATAGCCAGCGTAGAGACCACTCGTTATAGGCGTTTGTGGTGTAGCAGTGAAGATCCTCGTCGTTGGGTCGAACAATTCTGCACCGCGACTATCACAATCGGCACACGCAGGACCTAATGTCTGTAGAACCTCGCCGTTGGTTTGCAAGGCTGCCGCGACCGGGCTGCTTTCGGAAGGATCGATTCCGAGACCCGCAAACGTGAATGTCCCTTCTGCGGGATCGTAAATCTCAGCGCCCGTATACGGCACTCCGCCATCAAGCAGAACTCTTCCGTCGCTCAGGAGAGTGGCTATGGCAGCTTTATGCCGCACGATGGTGTTTGCAATCGCGTGGAAGGTTCCGGTGGACGGATCGTAGATTTCCGCTGTGCCCGAATCTTGAAGACCACCGGCAATCAAGACTGTTCCGTCATTGAGGAGCGTCGCACTGTGGCTCCCTAAGCGGGCTACAGTAGTATCCCCCGTAGGAGTGAATGTTCCCGTGATTGGGTCGTACAGTTCCGCGCTGGGAGGCTGCGCTCCAGTGGTCAGGCGGGCGCCTCCCACGATCAGCACCTTCCCGTTAGGCAGTAAGGTAGCCGTGTGATAGGAGCGGTGCATCGTCATGTTGCCGGCTGGAGTGAATCTGCCAGTCGTGGGGTCGTAGAGTTCCGCGCCCGCCAGAACATCGAAATAGGCGTCGATCCCAATTGTGGGGTGCGAGTAAGATCCACCGGCGATCAGCACTTTACCGTTGGGAAGCAATGTTCCCGTGTGATGAAAACGGCCGGTATTCAGATTGCCCGTCGCCGTAAACGTGCCTGGCGTTTGCGCAATCGCAACAACTGACAAGAGCAATGGAAGAATAAAGCGGGTTTTCATTTCTGGTCTCCCCAAATCACCGCACCCCGATCGTGACTGTGTTGCTCGGGCGGCCGAGATACGTAAGGTGGACCGGAACCGCAGGTCACGACGCAACTCCGCTCGGTACCAGGAAGTTCACCTGGTTGTAGTCTGGATAGCTGGAGGCGCCGAAATACAGCGCACCTCGGCGAGCCGCCCGCCGAGGGCCACTTGCGGAGGAATCATGCCGAAACAACGGAAGAGCAAAGTTGATTCTCATAGCTCGACTCCCTGAATTAGCGCACGGCGATAGTGACGTTGGACTGGCTGCTCGAATTTGCAGTGCCTACAAAGATTGCGACCGGCACTGTGCTCCCGGTTTTGAGACCGGGGGGAAGCTGCACGTTGATCTGCATCACGCCTGCGATTTCTCCAGGCGCGGGGCCGGCGTATTGCAATTGCGCCGTGGAGAGAACCAGTTGTTGTCCGATGTATACCTGGACCGGCAGTGACTGGCTGGCGAGCGGCGATGCAGATACCTGGCCATCCACCCCGGCCGGCGAAGTCTGGCCTCCGCCGGTCGCGTAAAGCGAAATAACGCTGCCAATCGGCGCCGGGTTGGAAGCGCTATTGAGGGTGCCGTCCTGGTTGATCGCGGCCGCTTGTCCGGCGCCCGTGCCATCCGCCGTGAACAGCCCTGGAGCCGCGGCAAAGACTCGAATCGTTGCCGGGATGGAGGTTTGACCCTGGTAGGTCACGGTAACTTGGACGGCGGGGCCGGTAACTCCGTAAGGCGCGACCGCGGCCACTTGAGTCGCCGACGTATAGAGCAGCGGCGCGGCAACGCCGTTGAACTGAACCGAAGTGCCGCTAAGTTGGGTCGGGTAGAATCCGTCGCTGCCGGCGCGGGCGGAGACCAGTTGCGCGGGGCCGAGACCCGATCCCTTCAGAGTCACGATCTCGCCGGGGGCGATTCCCAAAAACTGATTGCTGGCTGCATTGTTGATCAAGTCGACGGATACGGAAGTGGGCGGAGCAATCGCGCCGGCCGGCTTCAGAACCAGGATGTGGATGCCATCGGAGCTGTAGATGTTGCCGGAAGAGTCGACGGCGATCCCGGCGGGTGGAGGAATGCCAAGACTGCCGTTATTTGCGTCGTAAATGTTGCCTAAAGAGTCGACCCTGATCGGGTCGCCCGGGAAAGCCAGGGGCGGGCTCATGGGGAATGTGGTGATGGTTCCATTCGAGAGCTTGTGGACGAGGCCGAGATGCCCGTCGGCGATATAGCGGTTGCCTGCGGCGTCGAACGCGACACCGGTCCCGCCCCCGATGGTGGTGACGACGCCGTTCGCGAGCTTGAGGATGGCGCCGGAGTTTGCTATGTAGAGGTTTCCCGCGGAGTCGACGGCCAAGACCGAGCCGTGTGCTGCCAGGGTTGTGGCGTTTCCGTTCGCGACCTTGAGCAGGCTGGAGTGCACGCAATCGGACACGTAAACGTTGCCGGCCGAGTCGGCGGCCACGCCGCAGGGAGTGTAGCCGGCGGTACCCGCGACGGTGGTGATTACGCCGCCGGAGACTTTGCGGATGCGGAAGTTATTGATGTCCGCGATATATAGATTGCCGGCGGGATCCACGGCGACGGCGACCGGCGTGGCCAACTGCGCACTGGTAGCCGGACCGTTATCGCCGCTGAAACCTCGGGCTCCGGTTCCGGCGACGGTGGTGATGACTCCGTTGGCGATCATGCGGACACGGTTATTCTGCGTGTCGGCGATGTAGATCCTGCCAGAGGAATCGATGGCGACGCCTTCGGGTTGATAGAACTGCGCGTTGGCAGCCGGTCCGTTGTCGCCGCTGAAGCTAAAGTAGCCATTTCCGGCAATGGTGGTGACGACGCCGTTGGCAACTTTTCGGATGCGGTCTCCCAGAAACCCAGTGAGGTTCGATGGGTCGGAGACATAGAGATCCCCGGCGGAGTCCACGGCGATGGAGGTGGGACCGGTCAGCTGGATGGCAGTGTCGCCGCCAGCCACGGTGGTGATGACACCGTTCGAGATCTTGCGGATGCGGCCGTTGGATGTATCGGCAATGTAGACGTTGCCGGTGGATTCGACAGCGATGCCGAAGGGCCCGCCATCGTCTGGGTCTCCGCCAAACTGAGCGGCCGTTGCGGGGCCGTTGTCGCCGCTGAAGCCGTAGGTTCCGTTACCGGCGAAAGTGGTGGCTACGCCATTCGACACCTTGAGGACGCGGGGGGTTACGCCATCCAAAAGGAAGAGGCTGCCTGCGGTGTCGACGGCGATGCCGGCGAAATAACCTTGGGCGCCGGCTACGCTGGCGATGACCCCATTCGTAACTTTGCGGATGACGCCGGAGGCATCGGAGATATAGACGTTGCCCGTGGCGTCGACGGCGATTGCGTATGGGTAGGACAGCTCAGCGCTGGTGGCGGGCACGCCATCGCCCGAGACGCCGGATGCGCCATTTCCGGCGACCGTGGTAATGATGCCGTTCGAGACTTTACGGATGCGTCTATTGTTGGTATCCGCGATATAGAGACTGCCGGCGGAATCCAGGGCTAAACCGTTTGGCCGGTAGAGTTGCGCATTGACGGCAGGGCCGTTGTCGCCGCTGAATCCGTTGGTTGAATTTCCGGCGACGCGCGTCAGAATTCCGGTTGTGGCGTCGAGTCGCATGACTGCCGCGTACTGGGGCAGTGACAGGAAGACATTGCCGGCCGCATCCACGGCAACGCCGCCGATTTGGTTCAGGCCGACGGAGGCGCCCGGGAGGTTCTCCGGCAGCCAAACACCGGCAAAAGTAGAGGCAGTGTAAGTCTGGCCGAATGCGGCTGTCGCGAGCAGGACCAATGAAACCAAGCGCATGGCTACCCTAGAGTGCGATAGACAGGCGGAGAGTGATAGCGTTCTAAAAGGACCATGAAGCCGCGCCGCCGCGCCATGCAACCCGGGGATATTCCCGAATACGTGGAACGCATCTCGAGTCCTCTGTTCCATAAATTCTCTCCCAGTTTTGTGTTCACTACTGTGATTTGTTAGCGGATCGTCACACCCGATGCTCAGCACCGCAACGTGGCCCACCGTGAGTACGCGTTTGCCATAGCGCCCCCAACCACGGAGAGTGTTGGGGGCGCATGAGATTTGAGCTACTATACCGAAGCCAGCTCGTCGGCGATCTGGAGTTCGCCAGCATCGGCATCTACCAGCGACATCGCCATCCGTACAAGCCCGAATATTTGTCTGCTTCAATCGTGATCGCGATCGCGGCAAACACCTCCTGGATCGCCTGCTGGAATCAGCGGCGGGGCACCGCTTGGCGACATGAAGGTCGCGTATACATCTGTCACGCCGCCGGTCTGATTGAGGGCATTATGCACTTCGCCCGCGTCTTCGAAGAAAACCGAACCGGCAGGATGAACGGTCGTACAACCATTCTTGTGAATTTCCGTGAGGGCACCACTCTTGATCACAACCACCACGGGTCCCGGATGCGTGTGCCATCCTGTTTGTCCTCCAGGCTGAAATACCAGATCTGCTTGAAGCACATCGCTCGGCCCTTTCAGGTGTAGAACGACGTTGTTGTCGGGACTGTAGCCCTGTGCCAGGGGGGTGAATTGCACCCCGCTTAACTGACCCACGGCGTCGCCAACGAACACCACAAGCGCGAACGCGGCGGCCAGGGTAGCAGCACCAAATCCCCACGATCTGCGGCGTCGAGAGTGCGCGTTTACGGCTCCCTGGCGGACGGGTTGTATGTTGCCATGTTCGGCTGCAGCCGATTCCTCGGATGCGGCAAAGTCATTGTTTCTAATCATGAGTTTCTCCTTGTCCTGATGCATTGGTTACACCTCCGAAGCCTTCGGGCGCGCAGTGAACGTGCTTTGCGCCATGCAGGCGTGGCTCGCCAAGACGAGTAGCCCGAAAGCAAGACAGGTCTTCACAGAGATTTCCTTTAGGTTCAAGCCGAGCTAAATCAGTATAGGCGCGTGCGCCCACGGAATTCGTGAAGTTACGGTACCCATTCGGTAAAGTGTTCTACACTTAAGAGCGCGGCAATGACAGAATTCCCGCCATTCCGGCTCGATAGCGAGAATCAATGCCTTTGGCGCGACACCGAGCGAATCACCCTCACGCCGAAAGCCTTCTTCCTGCTCAAGTACCTGGTGGAGCGGGCGGGACGGCTGGTCACGCACACTGAACTGCTGGAATCTCTGTGGCCGGACTCATTCGTTCAGCCCGAAGTACTGAAGACCCAAATTCTCGATATTCGACACGCGCTCGGCGACGACGCGAAGGCTCCCAGGTTCATCGAAACGCAGCCCCGCAGAGGGTATCGTTTTATCGCGGCTATCGAGAACGTCGCGGCCTCGGAGCCTGCATCCAGGCCCGGTCCGGAGGCTTCTATCGCCGTACTGCCTTTCGTCAATCTCGGCGGAGCCGGTCAGAACGAATATTTCGGGGATGGATTGGCGGAAGACGTAATCAACGAGCTCGCCAAGATTCCCGGACTCAAAGTGATCGCCCGCACTTCCGCATTCGCCTTCAAGGGCCGGACTCAAGATATACGCCGAATCGCGGAAATACTCGGCGTCGCGAATATTTTGGAAGGTAGTTTCCGGTGTGAAGGTGATCGTCTTAGGATCATGGCGCAACTGATCAGCGCATCCGACGGGAATCATCTTTGGTCGGGCCGCTTTGATCGAGCTGTTACAGATGTTCTAACCATCCAAGACGAGATCGCACAAGCGATCGCGGACGCCCTGCGCACGAAGCTCCGTGGACCCGGCGAACGCCGGCCCTCCAGCTCTGAGGCTTATCGAGCATACCTGGAAGGCCGCTATTTCGTGCAGCAGGTGACACCCCAGGCTATCGATCACGCCCTCGAATGCTATGAGCGGGCTATACAACTGGACCCCGGCTATGCACTTCCGCATTCCGGTTTGGCCTTGCAGGCTTACTATCGCGTACTCTATCTCGCGCAGCGTCCCAACGAACTGGCTCCAGCCGCGCTCGCCGCTCTCGGCCGGGCCTTGCAGCTGGACCCCGAATCGGCGCAATCGCACGTGGTCCGCGGCGTGTTTTCCGCGTTTTATGAGTACAACTGGAACGATGCAGACGATCACTTTGTCAAAGCGCTACAAATGGACCCCGCTTCCCCGATGGTTCGAGTGGCCCGGGCCCTTTGGTTCCTAGTGCCAACTCGACGGCTTCCGGAAGCGTTGGCGGAAATTAAGATCGGCGTCACTCTGGACCCGTTAAGCCCGGCGGTCCGCATCTCTGAACTTTGGGTCCTGTACACTTTGCGAACGCCGGAAGCAGTTGATAAAGCCCGATCCCTCATCCAGCTCTTCCCATCACTTCCGATTTGCAGGTTTGTCGCGGGACTCACGTTGCTTCGCCACAATTTGATTGATGAAGCGGCGACAACCCTCGAAGCCGGTCTAAGTGTCACTCCGGGCGACGTCTTCTTACTGGGCGTGATGGCGCTTGTTCGCAGCCGGCAGGGCCGAGTCGCAGATGTCGATAACATCCGCGACGACCTCGACCGCCGCGCGAGCGAGCGCCACATTCCGTTCCTTCCGCGCAGTTTTGTTGCCGAGGCTTCCGGCAACGGCGCACTCGCGCACAAATTGCTCGATCAGGCCGTGAACGAGCGCGAGCCTATCGCCGTAATCGCCGTCGCTGACCAGTACGCCGATGAAGTTTGCCGTCCCGGCAGTGATTCTCTGCTGCGAAAAATGAATCTGTTGTGATCCCCTTGGGGATCGCCTTCTCAGGTTCCTAGCAGTAAGCGATGTTGCACACTACCGTCTAACGCCCTACCGTTGAAGTGACGCTCCCCGATTAGTGGAAGGATAGTCGGGAACCCGGAAACTATCCACACGAGCGAGAAGTCAGGTATCCCGTCCTTGTTCTTCCCCGATCCCCCGGAACGCCGCCGATCACGTCTCCCGCTCGCCCTTCTTCGCTTCCCCTTCAGCAATTTCCACCCGCTCGTCCATCCCGCGCCATGGCCGCAATGCTATGAAAGGTGCCAGGAGAAAAACATGTCCGCAATCCAATCTTCCAGCCTCGAAGCCGTCTTTGCCGGCAACCCGTAGAGCCGATGGCAGCACGCTGGCGCTCGTGGCACATCCGTGGTTTGCGCGTTTCCCGTTCAAGTGCCATAGGCGGAGCCGGATGCCAGACGATAACATACTTACTTCTAATAAGAGAGACGGATGACCGCAACCGCTAGCGGAAGGCCGGAGCCGCACCGACAGCGCGAACGCCGGATTTCGCAGGTCAATTAGGGCTGACAACGACCGCCGCTCCGATGTATGAACCGTTCAACGCCAGGAAAAATTCATTCGCCGCCGGAGGCGTTCCGACCTGAAGGTTGAACTGCGTCACCCCGGCTACGATCCCCGGTGCTGCGCCCGCGTACAAAACTGTCGCGGGGACCGACAGCGACCCCAGGTGGAAGAAAGCGACCGTCTGCGCAGTTATCGTGCATCCTGATTCCAGAGCGCACGCGTCGTTATTGGCCACCGTGGCTACTTGCCCGTCGGCGAGCGGAGCAAAACTCGGTTGAAAACCTGTGACATAGAATGTCACGATGGAGCCGCCCGGCGCGGGGTTCGAAATCGAATTGATGGTGCCATCCTGATTGATCACCGTCGGATTCGCTCCCGGTGAAGAACCAACAATGCGGACCGGATAACTAGCGCTGACCGCCGCTCCGTTGGTGACGCGAACCGTTGCCGCTGAGTTCGCGGTGACTTCCATCGGAAACACCGCGTTGATCTGGTTGGCGGAGACGTAGAGCAGAGGGATGTTTGTGCCGTTTACGCTGACCTCGACGCCTCCAAGGGTTGTTGGATAGAAGCCGTTCGTGGGCGTGGCCGATACGGCGGTCGACGGGCCGATACCAGGGCCGTAAATCGCGACCACTTCCGCAGGCGACAGGCGGGCCGTGGCGTTCCCTCTGAAGGCGTTCTGGAACACAAACATATTTTTGGCGGGCGCGGCTTGGGGATCGATGGCGGCGACGAAGGCGTTCGTTCCGGCCACGTGGACCAAACCCGAAGGATCGACCGAAACCGCGTGCTCGACGGTGAATGAGGGATAGAGCGCGGAGTAGGTCAATTGAGAGCCGCTTGAATTTACGGCGATGAGGAAATCCGTGCCGGTGGTCCACCCGTTGGCATTGGGGAACGTCGTCGAGGATGTCATTCCTGTGGCCCACACGTTACCGCTAGCGTCGAGGGCGATGGAAATCGGAGATGAATCGACGATCCCTGGCGGCATAGTAAATGTCCAAGCCGCCGTGCCTGTGGGATTGAGTTTCTCGATCGTGCCTCCGGTGGCAAGGTACGCATCGCCCGCCGCATCCACGGCAATCGCGTTGACGGTAGCCGGAAAGGAAATGGGAGAGAAGCCGAAGCCTGCGCCCGCGGCGTTGATCTTGGCGGCGAATCCGCTGTTGAAGGTGTTGTTGTATCGGAGGAACACTTCCCCTGCGGAATCGACCGCGAT
This sequence comes from Terriglobia bacterium, assembly GCA_020073265.1. Lineage (GTDB taxonomy): Bacteria > Acidobacteriota > Terriglobia > Bryobacterales > Bryobacteraceae > Palsa-89. Next base: position 41,615 of record JAIQFN010000022.1, on the reverse strand, counting down.
GCCGGGCGCGGCCGTCGCGAAAGCCTGGTTTCCGGTTGGCGCGATCTCCCCGGAATAGAGAATCTTTCCGCCTGCCGCCGGGATCTCGGCGACGAAGACATTCGACACATTCACGAATGCATTCACCGGCGTCAATGGAGCCGTTGGCAGCCCTGATGCCTGGACAAAATCCGAGGCGCTTGTGAGGCCGGTGACGTAGAGATTTCCTTTCGTGTCGGTCGCGAGCCCGGAGACGGAGCTTGCCCCGAGCGCGCCTCCAAAGTAAGTCGAATAAAGAATGGTCGTGCCATCGTTGGTCAGCTTGATGATGAAACCGGTGCCGTTCGAGTTGGATTGCGTTTGCTGCGCTTCGCTCAACGGGAAATCGGGCGAGGTGGTGGTTCCTCCGATGTAGATGTTGCCTGAAGGGTCGAGGGCGATCGCGGTTCCGGCATCAACGCCTTTGCCGGCGAAGGTATCGGTGAAGAGGAGGTTGCCTGAGGGATCAAGCTTCGAGACGAAGACGTCGGTGCCTGCGCCTAAATTCGTGGATGAGTTCAGGGTGACGGTGCCGGCGGTGGCGAGTTGACGGCTGCCGACGATGTAAGTGTTGCCCCCAGAGTCGGTGGTGATGGCGGAGATGATGTAGGGATAAGAATCGCCGAGCGAGGTAGTGAATTGGCCTGCGAACGAAACTCCAGCGATAAAGAGAAAAAGGAGGAATCGCATGCCTTATTCTAATGCGCTGTTCTTGCGTTGGGACACGGACCGGCCCAGCTTCCGATAATCCGGGCTTCCAGTTTGACGAAACGTCGCCATCCCGTCCTTGTTCTTCCCCGATCCCCCGGAACGCCGCCGATCACGCCTCCCGCTCGCCCTTCTTCGCTTCCCCTTCAGCAATTTCCACCCGCTCGTCCATCCCGCGCCATCGCCGCAATGCTATGAAAGGTGCCAGGAGAAAAACATGTCCGCAATCCAATCTTCCAGCCTCCAACCCGCGGCTCAGCAGCAGCCCGCCTTCCATCGCGCTGCCATCAATCGCGCTAACGCCCAACGCTCCACCGGCCCGCGCACCCAAGCTGGCAAACAGCGCTCCTCGCTCAACGCCCTCCGTCACGGCCTCACCAGCCGCGCCATCGTTCTGCCCACCGAGGACCCCGCCGCCTTCCAACTCCACCTCCAGCGTTTCTCCGGCCAGTTCCAGCCCCAAGGCGCGCTCGAAGAACACCTCGTCCAGTCCCTCGCCTCCACCGCCTGGCGCTTGAATCGCATCCCCGCGCTCGAAGCCGATCTTCTCGCGGCCGGTCTCCGCAAACACGAAGCTCGCATCCAAGCCGATCAGCCCGACGCCGCCGGCCTCGCCATCGCCGAAACCCTGGCCGAACAAACCCGCGCCCTCAGCATGCTGAGCATGAACGAGCAGCGCCTTTCCCGCCTCTTCGACCGCACCCTCAAACAACTCCGCGAACTCCAGGCCGAGCGCCGCGCTGCGGAAAACGACCGCTACGACTCCGAGGACCCAGCCAACCGCGATGAGACTGGCTTCGTTTTAGCGAAAAACTCCATCGACGCCTTCCTGGCCCGCCACGCCTTGCAGCAGCGCGAACTCGCCTGTCACCCGAGCAGGATCCCTCGCTCCCCACATCCGGACCTGCTTACGTATTACACGAGAGTGCAGCAGTCACCAAGCGGGTGTACTATATGATTCGCGGCAATTTCGAAAAGGAGAGTTGAAATGCAGGGAATCACAGCCAAGGCGATCCTGAGTGCGGCAGCCTTTATGCTCGCGCTCCAGGCCCAGGATCCGAAACCCACGTGCAACCAGTGTCCGGCCACCTACATCAACAACAGCGAACTGCAGGCCTACGCCAAGCGCGCCATGGACAACAACCTCACCGATCAGCAGATTCGCTCGGTCGACTTAGGCAAGAGCCAACTCGGTCTCGGGATCGTCTATCGCGGCAAGCTCGATCAGGCCCCCAGGAATGCGGTCGCCGAGCACGACTACATCAGCGAGCTGTACCACGTCATCGAAGGCACCGCGACGCTGGTAACCGGCCCCGACCTGGTGGATGCCAAGCAGCGCCCGAACTCGATGCAGACCGTGCGGGAATTCAACGGCCCCGGCAAAAACGCCGCCGGCATCCGCAACGGCGTCACCCACCAGCTCAAGCCCGGCGACGTCATCATCATTCCCGCCGGCACCGGACACCTCTTCACCCACATCGACGATCACATCCTCTACCTGATGGTCCGCATCGACCCCGACAAAGTAGTCCCCCTAAGAGACGAAGCCGCATCCCAGAAGTACCTGGCCACCCCACCCACAAGAGGCGCAGGCAACAACTAAACCTGACACCTGACACCGACACCTGACACCTGATTTGACCCTCGCTCCCCGAATCGGCGATTCTGGTTAGACAGTCCCGTCAATATCGAATGTCGAAACGAATACTCGTCCTTGTCACCCTGTTGTGGCCGGGCCTCTGGATAAGCGCGCTCGCTCAAGGTAGCGGCGGCGTCCGAGGCACTGTCGCCGACTCGTCCGGCGCCGTCATTCCCGGCGCTCAGATTACCGTTTCCAATGACGCCGGAACCGCCAAAATGGTCACTTCCGGCAACGACGGCCACTATCTTTTGAACGGCCTCGCTCCCGGAAAATACTCGGTCAAAGTTTCGTTCCCCGGCATGCAGGCGCAGCCGGAAACAGTCGAGGTCGGCGATTCTGTCGCGACGCTCGATTTCACTTTGCGCTTGACCCTCGAACGGCAGGAGGTCACCGTGCAGGCCGACGTCGGGCCGTCCGTCTCGACCGACCCGTCGCAGAACGCAGCCACCATGGTGTTGAAGGACGATACCCTCGACGCCCTCTCGGACGATCCGGATGATCTGCAGGCCGATCTCGCGGCCCTCGCGGGACCTTCCGCTGGCCCCAACGCCGGCCAGATTTACATCGATGGCTTCACCGCCGGCGACGCCGTGCTTCCCAACAAGGACGCCATCCGCGAGGTTCGCGTCAATCAGAATCCCTTCTCTCCCGAATTCGACGCCATCGGCTACGGCCGCACCGAAATTCTCACCAAGCCCGGCAAGGACCGGTTGCGCGGGCAGGTCTACTTTAATTACGGCAACGCCATATTCAACTCGCGCAATCCTTATGCGCAGCAGAAACCTCCCTTCGATCTGAAAGACTTCGGAGGAAGCGTCGGTGGCCCGGTGACCAAGCGTTCTTCGTTCTTCCTGGAGATCTCGAACCGCGACATCGACAACGGATCGGTCATCAACGGCATCACACTTGATCCCACCACGCTCGCCATCGTCAGTCCGTTCACCCAGGTGTATTCGGCTCCGCAAGCCCGCCTGCGCATCAGCCCCAGAATCGATTACCAGTTGGGTTCGAACAACACTCTCACCTTTCGCTACGCCATCACGCGCAACACCAGCCAAGGCGAGGGCGTCGGAGGCTTTGATCTGGTCTCGCGCGCCAACAACGAGCGCAACCTGGAGCATGCTTTCCAGGCCACCGAAACGGCCGTGCTCAGTTCCAAGGTGGTCGACGAAACTCACTTCCAGTTCCTGCACCAGCACCGCTATGAAAACTCCGATATCCACGATCCGACGATTGGAGTTTCGAGCGCTTTCAACGGCGGCGGTCCTTCGAATCCCGACTACCAGTACATTCACCACCACTACGAGTTTTCGAACTATGTGACCATCGTCTCCGGCGCGCATACCTGGAAGGCCGGCATACGCGTGCGCGCGGTATCCATCCAGGACACCACGCATCAGAACTTCGACGGCACCTACACTTTCGGTGGAGCCTATGCTCCGATTCTGAACGCCAGTTCCCAGCCGGTGGTTCCCGGCATCGTCTGCCGCCAGGAAACTCCGAATGCGGGCTGTCAGACCATCAGCTCGATCGAGCAGTACCGGCGCACGCTGCTGTTCCAGCAGATGGGTTTTTCGCCCGCCCAGATCCGCTTGCTTGGCGGCGGCGCGACGCAGTTCTCAATGAACGCGGGCGATCCTCTGGTCCTGGTTGGACAGTCCGATACCGGCCTGTTCGTTGGCGACGACTGGCGAGTCAAGCAGAATCTCACCCTCAGCCTCGGCCTGCGCTGGGAGACACAGCTCAACATTCACGGCCGGCTTGACTTCGCGCCTCGCGTCGGCTTTGCCTGGGCGCCGGGCGCGACCGCCAAAGGTTCCAGTCCGAAAATGGTGTTCCGCGGCGGCTTCGGCGTCTTCTACTACCGCTTCAACGAGCAAAACATTCTGGTCGCGCAACGTTTCAACGGCCTGACCCAGCAACAGTTCGTCGTCACCAATCCCGACTTCTTCCCAACCGTTCCGCCCGCCAGCACATTGCAGCAGTTTGCCACCGCGCAGGCCATCCACACCGTCAGCCCGCTGCTGGTGGCGCCGTACGTGATGCAGTCGGCGGTGGGAGTCGAGCGGCAGATTCCCGGCCACACCACCATCTCGGTGACCTACACGAATTCGCACGGGCTGCATCAGTTGCTCTCGCGCAATATCAACGCGCCATTACCCGGTACCTATACAGGTCTTGCGGGCAGCGGCGTTTTTCCCTACGGCGAAATCGGCCCGATCTACGAGCAGGAGTCCGGCGGCTTGTACAACCAGAACCAGTTGGTCACCAACGTGAACTCGCGCCTGAATCGCAGGACTTCGTTGTTCGGTTTCTACATGTTCAATTTCGTGCGCAGCAATACCGACGGCATCGGCACCTATCCAGCCAACCAATACGACCTCACCGGCGAGTACGGACCTGCCTCCAGCGACGTGCGCCATCGTGCTTCCATCGGCGGTTCCATCGCCACCATCTGGGATCTCCGCTTCAGTCCTCTGATCGTGGCCCAAACCGGCCAGCCATTCAACATCACCACCAGTCAGGACGTGTTCGGCGACACCGTCGTCAACGCGCGCCCCGGAGTCGCGACCGACCCGCACAAGCCCGGAGTGATCGCGACGCCCTACGGTCTGCTGGACCCGAATCCGTCGCCGGGCCAGCCTACGCTGCCCCGCGATTTCGGGCGCGGCCCCGGACTCTTCAGCGTGGATCTGCGCATGGCGAAAACCTTCGGACTCGGCAGCCTGCGTTTTCCCGAGCGCCGCAATCGCGGTACTGGCGACAGCTCCGCGCCCGCTCCGGCAGCGCCGGTTGCAGGACCGGCCCAGCGCGGAGGCATCGGCGGTTTCGACAACGGCGGCGGCGGTGGCGGCGGGGGTTCGTCGGACCGGCGCTACAGCCTCACGCTATCGGTGTCGGCGCGCAATGTGTTCAACCACGTCAATCCAGGTCCGATCATCGGGAACATCAACTCGCCCCTGTTCGGCGAGTCCAACCGGATCGCCGGAAGCGGTGGGCCGTTCGCCGGCAGCAACCGGCGCCTGGAGTTTCAACTCCGCTTCGCATTCTGATTACTGAACGAAGCGTGCTCGCTTGATGTAGTCCATCTTGGGGAAGCGCTGCACCAGGTATTCGTTGGTTTCGCCTTCCACGCGCCCCGGATCGATGTCTTTCCCTTCCGGCCGCATCTCGCCGTAGCCGGAGTAGAATTTGTCGATCACCTCCACGCCTTCCACGATTTTGCCGAACGGCACGAAGTACTCGCCGTCCAGAACGGCATTGTCCGCGAGATTGATGAAGATCTCGGTGGCGCGCGTGTTCGGGCCGGACTTGGCGAAGGCCAGCGTTCCGCGCAGGTTTTTCTGCTTGGGAGGATCGTCGACGATGAAGAACTCGCGCCACTTCTCGTGAACATTGAAGTCGCGATGCACGCCGAACTGCGCGATGAAACCTCTCAACACGCGGAAGAACCGGCCTTCGTCGAAGTAGTGTATGCGGACCAGCTCATGGAAGCGGTCGACGCCGTGCGGCGCCCACGCCCGGACGGCTTCCACCACGAAGTCGCCTTGCGAGGTTTCGAACTTCACGCGAAATACTTCAGGCACCACCACCTTCGGCGGCGGCTTGCGGCAAGCGCTGAGGACTGCGACCAGAAGAAACGCGAGAATGTGCAGAGATCGGCGTGACATGGGCTAGTGCGTCATCGAATAGACCAGGTAGTTGATGCCATAGCGGTAGGCCAGCGCAGTCATCTGCTCCGGATACATGGGCGAGTCGGCGTACTCCCAAGCATCGCCCACGTCGGTGTTGTAGTTCACCGCCACCACCATGCGGTTCTGGTCGTCGTACATCGCGCGCCAGGCCGGCGCGGTGCCTTCAGGTTGATAGACTCGCACCGTTCCTCCGGGCCCGATCCGCAAGTGGCGCGTTCCAGGGATGAAGGTGCGATCCTTTTCGTTGATATCGTAGAGCACGTGCATCACCGAGTCGGACTCGGCGATGTCGGTGATGGGCTTGCCGGGCAGCACGCGGTTCATGGTTTCTCGAAACACCTCCCACTGCTCGACGCCCCAGAAGTCATCCACCACCAGGAAGCCGCCGCGCAGCAGATACTCGCGCAGCCGCGCTGTTTCGGCATCCGTCAAGCCCCACCAGCCGGTCTGCGTCGCGTAAATCCACGGATATTCAAAGAGCTGGTCGTCGGTCAGGCGCAGGTGCCGCGGATCGCCGGTCTGGACCCTGGTGAGGCGCTGGACGCCCATCGAGAAATGGTCGTCGGCATCGGGCCAGTCCACCAACCACCAGCCGGTGCCGGTGGCGTCTCGAGAAGCGTATCCGAAGCCGCGATGATATTCAGGCAGGTCGGTGTATTCGACGCGGATGAAATGAAACTCAGCCTGCGCTGGAAAAGACGGCCGCGGACCCTCCACCTGCTCGCGATAACGGAACCGCTGCGCGAAGGCTGCTGCGGCGAGCAAGAGTAGCGCCGCGGCGGCAAAGCCAACGCGCGTCCGGCCGCTTTCCATTTGTCTCCATGTTACCTACTGCGCGCCGCCCGTCGTCGCGGCAGCGGGTGCGTCTTCCTTCATAAACTTGAGCAGCGCGGCGTTAAAGACGTCGGGCGCCTGGATATGCGGCACGTGACCGAGGCCGGGAAGCAGCACCAGTTCCGCGCCGGGGATGGAGTCGGCGATGTGCTTGGCGCGTTCGGGAAAGTCCGGAGTGTCCTCGGCGCCGCCCAACACCAGCGCCTTTACTTTGATCTTGGGCCAGTCGTACACCACCGGATCGAGATACGTGATCTGACCGAGGATGGCGCGCACCATGGCATAGCGAGGCCAGTCCGCGCTGAGAGTAGGAGCATACAGGATGCGAACATACTTTTCGTATTCCGGTTTCCACGCGCCGGGCGTATGGAAGTAGCGATGAATGCTGGCGGAGAACTGCTGATAGAGTTGATCCTGCGATGCCGCCATGGTCCGTTTGTACGACTCGTCAGCGCTCTGCCAGCGCGCCTGGTAACGCGCGTCGGTCAAGCCGATGGGGTTGTAGATGACGACGCGCTCGGTCATCTCCGGGTAAGAGGCCGCGAATCGCGCCGCCAGCATTCCGCCGCCGGAGTGCCCGACGATCGCGGCTTTCGCGACGCCCAGCGTCTGGAGTAGATGGCGGACGTTGGCAGCCATGTCGTTAAAGTTGTACGGGATGATCGGCTTCGAGGAACGGCCGAAACCGATCTCGTCGGGCACGACCACGCGAAAGCCTTGGTTGCGCAGCAGGTCGATCGGCCCTGAAAAGTAGAAGCCGCCGAAATTCATGCCGTGGAACAGAACCACCGTGCGGCCATTGGGCCGTCCGGCGGGCGGCACATCCATGTAAGCCATCCGCACGTCCTGACCGTGCAGCGTCAGCGGCAGGTACGACACCGGGTAAGGATACTCGACTTCTTCGTAAGTGATGCTGCCTGGTTTCACATCGGTGGGCGCTTTCACCGCCTGGCTCTGCGCGAACACAACGGGCATTGTCGAGGCGAAACACACGGCCATTAGAATGATTCGGCGCTTCATCTATGAACCTCCGTAAGTGGGTTACTGTTTTACTTCCACCAGCTCGATGGCCTCGTGACTGGGGCCTTCGATCATGACGGCGCGGCCATCGTTGCCGAGCTTGTAAGGCTTCTCGATGAGGAACTTCACGCCTTCGCCCTTGAGCTTGGCGATCCAGGGATCGAGGCTGGGCACGCTGAGGGCGAAGTGATCGGCCAGGTGTCCGCGGGTGCTGGCGAGCGGCGTGTCGCTGGGACGGATGTAGGAAGGCAGGGACACGTCATCGAAGCTGACGGCCGCGCCGGGGCTGCGATACATTCCAGCCTTGACGAGCGACGGCCAGCCCAACTCGCCGTGCTCCACTTTGCAGTCGGCCTCGGTGTGTCGCGGACCACGCCCGCCGGGCCGCACGTTGAGGTGCTGTTGATACCAGAGCTGCGCGCAGAACGGATCGTCATGGAACATGTGCACGTGGTTGAAGCGCTCGGCGGGCATGTTGCCCTGGTATTCGATGATGGCGTGGTCGGGAGCTTCGAGGTAGGCGAAGCCCGCGCCGCCGGCTGGCTTGATGCCGTTGGCTTTGGCTTCTTCGATCTGCGACCGCGTGCGTCCGAGGGTTCCTCCGGCCCCGGGCCAGGTGTCGCTCGAAACCCAAACCGAGGCGTCTCCTTCGCCGGTGTACAGCGGCAGCAGCGTGACCTTGTCCTTCAGGTACCTGGCGAGATTCTCACGCACGTCCGCCACGTGCCATCCGAAATGCCAGATCGCGGTCTGCGGCTGGAGCAGAGGCGGCCTGTTGACTTTGGTGAACAGCACATACACTTTGCCGGTTTTGAGCGCCGGCAAGCCGCCCCAGGTTGCCTTGGAGGTGCTGGGAAATTGCTTGGTATAGAAATCGATGGCCGCGTCGGGGTTGGTGGAATTGAGATGCAGATGGTGGAATCCGGGCGGTGGAAGCGCGGCGGAGCCGGAAGTCTGGGCGACGCCCCAGCATGCGAACGTCATCCCGAGAATCACTGCTAGAATCAGCAACCTGATTTTCATAGTTTCACCGTTTCGTCTCAGAAATCTTTGCGTAAGCCTCGCTGGAACCATGCGATGCATGCCGTGGGGAATTCGATTATAACACCGGGTCCCGGCTCGCTGCGGTCGAGGCGTGCCGTTCTAAGCGGCGCGCATGTATTTCCAATAAATCCGGACGATGTCGGCGAAGGCCAGCGCGAAATCGGCGAAACCGAGCTTGGAGCCGGCGACATCCTCCCAGGCGTGCAGTGGATATTCGTAGATCCGTTGCGCCGCCAGTTCAGAGGACCCCATCCGCCGGATGTAGCGGGCCAGAAGTTCCACGTCGAAAAACCAGCGCGTAATGAACGGCTCGGCGAACAGGCCGCTGGTTTCCGGACATACGCGGAAGATCTTGGCGCCGCACTGGGTGTCATAAATCGGAAGCCGCAGCATGACGGAAACCGCGGTGGCGAAAACCCGGCCCAGATAGTGGCGCAGGACCCGGCGATGCACCTTGCGCCCGAGTAATTTCACGCGCGCGCCGAACACCATGTCGAGCTCCGGCCGCTCGGCGAACACCGCCATGAACTCCGGGATGGCCTGGAGCGGCGTAGCCAGATCGGCGTCCCAATAACCGGCGTAGCCGGCGGCATGTTCGATGGCGTAGCTCATGCCTCGGCGAACGGCTTCCGCCTTGCCTTGATTTGCTTCCGAGCGCAGCACCACCACGCGATCGCCAGCTTCATCGCGCAGGTTTGCGAGCACCTGGATGGTGGCGTCCTTGCTGCCGTCGTCCACGAAGACGAAGCGGACCTGCGACTCGCCCAGGAATTTCCGGAACGACGCAACGGGCAGACGAAGAGCCTCGTTGTAACAAGGCACGACGATCACGACCTCCGGCGAAGGCAAGCTCAGATGATAACAGACGTAGACGCGACAGCTCGTTCACACGGTACAGTGTTGTTGTGGACGGGGTAATGGTTGTAGACAAGCCGGAGGGCCTCACTTCGCACGATGTCGTCAACCGCGTGCGAAGGCTGGTCAGCTCGCGCAAGGTGGGGCACTTGGGCACTCTGGACCCGATCGCTACGGGCGTGCTGCCGCTGGTGATCGGCCGCGCGACGCGGCTGGCGCAGTTTTTTTCGAGCGGCGATAAAGAATACGACGCGCGCATCCGTTTCGGATGGGCGACCGACACCTACGACCGCGGGGGCACGCCGATTTCCGAGCCGGTGGAGCCTCGCATCACGCGCGAGCAACTGGAGGAAGAGCTGGCCAAGTTTCGAGGCACGATTCTGCAAACGCCGCCGGCCTTCTCGGCCAAGAAGATCGCAGGCACTCCGGCCTACCGTCTGGCGCGCAAACAGATCGCGGTGGAGCTGGCGCCGGTGGAGGTGCGGATCCATGCGCTGGAGCTGGTGGAGTTCGATGGGACTCGCGCGCGCGTCCGCGTCCGGTGTTCGGCCGGCACCTATTTGCGCAGCATCGCGCACGAGCTCGGCCAGCGCCTCAACTGCGGAGCGTTCCTGGAAGACCTGCGGCGCACTGCCTCCGGCGAATTCGGCGAGAAGGACGCTCACGCTCTCGAAGAGCTGGAGGCGCTGGCCGGCGCCGGGCGTTTGAACGAAGCGCTGATTCCGGCCTCGCAAGTTCTCTCGGAGTTTCCGAACGCGAACGTGGACGCGCTGACGGCCGGCCAGATTCGGCAAGGCAAGGATTTCCGTTTGTCGCCGTTTCTTTCGCGGCCCGGCGCCAAGTACGTCAAGGCGATCGGCCCGGGAGGCGATCTGATCGCGATCGGGGAGGCTCGGCTGCCGCATCTTTACCATCCCATTCTGGTGTTGTAGAAGGGGACAGGGAAAGAAACTCCTCATAATGAAGCAAGTTTAATTCCCTGTTCAATCAGGCATCGGGTTGGTTGGTTTATGATTCAAGTGTGCGTGGTTTCATCACTCTGATTGTGCTGGGCGTGAGCCTGCCCGGACTCCCCGCCGGCGCACAGGGAGAGACCGGCTCGCAGAAGCCGAAGTCAGGAAAGAGCGAGCCCAAGTACAACGACACGTTTTCCGGGCCGATCGTCGAACTCTCAGCGGACAAAATAACGGTTTCGCGCAGCATCCTGGGCAAGCCGGCGGAGACGCGCACGTTCTGGATCAAGCCCGACACGCGCGTCGAAGGCAAGCTGCGCTTGAAGGTGAGAGTGACGGTGGGTTTTGTGACCGGCGATGAGGGAGACGTGGCGCGGCTGATCGTAGTAAGAACAGCGCAGAGACCGCCGCAAGAGAAGAAGAAGTAGCCGTCACTGCTTCTTTTTTCGTTTCGCAGCCCAGCCTTTTTTGACGACCTGCCGTGCTCGTCCGAGCGCCAGCGCGTCCGGCGGCACTGGATCGGTAATCACCGAGCCGGCGCCGATATAGCTTCCCTTGCCGATATCGATGGGCGCCACCAGAGTGGAGTTGCTTCCGACGAACGCGTCTTTGCCGATGCGCGTGCGATGCTTGCTCACGCCGTCATAGTTGCAGGTGATGGTGCCGGCACCGATGTTGGTGGACTCGCCGATTTCGGCATCGCCCAGATAGGCCAAATGATTGGCTTTGGCGCCGGCGGCAAAGCGGGTATTCTTCAGCTCGACGAAGTTGCCGATGCGGGCGTTAGCGCCAATCCGGCTGCCGCCGCGCAATCGCGCGAAGGGACCGATGCGCGCGCCGGTTTCGATTTGCGAATCGGCGATGGAAGTGAACGGCGCAATTTCCACGCCGGCCGCCAGGGTGGAATCGCGGATCACCGAGCAGGCGCCGATCCGGCAGTCCTCCCCGATTTTGGTCCGGCCCAGGATCTGCGCGAAGGGTTCGACGATGGTGTCGGGCGCGATCCGGACCGGGGCGTCGATGGTCACGGTCTCCGGCTTCTCGATGGTCACGCCGTCGCGCATCAGCTCGCGGACTTTGCGCTCGCGGAAGATCCGGTCCACTTCGGCCAACTCGGCGCGGGTGTTTATTCCCAGCAGCTCCCTCGAGTTGGGGACTTCCATGGCGGCCACGCGATGTCCGGCGCGCGCCAGGATCTCGACGATGTCGGTGAGGTAGTATTCGTGGGCCGGATTGTCGGTCCGGATTTTACCGAGGTGCTTCCAGAGCAGGTCCGCGCGAAAGCAGTAGATGCCGGAGTTGATGAAGGGTATGGCGAGCTGCTCGGGGGTGGCGGCCTTGTGTTCGACGATGGCTCGGACTTCGCCGCGCTGATCGAACACGATGCGTCCGTAGCCGGAGGGATCGGCGAGGCGCGTGGTGATCACGGTTGCCGCGGCCGGGCTGGCGGATTGGCGGCGCACCAGTTCCTGGAGCGTGGCGGGCGCGAGCAACGGGCAGTCGCCGTAGAGCACCACGACCAGGCCTGGCGTGGATGCCAGCGCCCGCCGGCAGGTCAACAGGGCGTGTCCGGTTCCTTTTTGCTCCTTCTGTTCGGCGAAGCGCACGCCGGACGGCGAGACCAGCGCCTTCACCTGGTCGGATTGATGTCCCAGCACCACGGTGATGTTCCGGCTGGCAGTGATTTGAGCGGCTGAGGCGACGACATGCTCGATGAGCGACAGGCCGCCGGCGCGGTGCAGAACTTTGGCGCGCTTGGATTTCATGCGCGTACCCAGGCCGGCCGCCAGGATCACCACGTTCAGGGGCGACTTCATCAGTTTCAGTTTATCTTTCGCCGAGGATCCTGACCTTGTGGCGTGCGGAGCGCCCGCGCCGGGCCAGCTCCAGGACGACCTGGGCGGCGGCGCGTGGATCGTGTCGCACGATTTCGCCTTCACCGAGCAGGTCCGCAGCGACCACCTGCAAGCCCTGCGCGGCCAGCCGATCGAGATCGTTCAGCACCGGCATGGCTTTTTGGGCCGCGTACTTGCGCCTCTGCCTGGCGCTGATGGCGCGCGTGTTCACTACCACCACGTCCAGCAGCGGGAAGCCAGCGTGCCGATGAATCGCGGCTACGTGATCGGAAGCTCGAAAGCCGATGGTCTCGCCGGGTTGGCACATCAGGTTCACGAAGTAGGATTTTAACGCGCGGCTGCGGCGGATGGCTTCCGGGATTCCCTTGACCAGCAGGTTGGGAACGACGCTGGTGAACAGCGAACCAGGGCCAAGAGTGATGAGATCGGCCCGATCGATGGCCTCCAGAGTTTCCGCCAGCGGCTTGCATATGCGGGGCCGCAGACGGATCCAGCGGATGGGCGAACGGCTCTTGCTGATCCTGGTTTCGCCGGTAACCACGCGTCCGTTTTCGAGTTCGGCCTCCAGCGTGACGTTGGCGGCGGTGCAGGGATAGATGCGGCCCAGGCTGGCCAGGACTTCGGAGGACAGCTTGACGGCCTGCGGGAAATCGCCGGTGAGATTGGTAAGCGCGGTGAGGAAGAGGTTTCCGAAGCTGTGGCCTTTCAAGCCGCGGCCTTCGGAAAAGCGATATTGGAAAAGCTTGGAGAGCAGGCCTTCGTCTTCCGACAGAGCCACCATGCAGTTGCGGATGTCGCCGGGCGGGAGCACGTCGAAGTCGCGGCGCAGGCGGCCGGAGCTTCCGCCGTCGTCGGTGACGGTGACGACGGCCGTAATCTCGATTTCGCGGGGTGGCTGCGCGTACCGCTTGAGCCCGTGCAGCAGCGTGGAGAGACCGGTCCCTCCACCAATTGCGACGATGCGAAGCGGTTCCATCACCTATAGCATCGCAGGTTCCCGCTGGGGAAGCCTGAGCCCTTCGCACTACCCGAGCATAGAACCGCGATAGCAATTTGGTACTGGATCGCGGCGGAAAATCTCAGGTGGAGTGGTAGTCGGACCAGGTCAGGCGGCGGGTTGGTCGTCTTCGTCATAGACCGGGACGGATTCCAGGTCTTCGGCTTCGAACACCTGGTCGCAGTCCAAGCAGCGGACGTAGTCGACCCCATCACGTCTTGCCAGGATTTCGGTCCGAGCGTGTGAGCAGGGCTGCATAAATGGAGATTAACCCTATTCTAAGGATGCGGATGGGCTTGTCAAGCCCCCCAAAGGTTCCAGGGTGGGCGGGGCCAGTGACATTGAGCCGGGATTGGACTGGGCGCAAAGCTGTTGCGAGGAGGGAGTTGGAACTCCCTGAGCATTCGTACTACCGCCGGGATCGTCTTCGGCCAGGTCAAGCCCGCTGACGCGGTTCGAAAATGGGCCATGCCGTGGGCCAAGTTATAATTTCATTGTCGGGCGGAACCGAGGGGAATGGTTATTGGCAAAAGGAATCCTGCCGCGCTGTCCAGCATGGAAACAACCGAAGCGTTGATTGGGCCGGACTGCGGGGTGATGACCTGCGCGGTATGCGGAACCGCCCTGACGCGGCGCATCGCGGTGCGCCTGGAGCAGTGTTGCCTCCGTCCCTGCGGTTCCTGCGGAAGCTGGACTTATTTCCCGCGCTCGAGCGCCGCCACGCAGGCTTGTATTCACGACAATGCGGATTACTTCGACCATCCTTATTTCAAACTGCGCCGCTCGATGACCGCAGCGCAACGCCGCTGCCGGCAAGTATTTACGCGCCTGTCCACCGCCCTGGAGGGGAGTTCGTTGCGCGGGCAGCGGGTGCTGGATATCGGCTGCGACACGGGCACATTCCTGAAGGCGGCCCAGGCTGAATTTGGCATTGTTCCGGTTGGCATCGATGTGGCCGAACGGGCGGTCAACCTGGCCCGGCAACAGGGCATCGAGGCGTACCAGGTTCGGGTCGAAGAAGCGCCCTCCCAGCTCGCTGACTTTCCGGCTGCGACGGCCATTGACTTGATCGAACATGTGCCGGAGCCGGCTGAGTTTCTGGAACAGGTCCGCGCTCGGTTGCGGCCGGACGGGATCCTTTATCTAGAGACGCCGAACATCCGTTCGATGGTTTACCGCTTCGGGCAGGGGCTTTCCAGGCTTACGGGCGGGCGGCCGGCGGGCTTGATCGAGCGGTTGTTTCCACCTCAGCACATTCAGTACTTCACTTCGTCCAGCCTGCGCTTGGTTGCGGAGAGCGCCGGATTCGAGGTAGTCCGTTTGAGCGCTCGCACTCTTCCGGTGTCCGACATCGCCGCCTCGCCTGTGGCTCTGGCTGCTATTGGTGTTCTGCAGCTGTTGGATCGTGTGTTCGGGACCGAGATCCTGTTGTGGACGGTATTGCGGCGCCCTCTTTCTGAAACCGCCCCGGTGAGACATTCTTGAAATCACTCGCTCGCGGTGGGACCATTCCGAACGAAGGCGCGGGCGTCTTCATAGTTCTGCCGGTCCTGAATGAAATCGCCAACATCGGCAACTTGCTCGACAAAATAGAAGCAGAGCTAGCGGGCGTTCCATTCACGGTGGGTATTCTCGACGACGGCAGTACCGACGGGACCATTGAATACGTCCGCGAGCGCATGCCGGGGTCCGGCCGCCGCTTGCATCTGATTTGCCGCAAGAAAACGATGCGCGCTTCGCAGCGCGGTTCAGCGTTGCGAGTGCTGATGCTGTGGGGACTGGAGAACACCTCGCACGAGATCTTTGTCGAAATGGATGGCGACCTTTCCCATCGGCCCGAGGAATTGCTTACCGGCATCGGGCTGATCAGGGAGGGGCGTTGCGACGTGGCCATTGCATCCAAGTATGTCGAGGGCAGCAGAGTCATCAACCGGCCCTGGGGGCGCCGCATGGTTAGTAAGGTGTGCAGCTATGCCGTGCGAACACTGATAAGTCCCGCGGTACGGGACTACAGCAACGGGTACCGCTTTTACACGCGGGCGGCCGCGCGGCTGGCGGCCGAGCATGCCTACCGCTATGGCAGTCCGATTTACCTGTCCGAAGTTCTGGCTTTGTGGATGCGCCATGGCTTGAGAATCGAGGAGTTTCAGAGCCTGTACGTGGGCAGAAACGAAGGCCTCTCGAAATTGCGCGTGGCCGATCTGGTGAAAGCCGCGATCGCGGTGTTTGAGATTGCCAGCCGTTATCATGTGTTGGGTTTTCGACGTCTGCCCGCGGCTGTCGAAGGCGCTCGCGAACAATCCTCCGCGGCCGGTGGCAAGTAGCGGGTTAATTCCGCCGATCATTCCGTCGCGCTTGAGCGAACTGCAATCCCGCGATCTCGAAGTCCGTCTTTTCTGCTTTCGCATTGTTCGCCCATATCAGGACCTGAAGGCTATGGATTTGCGGCCCGAGCAGCACGCTCTCGGTTAGGGCTGGTTGGGAATGATAGCGGATTAGCTGAGCGAGGTTGGAATGGGTCTGTGGATCGATTACGGTGATAGCCAGCTTTCCGGAGCGAATCCTCAGCCGAAAACTCAGGAGGTAGGCGCCCGGGTCTTTCAGGTCGATTTCCGGCGAGTAGAGCAGTCCCGCCGAGGCGACCGGCGGGCTTATGTATCGGAGAGCGGGGTTGTTGCCGTCCGAGGCGACGGTGGGGCCGCCGGGCAGGACATTCCGCAAGGGTATCGCCTGGCCGGCGCCGGCAGTGACTTGAGTCGCCAGCAACTCCGGAGTGGTATAGAAAATCTGCGCCATTTCCCGGTGGTAGTCCACCGTGCTAAGCAGCGCCGCTGGGTCAACCGGCTGGACGCGGCCAAAGACTACTTCCCGGACCTGGCTGTTCGGCGCAGGGTGGTTCTGGAATGCGACGGCCTGGTCCCTGGAGACGACGTGGAAGGTGACGTAGGTTTGCTCGTCGGGCGGGATTGCCACGGCCATGAGGTAGAGTCCCTCATTGCCCAGAGACAGCCAAGCGCGCCCGTGCGGACTGACGATGCTCATGACGGCGGAAGATCCGTCCGGGTCCTCGAGGAAGCGGAAGAACTTGCGGCCTCTCCAAAAGTAGGCTTGCAGCGGGCGTTTTTTTCCAGTTCCGGCGAGGTAGTAGCTGTATTGCCAGCCGCGTTGAACGCGTCCCGCGTAGAATCCCTGGAGTTGCAGCGTTCCGTTCACGTACCAGGATGGAATTCCCAGCTTTTGCCGGTTGTAGGTGAGCCAACTCCCAGCGGGTTCTTCGGCGACACTGTCGAAGGTATCGAAAAAGGCGCGGACGTCGAGGTTGGATATGTCCGGCGGATACAAGAGATCGCTGACGAAGTTGCGATAGTAGCGAGCCCCGGAGGTATACCACAAGCAGACGGACCGGCCACCGACGACGGCGCTGTTTCCGAGCACGGCCTTCCCCGCGGCTCGTGCCAGAGCGAGTTCATCGACAAAAACGGCGCCGTCGCGAATCTGCCACACGCGGCTATCGGCGACCAGGACGATGGAAGCAGCCAGGCCGGCGGCCGCCGTCCACCAAGCCAGACCGCGAGTACCCAGACTGCGTCTCCAGATCCAATCCAGGCCGCAGAGCAGGAGCGCCAGCAGACCCGCATAGAACACGCTGAACTCGCCGCGGTAGTACGGAACGCTCTTGTGGTGAAAGAAAAGCAGTAGTGAAAGCTGGAAGGGAAGAGCGGCAATCGCCAGTCCACGGGTCTCGCGCCACAGGAGTAACAGAGGGGTGGATACGAACACTACCGGGATGCCTCGTAACAGGAACGGCTTCAGCAAAAGAAGAAAGACGGACCTGTATTCCTCCGGCGAAGGGAAAATGAATCCGTACGACGCGGGGTAGGTCTGACGGTGCTCCTGAAAGGCTTTCCAGATACCGCCGCGCAGCCCTTCCAGCGGCCCGCTGGCGGCATTCAGGGCGGCGATCAACTGCCGGATGGCGGAGTATTCCGGAACAAGAAAAAGCAGCAGGTAGGGAACGAAGAACATCGCGGCTCCGGCAACCAGGAAGAGCCCGCGGCGGCTTCCGGCTCTCCACCCAAGGTCGCGGAGCATCCAGACGGCGTAGACCAACAGACCCGCGGAAGCCGGCAACGCAAAGTAATGCAGACCGGATGCATAGGCCAGCAGGAAGCTTCCCAAAAACAGCTTTAACTTTCCCCAGCTCGTCAGCCGCGAGCTTTCCAGCAAGACCAGCGCGGTGAGCCACGCGATGGCCATCTGCAGTTCGGACCGGCTGGGATCCAGATCGATGAGCACGAAGTTGGGGATGAAGGCTGCGATCAGAAAACTGAGCTTGAGCAGATCCGGCCAAGGCGCGGTAAGCATCGCCGCTATGAAAGCCATCCAGACGATCAGGACTATCGTGACGGCTGCCGGGTAGAAGTTCAGGCCGGTTTTCATCAATAGGCCCGTCAGCCGATAGTGCACCGGCGGATGCACGATCATGGTCTGCGCGTGTTCGGGTCCATGCGCCGGGTAGACCACTCGGCCGGTGTGGAGAAACTCCAGGACTGGGTTCAAGAATCCGCCCTCGTCACTTTTGACCGGCCGCTCCAGGACATACAGATGAGCGACAACGAGCACGGTCATCGTCAGGGCCGAGATCCAAAGGGCTAAAGATCCAGGCGTGAACTCCGGCCGAAATGGTGCGGGCGTCGACATTGGTCTATTTCACTACAACGCGCTCGATCTTGAGACCGCGCAGCTCAAAGGAAGACCGGCCCGGGCGTTCGTTCAAGGCGCCGAACGTGAGGACCCCGGCCGAATCCTTGGGAGTGAAGACGAAGCTCTCAGGCCACGTCTTTTGAGGATAACGGCGCTGCAGCTGGAATTGGAACTGGCGCAAATCGGGACTCATGACGTTGACGGCCACGCCGCCGTGGGAGATTCCAAGCTGGAAAGAGACCCGGTAACTTACGCCTGGCTCCAATGCCATGGGATTGCTTCGGGCGACCAGTTCCCACTGAAGCTTGGATGCCGATACGCGGATGCGGTCCGGGGAGACTTCGGCCTGCGGCACCAGCGCGCTATAGGTGGGCAGCATGGCCGGTCCGGCTGGACTGGCCACCAGAGCCTCCAGTTCGGGCAGGGTTCGCGGGAGATCCAGTGGCCATTTGCCGCGATCGATCGAGTCGAACATGGATGCAATACTAACCGCTTCTACGCGGCCGCGAAATTGTTCTACGACGTGATACTTCTGGAGCGCGGCTGAGGCGGCGGCATAGTGTTCGACAGGGATGACGGATGCTTGCAGAATTTCATCTCCGCGGGTCGCGGGTTTTTCACCGGCCATTCGAAAGGATTGATACCCCCAGGTGGTGTCGTTCAATGCCGGCTCGAATGCGATCTTTGAAGCGGGTCCGTGGAACAGAACCAGGACGGCATTGGCCGGCTGGCCTTCGGTGAAGCGCCACAAACGCTTGTGTTGGTAGTCGTAGCAAAAACCCATCACGGCATGCGATGGTTGAGCGCCGGCCAGCAGATAAGACAGGTTGCCGCCGGCGATGACGAACCCGCGCAATTTCAGCAGTCCATCGACATACCACTCGGTTTCCGATTTGCGCTGCCGATTCCAGGTTATGCCGCTGTTGTCGGGCGCAATGCCGATCGCATCGAAGTGAGAAAAATACTGAGGCAGATCGATGCCTGAGATGTCGCCCGGGTACATCAAGTCGGAATTGAGGAAGTAATAATGTTCAGCGCCGGAGTGATACCACATGGTGGGCGACTGACTTGCTACCGACGCTCCCGGGCCTAGAATCTCATGGCCGGCGGCGCGCAGCAGGTCTTCGTACCCCAGTCTGGGAGTGAGCGCGAATCTTTGCGCCATGCTATTCGGAACCTGGGTCAACGCGGCCGCGGTGATCAGGAACGCGGGAAGCAACGCCCCAGGCGCCTTGGATCGGTTGGCAGTCCAACGTCCCAGAAGCCTTCCCGCGAGGATCAAGATGGCAGTGACAAGGCCGGTCAGATAGATCGTTATTTCGGGCACATAGTAGCCGGTATTGGTATAGTTTTTTCCCTGGCCGCCGACAAAGAACAGCAAGAAAGCAAGCTGGGGAGCCGCGGCCAGCGCCATGCCCCTGGCGGTCTTGAACCAGACCAGGACAGCCGGGCCAACGATGGCGGCGGGAATCCGCCAGGCAAATATCGGCGCAGTCAGCAGGGCAATGAGTGGCCGGTTTCGCCAGGCATGAAATGCGCCGGGAAGCTCGGGATGATTCCACCAATACGCGTATGTTTCGAGGTGCAGTTTCCAGGGCGAGACGAAGGTTTGTTTACCCACGATTCGAACGAAGTCCAGGATCTCGCGCCAAAGCGGTACGACGAACCAGGAAAAAAATGGAAGTGCGAATACCGCCGACGCAGCGGACATCGCGGCGACACGTATCCAACCGCGGCGCCATCCAAGATCGCGGACGCACCAAATGGCGTACACGACACCGGACAGAAAGGCGAAACAGGCCGGGTAGTGCAGCCCGGAGGCATAAGTGACCAGGAAGGCGCCGAGGGTCAACCGCCATGTGCTCCAGCGGCTCAAGCGCGCAGCTTCCAGGGACACCAGGCCGCAGAGCCAGGCGGCCGCCACGTGCAAGTCGGGGCGCACATCGCGGAAATGTCCCCAGACGAAAATTCCGGTGTAGAGGCCGAACAGCAGCGCTAACTTGATCTCGAAAGAGAAACCACCTGTGACCAGGAGAACGACGGCCAGGAGGAACAGCAGGAATATCGGGAGGCCGGCGGCGTGAAAGAGGTCTAGTCCCGCGCGCATGAGATTGGCAAGCACGGCATAGTGGGTAGGAGGGTGCACCACCATATAGTCGGGCTGTCCATGGGCCGGGTAGGTCATGCGCGGGCCGTAGAGATAGGTGTGGATGGGATTCGCTAACACCAGCTCGTCAAACTCGTCGGCGCGGTCCATGAAGAAGCTGTAGAGGAATGCCAGAAGGACCAGGCACGCCGCGGTGAAGAGCACCGCAACGCGATGCCAGGTGCTGTTGCCGGTCAATCCGGCAGAAGCGGCACTCGTGTTGGTGTGGTTGGGTTGGCTCACGGAGGCACGCATGGTCAGTGACGTGGAGTCTGCATGGCCGAAGCGCGGAGTCCCGGATGATCCGGGATACTTACTCGAGTTTCCATGTTTCGATGCTCTCGATGAAGACTGTAGAAGCCGTTCCAGTAGGCGCCACGTTGCGAACGATCAGGCTGCTGAGAGGCGTGGCCGGCAGTGGCAGCAGAATCTCAAGCGGTTGATCAGATGGTCCTTGAAACTGTTCGACCGGAAAAGATTGACGGTCCGCCGAAAGCAGCCCGAACCCGATCTCGCCGCTCGCAACGCGAGCCCTGATTCTGATAACCACGCCGGAAGAGCGGGCACGGCAGCGAATGGGCATGGCCGCCGCATAGGCCCCCTGTTCGGGGGCCGTGGTTACCTCCACCGGGTTGCCGCGTTTGACGGACGCGCGGCTGTAGGCCGAAGTGATCTCCTGGAGCCATGCGCAGGAGTCGATCTGGTGGGCGGCGGCCAGGATCTCGCTGGCCTCCAGGGCAAACCCGGAAGGGACGCCGGTTTCCGAGGTATTGCGGATGATCAAGTCGTCGGCCTGTTCCGGCGCGGGAATTGGGATGTAGATGTCTCGCGCGTTCTGGGAAGGCTCAAAATACTCCTCGCGCTGGAAAGAATTGGTCTGGTGGTTCAGAATTCCGATGCCGATCTGTCCGTTCGTAACCCGTCCGCGAATGTGAATCACGCGGTTGGATCCGCGAACCCGGTCGAGCACGATGGGAATAGAGGCGGCGTAGGACCACTGCTCGGCGGAAGTCGTGATCTGAATCGGAGAGGTACGTCGAATCGCGGCCTTGTCATAAGCGAGCTTGAGCGAGTCTAACCGTAACGCGCCTGGCATGGAAAAGGTAAGGGCAGCCGGACGCTTCTCAAACAGCGCGGGGTCGGTTGGCAATGGGCGGGCCGAGACGGTGGCGGTCCCACAGGAACCCGGAAGCCCGGGAGAGATCAACAGGTCCTTGCGCCGGGGCGTCTGTGCCACGGCTTTTTCAAGCTCTGGGAAGGTGCGATGGAAATGAACGGTCTGATCGCTCTTTTGGGACTGTCGAACGAAGGCGCGGAGGTCCTGAGTGGTCAGGCGGCCGGCGACTTCGTCGCGAATGGCACAAGCATGCAGTGCCGGGCGGATTTCTTTCTCGAAGCGCTGTTGGTTTGCGATCAGCGTCACGATGGTGCTGCGGAGACTGTGATCCTTCGCCAGTTGGGGGTCCTCGCCGCTGGAGATGGGGCGAAAAAAAGCCGCATAGGAGTCCAGTTTCAGGTCCGTGTTGTCCAGTGGGCCGTGGCGTTCGGCATAGAAGGTGGGGCATAGCGCCGACAAGTACACCTGATCCCCGGCGGCATCCTGCTGGAAGCGAGAGATTGTTTCTCCCTTCGCTGAGTAGCCCACCAGCGGTTGAGCGGGCTTCAACGCGTACAGCATGTACGACAGGAAGGACTGATAATAGTCACGGCGATCCGCGAAGAAAAATCCGCGCAGCTGAAGCTGGCCGTCCGCATAGGAAGAAGTGATGTTTTCTCTCTGCCGGTTGCCAGTGGACCAGGACCGGTGGGGATCGACCGCCAGGGCGTCGAATGAACCAAAATACTTCCGGAGATCGAGACAGCGGATATCGGGAGGGTAGTTGACGTCCGGCATGATCATGTAAAGCTGCGTGGCGCCGCTGGTATACCATACGCCGGCGCTGGATGTTCCAACCACGGCATCCGGACCGAGCATGTCTCTGCCGGCGGCGTGGCCCACTTCGAAGTCGTAGATGCCCGGCGTGAGTGTGACTTGCTTTACGACCACAGCCGGTTTTTCGGTAAGTGCGGCAGCGGCTCCAATTCCAGTGATGGTAAGCGACGCGAGCAGGGTGATCCGGGCGCGTCCAAGTTTACGAAGAAACGCGAAGAGCGTGGTCCAGCTCAGGCTAAAGAGAGCCATCAGATAGAGGACTATCTCAGGCGCAAAATATCCGGTGAAATTAGTCTGTTTATGCCGGGCTCCGAAAAGAATGAAGAGGAGATGCGGTAGAGCGGCCAGGCCCAAGACGCGCGTCTCCGGCAGCAGCAACAACAGCGGAGGTCCCACAAAAGCCGCCGGAATGGACCAGCGGAACAGTGGTTCTGTAATGAGGGTGGTGAAGGGCCGAAGACTCATGAACTCGGGCTTGACGCCATCCCAATACTTATACGCCTCCATATGATGCTGAAAGGCGGTTCCGGGCGGAGCGCTGTTCTGAATTGAAAGCGAAAATGCGAGGATATCCCGGAGATGTGGAACAAGAAACAGCACAAGATAGGGGACGGCGACGGTGGAGGCGCCTGCTATCATCCAGGCAATCGGCCGGGCTGCTTTCCTGCCAAGCTGTCGCGCCATCAAAATGGCATAAATTATGACTCCGGCGCCGGCCAGAATGCCGGGGTAATGTACCGCCGTGGCTAGCGCGAGAAAAAATCCGCCGAGCGTCAAGCGGGTTTTGCTCCAGTTATTCAAGCGCGCTGTTTCGAGGGCTACCAGGCCGATCATCCACGCAAGCGTGAGTGTGAGGTCCGGGCGCAACACGAGCGCTTCATTCCAAACGAATGCACCGAGGAATCCACCCAGAAGGAATCCACTTTGGATCGGAAATGGCCAGCGCGACGAAATGACGAGAGCCGTGAAAACCGCAAGAAGCAAAACAGAAAGAAGGCCGGCGGCATGGTAAACGCTGAGGCCGGTCCGCATGAGCAGCGCGACCAGGAAGTATTGGGTTGGGGGATGCACAAACATCGTGTCGAACTGTTCATGCGCCGGATAGGTCATCTTGCCGTAGTGCAGGTACATGTAAACCGGGTTGAACAGGCCGACTTCATCGAAGAAAACTTGCCGCTGCATGAAACACTGGTAGGTGATGGCACAACCGATCAGGAGCAGACTCAGGAGGCCGACTAGCCATCGCTGGTGTGGGTGAATGTCGTTCACTGGCTGCGAACCGTGATCTCGCCTAAATAACCAACTTCTCCGCGAAAAACCAGGCGAATGTGACCGGGATTCAAACGATGACTATAGCATGGCCACGCTGCCACCCGACTCCGCCGTTTCGGTTTGGTCGCCGCTTTCAGCCGCGTTTCTTTACCGGCCAGCGTGGCTTATCACTGCGCCGTCCAGGAGCCGCGCGACTGCCACCCGCTCCAGGGTCCGGCTGAATCGAGTGCGACCGAGTAGACCGTTTTCGAGCCGGCGAAGGCGGGTTTGAAAGTCAGCGGCAGATTGAGGGTGAGCGAGTTGCCGTTGAGCGAGACGGTGGCGCTAGCGACGTTGAGCGAGCATTGGCTGTTCTGCAGCGTGTTGCTGGTGATCCGCCAACCCGGTGATTCCGGAAGAGCGTGAGAGAACCCCGGGCACATCCACCTTTGCTCCTGACGCTTATTCCGCGTACTCGCGGAGCACAGAGCATCCACTAGAATAGTGTCTGTGCTGTTCTTTGAGCCGGATACGGAAAGAGCTTTGGCTGCGGTTCCATACGCTGCGGGACATGGGACTGAGGAGGAAAGGCTCGGAGCTGGGAGCATTTATTACGTCATCACCTGCATGGCGCGCGCCCGGGTGTGCGTGTGCCTAGGTTCCGGCGGCGGTTTCGTCCCTTGCCTCATGCGGCAGGCGCAGATGGATCTTGGCATCGATATGGCCGAAACCTTCTTGGTGGACGCCGTGCTCCCCGAGGCCGGCTACGGCGGACCGGAAGTAGCGATGGGCTGGATTCATGAGGGCAGTCTGCTGCGGCAGCAATTTGGCGATATCGTAATACTGAGCTGTCTCACCGGCCAGGCAGCGACGGGCTTTTTCGCCAAGAACGCAACCGCTATCGACTATCTGCACATCGATGCGGACCACTCCTTCAACGCCGCGTTGGCAGATTTCGAGACCTACCTTCCGCTGCTGAAGCCGAGCGCGTTTGTTACCATGCACGATACAGTGACGGAGTCGATACAAAACGTCCTCTCAACGATATTGCTTAAGTATCCAAAGTTTCAATGCATTGACTTACCGGACGTCGGCGCGGGCCTAGCCATCTTGAGGTGCAAGGTACTGCCATCGAATTTTGCCGGCACAGACTCATGAGCTGGGAATACCTTCAGTATCCTGTCTTGCAGGTCAGGCAGGAACTGGCGGCGCACTTTTTGCGTGGGTCCCGACGAATCCTGGAGATCGGCGGTTACAAGACTCCCTTAACGCACTTTCTTACACACGAATTCGACGAAGTCGTCGTGATTGATCCACTGATAGAGAGTTACGAGGCTTCCGAGCGGGGAGGCCGCCCCTGCAGCATAAGGCACCTGGCTCTCGACTTGGACGAATTTGACATGGAGTCCTGGCTCAAGAAGCCGTTCGCCTGCGTGTTTTGCGGCATGGATTTAAACAGGGTCGATAAGAGTCCGGTGGAATGGCTGCGTACTGTTTGCCAGTTCCTTCTCTTGTTGAGTCACGCTGACATTGGGGTCATAGAGTATCCGGTGAATTGGCAGTCTTCAGTTCAGCTCTTCCACGTATTGCTGTCAATTCTTCAACCCCAGCTTGCGGCCGACATCCGGATAGATCTCTCTCGTTACCCGGATGCCGGGACGGTCAGCGATGAAGTGCGTTCCAGGCTCGTCCGACGATTGGTGGTCCTTCGAAACAGTGACAAAGTTGAAAAGATCCAGGACATTCAGGAGAGGGTGGCACGGGCTTTGTTCGGCAGCCATGCGGCCAAGGTGGTTTTGGACCTGAGCAAAGCGGCCCTGCGAGCTGTCGCCGATGCATTCGACATTAGGAACTACAAAGTGGGTTTCGTGGAGCCGGCGCGAGCCGAGTTCAATGACGGTCTAGATGTAACGACCGCTCCGCTGGCATGGTCTTTTGCGGTGCTGATTCCCTTCCAGCCGTCCTCGCAAGCTAGCCTTCAAGGAACTACCGCGGTTATGGCCGGTGTCGAGGTTCAACTTTATGTCGAAACGGGGGAAGTCGGCATTGGTCTGCTTCCGGAAGGTGGCGAAAGCATTAGCGGCGAACGACTGATCAAAGCAGCGCCGGGTCAATTGCAGACTGTCGAGTTATTCATCCCGGACGCTCGTGGGCATATCGGTGTGATGTGCCGGAACGGGCGACTCGATAACACGGTTTCGAAAGCACGGATTGTCAAGATCGCGCTGTCAATCGCTCCTCCGCAGCGCGAGGGCTAGTGGAATGCTTGATAAGTATAGACGCTGAACTGCCAGTTGGAACCGATGAGCGAGTAGAGGGTGACGTACAGAGTGCTGCCATCGGTGGGCAGGCTGTTGACGGTCTGAGAAAGCAGATTGATGCCGCCGGAATCAAAGATGTCGTGGCTGCCGGCGCTGACCTTGCTGATGTACAGCCAGTATTGCGAGACTCCGGACCCGGTGGTCCATTGGAAGGTAGCGGAGGCGCCGGGAAGGGTGGAGCCGGGGGCGGGACTCGACATCGCGGCCGGCGATGACGCGACGCTGGTGGCGGCCTTGTAGGTATAGACGTTGAACAGCCAGTTGGAACCGATCAGCGAGTAGAGGGTGACATACAGGGTGCTGCCATCGGTGGGCAGGGTGTTGACGGTCTCGGAGAGCAGATTGATGCCTCCGGAATCGAAGACATCATTGCTGCCGGCGGCTTTCTCGCTGATGTACAGCCAGTTTTGCGAGACCCCCGAGCCGGCGGTCCATTGGAAGGTGGCCGAGGCGCCCGAGAGAGTCGAACCAGGAGCGGGACTGGACATCACGGCGGGCGATGACGCGACGCTAGTGAAAGCCTTATAGGTATAGCTGTTGAAAGTCCACGTAGAACCGATCAGCGAGTAGAGGGTGACATACAGGGTGCTGCCATCGGTGGGCAGGGTGTTGACGGTCTCGGAGAGCAGATTGATGCCTCCGGAATCGAAGACATCATTGCTGCCGGCGGCTTTCTTGCTGATGTACAGCCAGTATTGCGAGACTCCGGAGCCGGCGGTCCATTGGAAAGTGGCCGAGGCGCCCGCGAGTGTGGAGCCAGGAGTTGGGCTGGACATGGTGGCTGGAACGTTCTCCTGGAGTAGTCCGAACACGCCGATGCCGTTGGTGGTTCCGACATACACCTTTCCGTTCACCACGGTCGGCACAATGTACTTATTGCCCGCGCCGAAATTGTCCCTCGCGCTGGGCGCCTGATTGCTGTTGTACAGTTCGTTGGAGAGATTGTTCGCGTCATAGGCATGCAACACTGCGGGCGACGAATTTTCCGCAGCCCATACGACCGCGTTCGACGTGCCGTTCGCGGAGATGGACGGAGTGGTTCCAGGATAAGGGAAAGTACGCGAAGACTGGGATACGGGAATTGTAGAGAACGCGCCGTTGGAGAATGAGAACGCTTTCAGTGCATCACTTACAGCTCCGTAGTACAGTTTGCCGTTGAACCAGGCCGGGCTGGAATAGACGGAGCCGCCTAGAGTGAGTGTCTGATAGGTATTGTTCGTCGCCGGGTTGAACTTGCCCATGTTGCCGGTGTTGACGATATAGGCTTTCGCGTCTTTGCCGGCCCCAACAGCCAGCGACACGGGTTGTCCCTGCGAGTTGTTCAGCGGCGGCAGCAGCATGAGGCCGCCCGACCCCAGGTCCTCGTCAGCGCCGGACTCGGAGGTCGTGTTGAACATGGTGAAGTAATCTGTCACTGCCAGCGTCGCTCCGCCCGGGGACATCTTCACAAAAGCGTTTCCGTAATTGTCCATCGTTGGAAATCCGCCCGGAGTGAGTGCGGTATCGAAAGTTCCATTCCCGGCGAGCAGATACAGATTGCCGCTCGCGTCGGCCGCCGGCCCCGCGCCCGCGGCCCAGATCCCGCCCTCGTTGCCGTTTGGCGTCAGATTGCGAACACTGACTTGCTGCAGCGTCGTCTCGGCGTATCCCATGACCCAGCCGGTATAGGGACGGGCATCACAGTGCGACCCCCAAGTGGTGTACACGACGCCGTTTGACAGGAGTAGACCAGGGCGCTCCTTGTGCTGCTCCGGCTTGAACGTGAGCGTGCCAGCAGCGCTCTCATCGCCGGTGCCCGGGTAGGTTGCTGTGATCTCGGCCGGACCCGAAAATTCCTCGGCCAGCGTGGTCAGGTCCAGCGCATGCAGCCGGTGGTGATACTTGCCGGAGCCATCCTTCGACATGGTCACCAGATAAATGGTGCCGTGCGGGCCGCTCTGCGGGTCGATGACGGGTGTCGATGTGATTCCCATCTCGGGTGAGACCTGACCGCAGCCTCGCGAATCCGATGGCGTCTCGCCGTTCGGCAGGAGGGAAACATGTTTCAAGAGCGCTCCGTTATCGGCGTCGAAAGCGTAAGCGCTATCGTGCTCGGTCTCTACGTAGAGGACGTTGTGGACGCCTTGGCCGGGTATCGTCACGGACGGCACATACAGGGGCTGTGCGTCCACCTTGCCGTCCACGCCGATCACGAACAGCCTGCCGAAAGTGGACACCTTTACATTTGCCGGCGTGAGGATAGTCTCTTGCAAGTTCTGGCCGGTGCGCGCGTTGTCGTTGTGCCAGGTGAGTACTGAAGCCTGGCCGAACAAGAGTCCCAACCCAAGTCCGCCATAGCACGCCACCAGGCATACCCATCGCGAAATATGAGCGACCATGAACAACAGCTCCTTCGGGGAAGATGACTGGTCTATCATCTGGCATCGCGGAGGGATTTCACAATCAGGCGGCAAAATGCTGCATTCACAAATAAGGTGTTCGGTACAACCCCTCGTGCTCCGGATGTATATGTGCAATCAATAGTTTGGGTTCCGCCAGCTGGAAAGACTCTTAGCCGTCAATTGTGCCTGGAAATAGTTCCTGATAAAAGAAACCTAAGTTCCGATTTTCCTCGGAACCGCTACTGCCAAGTCTACACCAGGAAGGTCAGAACGCCTGATAAGTATAGACGTTGAACAGCCAGTTGGAACCGATCAGCGAATAGAGCGTGACGTACAGGGTGCTGCCATCGGTGGGCAGGTTGTTGACGGTCTTCGAGAGCAAGTTGATGCCGCCGGAATCGAAGACGTCGTTGCGGCCGGCGCTGATCTTGCTGACATACAGCCAGTATTGCGAGACGCCGGAGCCGGCGGTCCACTGGAAGGTAGCGGAAGCGCCGGGCAGCGTGGAGCCGGGAGCGGGACTGGACATCACGGCCGGCGAGGAAGCAACGCTGGTGAAAGCTTTGTAAGTGTAGCTGTTGAATGTCCACGCAGAGCCGATCAGCGAGTAGAGCGTGACGTACAAGGTGCTGCCATCGGTGGGCAGGTTGTTGACGGTTTGGGAAAGCAGGTTGATGCCGCCGGAATCGAAGACGTCGTTGCTGCCGGCGGTCTTCTTGCTGATGTAGAGCCAGTATTGGGAGACTCCGGAGCCGGCGGTCCACTGGAACGTGGCGGAAGCGCCGGAGAGAGTGGAGCCGGGAGTCGGGCTGGACATCACGGCCGGCGAGGAAGCAACGCTAGTGAAAGCTTTGTAGGTATAGCTGTTGAATGTCCACGTAGAACCGATCAGCGAATAGAGCGTGACGTACAGGGTGCTGCCGTCGGTGGGCAGGTTGTTGACGGTCTCGGAGAGCAGATTGATGCCCCCGGAATCGAAGACGTCGTTGCGGCCGGCGCTGACCTTGCTGACGTACAGCCAGTATTGCGAGACTCCCGAGCCGGCGGTCCATTGGAAGGTGGCCGAGGCGCCCGAGAGAGTCGAACCAGGAGCGGGACTGGACATCACGGCGGGCGATGACGCGACGCTAGTGAAAGCCTTGTAGGTATAGCTGTTGAGTGTCCACGTAGAGCCGATCAGCGAGTAGAGAGTGACGTACAGAGTGCTGCCATCGGTAGGCAGGTTGTTGACGGTCTCGGAGAGCAGATTGATGCCGCCGGAATCGAAGATGTCGTTTGTGCCAGGGGCTTTCTTGCTGATGTACAGCCAGTATTGGGAGACTCCGGAGCCGGTGGTCCACTGGAACGTGACGGACACGCCGGGAAGGGTGGAGCCGGGAGCGGGGCTGGACATGATAGCCGGGGCCGTAGAAACCGGGACGGCGGCATTGTAGGTGTAGACGTTGAACAGCCACTTCGAACCGATCAGCGAGTAGAGCGTGACGTACAGGGTGCTGCCGTCGGTAGGCAGCGTGTTGACGGTCTCGGAGAGCAGATTGATGCCGCCGGAATCGAAGACATCGTTGCGGCCGGGGGCCTTCTTGCTGACGTACAGCCAGTACTGCGAGACCCCGGAGCCCGCGGTCCATTGGAAAGTGGCCGAGGCGCCGGACAAGGTCGAGCCCGGAGTAGGGCTGGACATGGCGGCAGGTGTAGTAATGTTCGCCCCATAATCCGCCTCAAGGATGAAGGCGTCGGACGCTGCGGCCAATCCGGGCTGCATCGCGGCCGCCGTTGGAAAATTCGCGGAGGCCGTCATGCCTGCCAAATACAACTTGTTCCCAGAGGCGGCAACGACCGCATAGCCACGATCATCTCCCGAGCCTCCGAAAGAGCTGTTGAACACCTGGCTCGCGCCGTTCGAGTCAAGCACGCTCGCGAACGCGTCGTAAGCGCCTTGAAACGCTGATTGCAACGTGCCGGCTGACGGGAAGTCCGGTGAAGTAGTATACCCGCCCAGGATGGCTCTTCCAGACTGGTCTACGGCAATCGAGGTCGCCGTATCCGATTTTGATCCTCCGATCAGCGTCGAGTAACTCAACGTACTTCCATTAGCCGACAATTTGGACACGAACGCGTTGTATATGCCTTTCAAGCTACCCTGCGCGGCACTCGCTGTAACCGGAAAATCCGTCGACGACGTGGTTCCCGCGACGTATGCCGCCCCGGATGAATCCACTGTGATGGCATTGGCCTCATCCGCGTTCGACCCTCCCAGGAAGGTCGAGTACACCAGAGCGGAACCCGAGGCATTGATTTTCGCGACGAATGCGTTGGCGGTTCCTCGAAGGCTGCTCTGCATCGGCGACAGCGTCGGAAAGTCCGTCGAATATGTAGTGCCGGCGACGTAGGCGCTGCCGCCGGCGTCCACCGCGATTCCAGAGCACAAATCCAATGCCGCCCCACCCAGCAGGGTCGAATAGACGAGCGCGGTACCGGCCGAGTTCAGCTTGGAAACAAAGCAGTCCGAGACACCACCGTGGTTGCTGGTTTGAAAAGCGCCGGTCGTAATGGGGAACGACGTGGATTCGGTTTGCCCGGCAACGTAAGCTGATCCCGAAGAATCCACCGCGATTGCCAGCCCGTAGTCTGGCTTTACGCCGCCCAAGTAGGTGGAATACAGCAAATTCCCGGCGGAATCGAGTTTTGCGACGAACGCGTCTTCCGCGCCCGCCGTATGAACCGATAATGCCCCATTGGTGGCCGGAAAATTGGGAGAGCCGGTGACTCCAGTCACGAAGACGTTTCCGGAACCGTCGACGGCGATTCCCTTACCGGAATCGTCCCCGCTGCCGCCCAGGTAGACCGTAAACAAAACCTGGGTCGCGGCGCTGTTCAACTTAGCCACAAACGCATCGCGGCTTGTACGGGCGGGTGGCGCCGCACTCCACAGGCTAACGGAGGCGGTCTCGCCGGTTACGTACAGATTGCCGGACGGATCGGACGCCATCCCATAGATTGCGTCGAACGACGATCCCCCGGCATAAGTGCTGAAAAGGAGGACCGGATCGATCACCAGTCGCGCCTTGGGATTGTAATCGCCCACGCGCAGTGTCACGTCGTGCCCGTTGCGCAGGCGGTAATCGCAAGCCACCGTGCGTGCACGTCCTCTTTCGTTTTGGAAGGCTCGCGGTCGCCTCTGGATGACCCGCGCGGCCGCGGCACGAATCATCAGGTCTCCATTTCGTCCGGCGCTGACCGCCGCGCCGTCATACAAGACCCGGATTGCCGCGGGATCGGCATGCGGGGCCAGCTCGAAGTTGTATTCTAGTTGTCCGGCACTCGTGACGAAGACAACATCGATGCCAGGATATACTTCGGCGTATCGGACTCGCTCGAAATGCAGGTTTGCTCGCCAACCGCTGGCAGGGCCGAGGTAGTAGAGACTCTTGCGCTCCGACAGCCCTTCCCCGTGTGGCTCTGAGGCCGTGTTCCCGCCGGCGAAGGTAACGTGCACTTCGGTTCGATCGGAAAATACAAGGGAGACGGCCCCGCCCCTAAACATCCCAGCTACGACCTTAGAGCTCCGCCAGGTGTAACGAGCGCCTCCCGAAGGGCCACGATTCTCTTCGAAACCCGGTGAGGTCGGAAGCCCGTGCTGTCCGAGCACCAACGGATCACATCGCCCAGCGGAGCCGAGAACGACTAGCGCCAACAGCGCTCCGTTTGCGGGCAAACACAGTTGAGCTATGCGCCGAGCCGAGAGACACGCCATTAACAACAACGTGTGGGTAGAGCGCCAGAATTCTCAAGAGAGACCCGGCGCGGTCCGGATTCAAACTGGGATCAAGGTATTCAACGCCGCGCGGCCACGCTTGTTTCCGGCAGCGTCACGTCCCCGAGTCCCCAACTCTCGCCGCGGAAGATGAAGGGCGCGTTGAACCGGCGCATTACGTCGATCCATTGCACCAGTTCGGAAAATGGCATCTGGGACACGCCCTTGGATCGAACGCGCGCGTTCCGTGCCTGCTCGCCTTCCGGGGTCCAACCGGCGCCGGAAAGATGCTGGATGTGAAAGATGCGCATTGGCTCGCGCAGCACCACTTCTCGCAGGCCGCCGTGATAGGCCGCGTAACAAAACAGCGCATCGATGTGCATCGGCCAGGTGGTGAACTCGGGGTAGCCGCGCAGATGGAACCAGTCGTCGCGGGAGAGCATGGTGAAATCGCCGGCCGCGATGGTGTGCAGGTAGGCGGGGTGGCGCATGAAGCTGGCGAACGGGCTGGTGGCCACGCAGGTAGCGCTCCAGTCGGTCGACTGCCCGGTGCGGATCGCCTCCAGGAACCAGCTCGCGGGCTGGCCGGCGTCGTCGGCGCTGGCCTCCGGGTCGGCGCCGGCTCCAAAGGTCAACTTGATTTCCATCGCCGACGTCGCCGGCCCAAGCTCCACTTCGTTGCGATGCGGAAGCGCGGACATAACAACCGGCGCGGAATCCCCGAGCCGGACTTCCATGCTCTCGAGCTTCGGCGACGATCCCTGGCTCACGGCGATCTTCACCTGCCTGGATTCCGAGAGACTCAGCCGGATGTCGGTTCCGTGATGGGGATAGGGCCAGGACGCTTCGGGAACGTGCTCCCACCTCAAGCTGAACACGCGCAGATTTAGCATGCGCGCATCCCTGGTAATCGGAATGCCGGCGCCTTTCCCGCGCAGCCGCAACATTCCTGAGCCGGAATGCTCGGGAACATACAGCAGCAGCTTGCAGCGTCCTTGCACGCTCTCTGCCGCGAGCAGATGGCCCGCCGTATCCGCGATTTCAACGGTAACGGGATCTGCTCCGGCGCTGGGACCGGTCTCGATGTCCATGGCCAGCCGGAAGGTTCCCGCGGGCTTCTGACAAACGATGTCCGCTTCGGGCGCGATCCAGCGATAGTGTTCGCCTTGAAAGGATTCGAGCTCGTACCAGCCCGCGCCCAGGCGGAGGCCGGTGGCCGGCGCCGCGACGTCGTGCGGCTCGAGATTCCGCAAACCATCCGGAGCAATTCCGGAAAGACCCTCGGCGGTGAAGACCTGCAGCAGGTGGCTGTTGCAGAAAGCCAGCAGTTCGTCCACGCTCGAGTGGGCGGGAATTTCGCTCGCGACGTCGTGCCGGTCGATCCGGTATATTTTCCCCGGCTCCAGCCGCCGTTCCGCCAGGAACTGCATCAATTCGGCCGAGCAGACGATGTCAAGATTCATGGCGATCACGAATTGGCCCCGGGCCCGCCGGATGCCTACGTT
The DNA here is from genome assembly GCA_020073265.1 of Terriglobia bacterium. Taxonomy (GTDB): domain Bacteria; phylum Acidobacteriota; class Terriglobia; order Bryobacterales; family Bryobacteraceae; genus Palsa-89. The sequence goes on along the minus strand of JAIQFN010000022.1, from coordinate 7,998 downwards.
CTTCGCGATCATCTGGTGCAGCGGGATCGTATCGGAGTTGTCAAAGCGGCGATGAACTTCCGGGGCGACCTCCACGAAGCGAACTTCGCACGGCGCTGAATCGGCCGGCCACTTCAGAGCGTCCATCAGCCGGGGCCGCTGCTCCGGCGGGTTCCACTCTACAATGACGATCTCGGATTCGAGGCCGAATCGTTTGGATTGGGCGATCCAGGAGTTGACGAAAGCCTGCATGCGCCGGAGCATGTTGCCGCCGTGATCGTCGTTGCGCGCGCCGACCACCACTGAGATATAGGGCGCGGCGCTGTGTTTGAAGCTTGGCATGCCTTCCGCCCTAGCGCCCCGCTTCCGACCCAACCGCGGTCAGGGTTGCGGCCGGCGAGCTTTCCGCCAGCTCGTGCTCCACCAGGCCCCAATCCTCCAAGTTAAAGAGAATCGGAGCGTGCCGGCTGCGCATCTGCGCGATGAGCCACGCCAGGTCATCGTGCAACACCGACTGGATGCCCAGGCGTGCGATGCGCGCCTCGAGTCGCGCCTGACCCTCCGGGGTCCATCCGCTCCCGACTTCGTGCTCGATGTGGTAGATGCGCATCGGCTCCCGCAGAACCTCCTCCCGCGCTCCGGCGTGGTGGGCGGCATAGCACAGCAACGAATCCAGATGCATGGAGAACAGATCCAGTTCGGCGTAGCCGCGCAAATCGTACCAATGCTCGCGGGCCATCAAGGTGAAGTCGCCGCATGCGTTGGTGTGCAGGAACACCGGCTTGCCCATGGCGCGGAGTTGCGCGCTCCATGGTTCCAGTTCGGTGCTCCAGTCTTTCTGCACCGGACCTGAATCGATCGTCAAGGCCGGCCACTTGGATAGCGCCAGCGGAGCCACGGACGGCGCGCTGGATTCCCGCTGGCTGCCGGCGCCGCACGCGAACACTCGAAAATTCAGGAGCCGGGGATCCGATCCGACCGGCGATCCCTGGCCTTCCGGCGTAAGGCACAGAGTTGTGATCGTGCCGGGCGTCGCGGGGACACTGAATTCCAGGTACGTCAGACCTTGGACCAGAGCGCGCGCAATCACGTTGCCGCTATCGTGCGGATGCTGGACCAGCAGCACGAAGGGACGGTGACCCTGGCTCGGTCCTGGTTCCACCAGCAATGCCAGCTTCGAAGTCGCGTCGGGCATTCGAATCGCGAACTGAGCGTCTTGGGACACCCAGCGGAATCGTTCGCCGCCGGATTCTTCCAGATACGACCAGCCTGGACCCAATTGGAAGTCAAGGCCCGCCTCGAAGATGTCGTCGCCACGCCGCCTCAGTACGCCGACTGCCCGCCTGAGAGTGCGCGGGGCCTGGGCGAGCAGCGCCCCAGTGCCTTGATAGCGATGCAAGGCTCCCAGCAGACGTTGCAGGGTGAGGCTGTTCTGCTGGGCGGCCGAAAGAGCGGTAGGTTTCTGGGATTTCGGCGCGTTGCGCGGCACCCAGTCGCAGCGGAAGACGGCCAGGTTGAGGATCCGCTGCTCGATCATCACGGCCGAGCCGCCGCCTGGAGTGCGCAGCCGGAACGATTGGGCGCCGCCGGCTGGTGGCGCCGGTACGGCCAGCGCCACGGTGGTGCGTCCGCCGATGGTCCATTCCGCTACTTTCGAGTCGTGTTCGTCGAAGACCTGCAAAGTCTGCGGAAGCGGGCCGAGTCCCGGCCCCGGTTCCACTTCGATCAGCAGGATCGCACCGCCTTCCGGCACACGCGCGACAATTTCGGCGTCGTTATGAATCCAACGATACCTTTCCCCCGACGGGTAATCCTGGGTCTGATACCAGCCGTCGCCGAAGCTCAGGCCCGAGCCGGCTGAGGTTATGTCATCCGGCGGGTTCTGCCGGATTCCGTCCGGCGTGAGGGAGAAAGTGCCTTCTCGCGCGCACCGGCGGATCAGGTGACCGCGGCAGTAGGCGAGCTGCTCATCGAGGGTGCCATTGATGGGAACATCGGTGGCGGCGTCGTGCCGGTCGATCCGGTACATGCGCCCTTTTTCGAGACGGTGCGAAGCGAGGAACTGCATCAGCTCGTCCGAGAAAACGATGTCGATGTTGGTGGCCAGAATGAATTCACCCCGGGCGCGCCGGATGCCTACATTCTTGGCGATCATCTGGTACAGCGGCAGGGCCGCGGCGTGCCGATAACGGGCGTGTAACTGGCGCGGCACTTCCACAATGCGCACCTGGCACGGCGAAGTGTCGGCGGGCCAGCGCAGCGCTTTCAGCAGCGGTTCACGATCGGCCGGCGGGTTCCACTCGACGATGATCAGTTCTGAATTGAGGCCGTGCCGCTTGCACTGGTTGATCCAGGCATCCGCGAAAATCTGCATGCGGCCGAGCAGGTTGCCGCCATGGTCGTCATTGCGGGCGGTCACCACCACCGAGAGATAGGGCGTGTTCTTGCTGGAAGCACGTGCATTCGCGCGCGGGCCGTTGTGGGTCGGCGGCATGAAGTCTCGATTATAGGATAGTCGTTCGTTTGCCTGGCCGGGCCGCGCAAAATGCAGGCGCTTTTATCGCTTGGCGGTGCGTCGTTTCCGGTTGGCGGCCAGCAAGAGCGCGGCTCCGGCCACTACTGCGATCCCCCCGTACACTGCCCATCGGATCTGTCCGGTCATGAAACTGCCGGGCAGCACGTTGATCCCTTGCAGGAACCATATCGCGCCGAACAGCACCAGCAGCACGCCCACGATATTCAGTGTTATTCGCATGCCTTAGTCCGGCTGCTCCTCCTGTGCGGGATCGATGGCATCGGCCGCTTCGGCTTGAGCGATGAGGTCTTCGTCCGAGACCGGCGCATCCAGGATTTCCTTGGCTTGTTCCAGGAATGCAGCCGGCACCAGAATCTGCAATCCGCCCAGGCCCGTCCAGGTCGAACTCAACTCGTTCTCCAGGTACGCTGGAATGTCGGCGCTGCGGAGCAAGGCCTTCGCGAGATTGGCTTCTTCGAACGAAACAAAGGTGGCCACGTGAACCAGCTCCTGCTCCGGATCAGCGGGGGCCTGTGTCGCCGGATCGGGATTCAGGCCGCGACGGGCGACTTCGGCGTCGTAATACTGTTGCGCGGCTTCGATCAGGTCGTCGCGATCGATCGAAAGGAGTCCTTCATCGGACAATTCCGCGTACTGCTTCCCGAATTCTCGAGGATCAATGTCCAAAGCGCCTTTATTATAGATTAGTAAGGACGTTCGCCAATCCAGTTGCCCGGCGGATCGTAATTGCAGACCCAGACTTCCCGCCGCCTGTCGCCGGCCACAGCGCATCCCACTTCCCGCGTCCGGCTCCAGATCAACTGCGTGTAGTGTCCGCACACACCGCGGCAGGTATTGGCGCGATAGCTATAGTCGCGCGCCTCCGAAGCCCAGGCCGCGACCACTTGGGCGGCGGAAACAGGGGCACCGGAGATTTCGAAGAGGTTCTCGCCATAGTTCGAGTTCGGGCGATGGTAGAACCGTCCCCCCCGGAGCAGGTGAGTCGCCCAGTCCTGGGCGCGATCGGCCAGGCGGGCTGACCAACTGAGTGGGGGCACGTCAACGCGGGATCGGACGTTGTTATGCGCGGCAAGCATATCGCGCGCGAAGGGTGACCCGGCGAAGTCGCCCGCGACTCCAACCGCGGCGCCGGGAACAAGGACGGCCAGCGTGGCGGCGAAGAAGAACCGGAGCGCTCTCATGGACGGTACCTGCTATGCAATCAGTATGCGCGCGAACCGGCGTCGCGGACGCCAGTTGTTCCACTTAAACCAGGAATTCACTTACCGTATGTGGGCAGAAAAGGCGTCGTCCGAGTGGTGGGCGGTCGCGGGATCTAACCGCGGACCTCCTGCTTGTAAGTTGCCTTCCCATTGCAGGACCGATGTGGACGACCTGTTCCTAACTAACCCGCTATTAAGCAGTTCCCGCTAGTCGTGGCACAACGGTACGCGCTGGTCCACAATTGTAATTGCCTGGACAAGTAACCGGGTTGCGTCACAATCGGTGTCACAGTGCAAGCCGAGACGCGAAAACCACTATGGCCTATCGTTCTCCCGCCGCAACAAAGGACGGTCTTTCCAGCTTACATCCGGTGCGAACTGAGCTGGTGGTGATCGCAACGCGATTGTTCGAACGGGCGACGGAAGCCGCTATGAATGTGGTTGCGAACGGCCCCGAGGCTGAACAGACGTTTCGCGACTTAGCGAAGCAGTTCTTGGAGGTAACGACCTGGATCTACGGCAACCTACCGCCACCGTCGGAGGAAGCGCTTGTGGGAGAGCTCCAGCAACACCTGGCGGAAGGATGGTCCTCCTCTACTGCCTTGAAGTGGGCTGACGTGGGAAGAAGGCGTCAACGTGGTCGGCCTGTTACCCTGCGCCCAGTCGCGGTGCAGGCCGCTGAATTGCGTCTGGCCGATCCATCTCTTTCGTGGCCCAAGGTGGCGAGGCAAGTCTGCGCTAACACTGACTGCCCACACGGTCGCCAGTGTTACGAGCGGATTCGGCGCGAGGTTATCGCCCTCCAGGCGCTGCTGAAGCGCCACGGGTCAGCGCTAGTTATCGCGCGACCTGCGTGAAAAAATCCAGCCTTTTTATCACATCTAGACTCGTCGGCGTTCTTCCCCCAACATCACAGTTAGGAGGTTTCAAGCACCCGATGGAACGTTCTGGGTACATGCAGGACACGGAGGCCGCAAGCATTCTCGGACTGAAACCGAACACGCTTAGAAAATGGCGCGTGCTGGGCCGGGGCCCGCGCTATCGCAAGCTCGGCAGGGCGGTGCGATATTCAAAGGCCGACTTGGACGCTTGGTTGAGCACCTGCCCTGGTGGCGGTGAGCCATCTGGCGAACAACCGGCGCTAGCAAGTTTGCCAGGGCAGCAATAGGTTAGCTCATGCAGCCATTTGCTTCGGTTGGTTCGATGTCAAGGGCGGAGGCTACCGCCACATACATCGAACACCATTTCTACCCTATTCCAGTACCCCACGGGACTAAGAAACCGGTATTGAAGGGATGGCCTTCGCTGCGCCTGACCGCCGCTGATATCCCGAAATACTTCAACGGCACTCCTCAGAACGTTGGAATCTTGCTCGGCGATGAATTCGGCACGACCGACGTGGATCTGGATGCCCGCCAAGCCATCATCGCGGCTTCCTATTTGCTCCCAGAAACAGCCTGCATTTTTGGCCATGACTCAAAACCGGCATCGCACTGCATCTATCGTGCCGACCCGCCCATTAAGTCCGTCGAGTACGCCGACCCACTTGATGACGCGATCATAGTCGAACTGCGCGGGAGGAAGCGGGATGGCTCTATCGGGCACCAAACCGTGGTCCCGCCTTCCACCCATAAGAGCGGCGAGGCCATCCGCTTTGTAGACGGTTATGCGGGGTTCCCGGCGAACGTTGATGCCGACACCCTGACTCGGGCAGTCGCCAAGACTGCTGCTGCGGCGATCCTGGCCAAGTACTGGCCCAAGCAGGGTTGCAGGCACGCTGCCTTCCTGGCGCTCGCGGGCGTCCTGTGCCGGGAGGGTTGGAGCGTTGCTGACGCTGAGCAGTTCCACTATGCCATCTATTCAGTTCTCTGGACCGGCCAGGAGGATTTCGCGGCCTCCAAATCGGAGGTGCGCTCGACCTTCGAGAAATTCTTGGCGGACGGGCAGGTGACGGGAATTCCCGCCTTGAGGTCGCTGATCGATCCCATGGTCGTGAACACCGCCCTTAGGTGGCTCGCGATCAAGACTCCGTCGGCTCCGACCGGGGGCGAAGACGTTGGCCTGGAGCCTCAGAATACACCGTCCTGCCAAATCGACCTGCTTAGCTTCGGGCTCCATGATGCTGGGAATGCCCAGCGGCTAGTGGCGCTCCACGGTCTCGATCTTCGCTACTGCCACGCCATGAAGAAATGGCTGGTATGGGACGGCAGACGGTGGATGGTTGACGAAACCGGCCAAGTTCGGAAGCGCGCCAAGGCGACGATGGCCGAATTCATCCGCCAGGCAGTTCAGCAGGAGAAGAGCAACGCTAAGGACTTCGCGGTCGCGTCCTTGAATGAAAACCGAATCACCGCCCTGCTCGCATCCGCCGAGTGCGAGATCCCGATTGCTCCTGCCCAACTCGACACCTATCCGTTCCTGCTGAATTGCAAGAACGGCACGCTGGATTTGAAAACTGGAGAACTCCGGGAACACCGGCGGGAAGACTACGTCACCAAGCTTGTTCATTTCGACTACGACCCGGATACGCGCTGCGACCTGTTCCTTCGTTCTATTCACCGGATGATGGGCGACGGGCCGGACGCTTCGGACCCAGAACGCGAACGGTCGGATCGGATGGTTGAGTACCTGCAAAAGGCGTTCGGGTACGCTCTGTCTGGTGACGTTTCCGAGAAAATAGTTTTCTGTTTCTTCGGCGGCGGTAACAACGGCAAAACGACGTTGCTGGAAATCATCCGCTACGTCATCTGGGAATATGCCGCGCAGGTGCTTATCGACTCACTGATGGTGCGTGCCCATGGCGAAACGAACAATTCGATGGCCGATCTTGCGGACTTGCGCGGGTGCCGGTTCGTGACCACCAGCGAAGCTGAAGAAGGTCAGCGTCTGAACGAGGGCAAGCTGAAGTACCTCTCGGCCGGGATGGGCAAGATCAAGACTTGCCGCAAGTACGAGAATCCGATTGAGTTCCTGGCTACGCATAAGCTGTTCATGGATGCGAACCACAAGCCGATTATCCGTGGAACCGAGCAGGCAGTGTGGAACCGATTGAAGACCGTTGTTTTCAGCGTGACGCTTCCCCAGGATGAAATCGACAAAGGGTTGCTCGACAAGCTGAAGGCCGAAGCGCCGGGAATCCTCACCTGGATGGTCACGGGGTTCCAGAAAATGATGGCGGATGGGCTGGGCGATCCGCCTGAAGTGGCCGAAGCTGGTGAAGCCTGGCGAGATGAGATGGACCCCTTGAAGGATTTCCTGGCGGATTGTTGTGAGCTTGCCCCAGAGTGCTACTGCCATGTGACGCAGCTGCGCCAGGCGTATGAACGCTGGGCGAATGACAATGGCGAGAGGTTTCCGTTGTCCAGGACCAGGTTCAACGACCGGCTGGAGAAGCTAGGCTGCACCCAGACCCAGCACCGATTTGAGGGCGGGCATCACCCCGAGCGCGCGTGGAAGGGAATCAAACTGGGAGCGGAGCCTAATCGAGGGGGTGTAGACAGTAGGCATCTGTAGTCACGATTTCACCAAAAGTTTCCATATGCGCGTATGGAGAGAAGTTTAGGTAAAACCACGTCTACAACCGTCTACCGTCTACAGTGGACGCAACGTCTGACATCAGACGTGGAGAGTCTGTGGGTGGGTCAGACATGCCCCGTTTCGGAGTAGTGCAACCTCACCGCGCGGGGGGGTACTCCGGGGGGGGCGGGAGACCGGGGGCTAGCCCTGGGTCATGGTTCACTGCGCCTTCTTCGAGGTGGCAGTGCCAGCAACCATGTCGAACGTGGCGAAGCGTGTATCATCACCAGGAACGCTGCGGCCAGAGACCGTGTGGAGCTTACCGGTGTGTGTGTCAAGGATCAGAGGCGCGACGAATTCTGGACCCCACCGGCCCAGCGTGTAACGCCCCTTCTCCGACCAGACGATCAGGTATCCGACCGCGATGAGCAGGGCCGCTACCTTTAGAACGGCATTGAAGATTTTCATTGGATAGTCTCCTTATCTAGTCCACGACCAGGAACCATTGAATCATCAATCCGATTCTCAGCAGTCCGGGTGTCAAGGGCGGAGTAAAACTAGACCACGGGGGCGGAGAGAAAGTAGACCACTTCGTAGGAAGTTAGTGCTTTGTATTGAGGGATTTGCGGGGGCGGCTGGAGCGTAGGCCTGCGACCCGCTTTGCGGGGCGCGTTTAGGCCGCAGCGGAAGCCGTCCCTGCAAATCGGCGCTGTAGACCGGCCGGGGCGCTAGGAGCGTGGCTTTCCGGGCCGCCGCCGCTTGCTG
>JAIQFN010000021.1 GCA_020073265.1 Terriglobia bacterium | reverse complement strand
TGCTGGCAAAGCTTGGGGGCGACTACGGCTGCCGCCCCCACCCATCGTCTCGATGAGTTTCCAGCCGGCTATTCCTCGGCGAGTTGCTCTCCAGCAGTGCCCGCTTCCGCTTCACCAGCCGGGCACCAGTATGCTGTAATGTCGTCTTGCCGGTCGAGCAGTTTTCATCGAACGGCGAACTGTGTCTTAACTATTTGTCCCAGCTCAGGGGGCCACCGCAAGGAGTGACTTGATGATCGTCACTCGTTGCTCGATGGTGGCATGCGTTCCGGACAAGATGAGATGGAAGAGAGAGACAAAGAGTTGTGTGCGGTGCGTGTTCGACTCGACGTCTTGAGTCGTTAGGATCTTCACCAGCAACGCAACACAGCGTTCGAAGAGCGCCGCATCGTACGCTATGGATCGAAGCAAATCGCAATAGTCTTTACATCTCTTTGCCGCTTCTTCGTCCTCCGGGCCGAGAAGCGGTCGTTCAAGAGCAGCAAGGACGTCCTCGGGTGCCACGGGCGCGACATTTTCGAAAATCGCGCGGCCAAGATCATCTAGACGTGTCACGTTCTCAAGCCAGCCACCACTTCCGAGCCACTTCTTGACAATCCCTACGGCTTCCTTGCTGGCATGGAGATAACCAAGTCTCCGGGAGAAAGACTTGATCAGCCGCTTAGATGTCATGAGTAACTTTTCAATCTCAACGTATGGGACATTCTGCAGGGCAGTGGCAGCAAGACGATTTGCTATTGCATGGGGCAAGACGGCTCGCCAAACGCTGCGTTGCTGCACGAGATCACGACGTTTGAGTTCCGCGACGCTACGGTAGAGATCTTGCGGCGTCTTACCTATAAGCCTGCCGAGGCGGACGAGTTCCGCCTCATCAGTGTCCGAGATATCCTCTCCTTCGAAGGAGTACACGAGTGAGCATACTTGAGCAGCGAGGTAGAGCGACTCGTCGTGGGTATGTCGCTGCAGGAAGAGCCGCTGAAACAACTGCTCGTCCGTCAGGCCTGCAACCGTCTCGTTCCGTTCTACCGTCGCGGCAAGCGCGATCGCAATTCGTGCATTACCCCCAGAAAACTCGGCGATAGTACGAGCGTCGATCTGCGAGATGTCTGGGAACCATCGCCGGACAAGCTTTTCGATAAGCTCTTGGGACGACGATTCCAGCGTAAATACTTCCGTTGCCTCCGGCTCATCCTCCCGGATGTCATATTCCACTGTAATCACACTCACTTCGCTCTCCGGCTGGCGACATACCTCCGAGAGCCGGTGGTGCAAGTCCGGAGGGCAATTGTCAATAACGAGAATCGCTCGTGTCCTGGCGGCCACAAGATTTGACGCCAAGCCGATAGGCTGCGGATCGGGTCCGTCGGCCATATTCGTATAGAGGGCAAGAGACGGGTCGAGGCTTTGCTTGCCAACTCGGTCATCAAAGAGCGCTTGCACGAGTCGGGTCTTCCCAACACCGGATAAGCCCACGAGCCGTACGACATGTCGGTCTTTGCGCAGTTCGTCGCGTATCTGTTGAATGCCTTGCAGCGTTGAGAGTCCTTGGTCCGTCTCACGTTTGACGGGATGAATGCGGAGCTTTTCATCGAGCAAGTATTCCGCCGTTACTGCATCGGGAGCATACGCCCAGGAACCGTACGACTGCCAGCCCGGGATCGACAGCCCGACGAGTGTTCTGACCCAAGGAATCAAGCCCTCGTGACTGCGCACCCATGTCGCGACCCGAGTGCGGTCATAGAAGTCAAGCAGGAGCGCGTCCGCATTGCGAACGCCTGCCGTCGCGCTTCTCATCGCGTCGCGTCGGCTCGTCAAAGCCGTGTCGGCCGTCGAGCCTTGTGAGCTAACGATAATGTACGCACCTGATTGATCCGCCAAGTTCTGAATGGAAGGCCTGATGACATTCATCGGCCGCATCTCATCGATGATCTCGCCTGCAGGCATGTCCTGCTGCTTTACCTGAAAACCGGTCGCTGGGCGGGATACAAAGCCATCAGTCACCGAGCCCGGCGGCAAGGCGACGCGGACATCGATTCCGCCATCAACCGCATTCTGATTCCCACCCCAGGTGACATACGACGCACTATATCCGCGCCCCGTAGCTCCGCTTCACACAGGCGCGCAACAACAACCCGAAGGTTCTCGTCGTTCAGGAGCGCTATGTCGTCAGCGGTGATCTCGAACATCTGCTATCGGCGGAACGATGCGCGGTGGGGTGTCCAACTCCACCTTGGTCAGTCGAGTGCAACGCTCGACTCGTAGTTGGAAGCTAGCGCGAACTGCGAGTGGACCAGCCCGCAAGAGTTCAGGCTGACCAGCTCGCGGTTCTCCTTTTGATAATACGACATGGTGGCGTGGGAGAGGCGTTCGAGGCCCGAGCCGAAGTTGGATTTGGGTCGGCGGGCGCGTCGGGCGACGCCGCGGAGCTTGCCCTGGTCGCGGGTGAAGAAGCTGACGATGAGGTCGGATTCGCGGAAGGGGTAGGTGTGGAGGATGAAGGATTCGCTCAGGCGAGCGGGCATGGGGTACGACTGACTAGGGTAGCAGGTTGGGATGCAGGTGTTCGGTCCCAGGCACGGCGTGATATCCGATCCGCCGCCAGCATGGTCGACGCATCCGGCGGATCTAAAGACGCGGGATAATGACAGTATGTACATTGCGAGGGCGTTTGCACAACAGGCGCAGTTCTTTGCCGCCATCGCCCAGGCTTCCAGCGGCCTGGCACGGCCGATCGTGAGCGTCACGCCTTCGCTCGGGACGGACTGGAACGGGGAACCGGCCGTGTTCTTTCAAGTTGTAATCGCGGATGAAACACCGCGCGCTCAACTGCTAGATCTCGGCAAACGGATCTCGCAGGCAATTGTCCAGCAAGTGCAACCCCTCGAAGCGTGGGGTGTTCTTCCCTATTTCGATTTCCGCACCGAATCGGAACAGGCGAGGATCAAAGAACCGTCCTGGGCCTGATCGGTGGCCTACGCGGACGAGTTGCTTGAACTTGCTCAGGACATCGCCAATCTGCATCCGGGGCAGCCTCACCAGGCCAGCCTGCGCCGGGCTGTTTCGACGGCGTACTACGCGTTGTTTCATCTCCTCGTCTCAGAGGCAACTGCGAACTGGATCCGTCCGGAATTACGCGGTGCGTTAGCCCGTGTATTCGATCACGGCCCAATGCAGCAGGCCGCGGTCAGGAAAGTTACCGAGCTGAACAGTTACTTTCGAAGGAGGCCTCCAGAGGGACAGGAACGGACGGTCGCCTATCACCTTTACAACGTCGCGGAGGTCTTCATTCAGGCGCAATACCATCGCAATGAGGCCGACTACAACATTGCGCGACGATGGGAGTTGACGGAGGTGTTGTTTCATATCGACAGCATCGCCGACGCATTCCAGAGCTGGAGCATCATCCGCGAAGAGGCGTCAGGGCAGGCTTACCTGGTTTCGATGCTCCCAAGTAAGGAGCGTCGTCAGGCTGAGAGGACGAGTCCTGAGAAGCGACCAACTCTAACGGACGAGGCGAAGCCGTAACCAGCAGCCGGAGTGGCGTTCGTTGGGCGGCAACAATTGGTACCTGACCTCAGCCGGGTAATCGAGTGCCATGCTCGACTCGTAGTTGCCGCACCAGGCAGTCAAGCAAATGGATTCACGACTCGGAGTTTTCCATATCGCTGGCCGTCATTCAAGTCTTCCGAGAAAACGGTGTGAGCGCCGAGCGCCTCGGCAGCCGCGAGGATGGCGGCGTCCCAATACGAAATGCCGAATCGCTCGGATTGCTCAATCGCGATACGTACCAACTGATGGTCGATGGTCTGACAAGGAAATGACGCCAATTGTTCAATCCACTCCAGGGCAACGGCCGCCGAAAGCGGGCGCGCGGCCTTCTTGACTACCGTCACAAAGAATTCCTGCAGGACTTGAGCTGAGGTTCCGAAGTCCTCCGATTCAATCAGCTCAAGCGCCCGTTTCCGCTTAGGTGCATCTTTGCCGGTTCCCACGGCTGCGTAAACGAGGACGTTGGTGTCGAGAAACACGCTAGCGGTCATGCAAATCTTCTCGCGACCAGGTCTTCTTTCCGAGCCGGCCTTTGGATCGCGCGCTCAATTGCCGAAGCCGCGCGCGAGCCCGGTCCGCTCGAGACTCGTGCATCGCGAGATTCGTTAGGTAGTCGCGGACCAGTGCGTTCACAGTTAAGTCATGCTCGGCGGCATGGCGCCGAACGGCGGCGAGGACGTTTTCGTCGACGCTTAAAGTGATATTCTTCACGAACACAGTATATGTGTAACTGTGTTTCGAGGGCAAGAGGCGTGTAGATTCGTCTGTCCGGCCAAGGGCGGCTTGGGCTTTCGGAGGCTGCGGGGCTACATTGGAGATAAGGAGCTGCGATGAAAAGCCTGGTTACGTCTCTTTTGGGCGGCGCGATACTGATCTCGGCCGGCATCGGCGCCGATTTGACAGCCGCCTCTGCGCCGACCTTCTCCAAGGACGTCGCGCCGATTCTGTACAAGAATTGCGCTACTTGCCACCGCCCCGGTGAAGCGGCACCCATGTCGCTTCTCACTTATAAGGATGCTCGGCCGTGGGCTAAGTCGATCCGCCAATTCGTATCCACCGGAGCGATGCCGCCGTGGCACGCCACACAGCCGCACGGGGTCTTTTCGAATGACCGCAGGCTGACCGAGGCTGATAAGAATACTCTGATGAACTGGGTGGACGCTGGCGCTCCGGAGGGTGATGCGAAGGATCTGCCGCCGGCCCCCCAGTTTGCAGAGGGATGGCAAATCGGAAAGCCGGACGTTGTGCTGTCGATGGCGAAGCCTTTTGATGTCGCGGCGAAAGGGACCGTCCAGTACCAATATTTCATGGTCCCGACGAACTTCACCGAGGACAAGTGGGTACAGGCGATGGAAATCCGGTCGAGTGCGCCCAGCGTCGTACATCACGTGATCGTGTATATGAAGGCGCCGGGGATGCAGATGGTCTCCACATTCAAGCCGGTAGTGCCGGTGATGCCTCAGAGGAATCGGCCGAATGGAGAAGCTCCGCGAAGAGAGGAGCAGGCTGGTCCTGGCCTCTGGCTGATCGGAAAGGCGCCCGGCTCAGAGCCTATGATTTTTCAGCCCGGCGAAGCCATGAAGATTCCGGCCGGTGCGCAACTCACCTTCCAGATGCACTACACGGCCAGTGGCAAGGCGGCCAGCGATCAAACGAGCGTCGGCCTGATCTTTGCAAAGGAACCGCCGCAACGGGAAATCCACGCGGGCACTTTCATAAATCCGCTGCTGAAGCTCCCAGCCGGCGCTGCCGATACGGCGATTGATTCGGCCATCGAATTCACGGAAGACACCCATATCATTTCGTTCATTCCGCACACGCATCTTCGCGGCAAAAGCTGGGAGTACCGGCTGATCTATCCCGATGGACGCTCTGAGGTTGTGCTGGACGTGCCTCACTATGATTTCAACTGGCAAACGTGGTACACGTTCGCGAAGCCGCTCGAAGTGCCCAAGGGTTCGCGGCTGGAAGCGACGGCGCACTACGACAACTCGGTAAACAACCCGGCCAATCCTGATCCGAAGGCAGAGGTGCGCTGGGGCGACCAGACCTGGGAAGAGATGCAGTTTACGGCTCTGAACTACTACGTCGACCATCCCGCTCCGGCGAATTCGACTGCGCAGAAATAAGCAGACGTGGCCGGGGGTGCTTCATCTGGGATGGAGCGACCCTTAGCCGGGCGCGATTGGTCCAGACCAATCGAGGCTCCTAGTGCCAGGCGCCTGAGCTCAGTGAGTTATCGTCACCAGCGTACCGGGCTGCGTGACCGTGTCACCGTACGTCGCTTTGATGAGCTGATCGCCTTGCGGGACCGGGTCCGGAAGGGTCACATTGAACTGGAACAGGCCCGGTTGGACCAGTCCGGCGAACTGAACCGTCGCGTTCCGACCTGCAATCGTGATCGAGGGAAGTGGAGACAACGTTCCGCCTTGCGTAATGGATCCGGCGACCACGGGAGTCGAGGTGGCGCCGAAGCCGTTTGCGTAGACCGAGATTGTTTCCCCGGGCTTGGCTGGAGAAAAAGTATAGCCGGGCGCCGAGAAGCTCGCGGGGCCCACGAGAGTTCCATCGGTGTGGATAGCGGCCACGTGCAAACCATCGCTGAAGACAAAAAACGAGGGAGATAGAGGCTGAGCGAGCGCGGTGAATTGCGCGCTGGCGGCGCCGTTGCTCGAAACCACGATTTGCGCTTCGGCGGATAACGCGTCGGGCGGCGTCAGAATGTCGATCTGCGTTGGACTGATGTAGTAGACGTAGGCGCTGCGGCCGTTCACGGTGACGCTGACGCGGTCGAGTTGCGAGGGCAACTGGTTGTTGACGAAATCGGGATCCTGCCAGATGCGGGAGTCGCCGGGCGGCGCGAGGTTGGAGCCTTTGATCTCGACCCAGGTGTTGGGTGCGATGGTGGTCGCCTCGCCTTCCGCATTGGCCACCACGGAGACGAGCGGACCGGCGGCGGCGGTCACTGGATAATAAACCATGACGAAGAAGTGTTGGATGAGGGAGCTGGTCGGCTGAAATCCGGCGTCGAAATTGAAGCTCCATTGAAGATCGCTGGGGGCGTACCCGGTGCAGGGCGACTGGCTGTTTCCGGATTGGTCGCGTTGGCAGCCCCAATAGTAGAAGGGTTGCAGATTCTGGAAGGGTCCCGAAGTGCCAGTCGACATGAGCCTGCTATCGCCCGATTCGAGGCCCAAGTCCGTGAACAAATCCTGCAGAACTATGGAGGTCGCGGGGAGCTGCCAGGCGGAGGAACCCAGGTAACGGCTGTTGTTCATGGCCTGTAGCCATTGAGTGGCTGTATCGAGCAACATTGCGCCGGCGCTGATTTTGGGCGCGGTAATGGTGCGGTTGGAGGAAGCTGGGATCGACACGTTGCCGGTGATGCCGAACGCGTTCGAGGCGGGCAAGTTCGCGTCGGCGGCCCAAGTGTACTTGGTGTTGCAATCGTAGACGGCGTTGCCGGCAGCGGGTCCGGCGGTATAGGGGACGACGGCGGTGCCGCCCGCGGAACAGGACGGTGGTGTTCCGATGGCGCCGGGGATCATCGGCAGCGTGTAGAAGTAGTTGTCTTTTGTCGTGACGCCGCCCTGGATGCCGTTGGCGAAGGAATAAACTTCCTGTCCACCGTTGCTGGCGCCGCTGGTGCCGCCGTCGTTTTGCTGCGCCCAGTAATAGGAGGACTTTAGGTTGTGGAGTGGCGCGACGGTGGCGCCGAACGCGGGGGCGACGCTGGACGGGAAGCTCAGCTTGAGGCCGACTGAGTAGAGGTTCGAGAGGGCGCTCGCGGAGCACAGAGGACCAAACGATCCGCCACCCGTGCCGGTACTGGCGCAGGTGTTGTCCACCAAAGGCGCCGCTGGAAGCTGCCAATCGTTGTGGCCAAGGTAGCCTGCACCATTGTTATAGGCGTTTAGTGCCGCGACCCATTTTTGCGCTGTGGCGGAGTCCATGGAGCCGTTGGGGCTGACTCCGGTGACGCCCAAAGCAGCGCGCATATTCGGGTCTCCGGCCAGATCCGCATTGGCGAGCCAACAGACGCTTTGATTGGGGTCATATACGATCGTGGCCTGGGGCACGGGAGTTGATCCGAGGGTAGATACAGGCTGGGTGGTGCGGCAGGGGTTCGCTTGGGCGAAGGCGGGTGCGGCGGTGCAAGCGAGGAGAAGAATAGGTTTGCTGAGGAGCTTCACAGTGACTCCATGATCGCAGGCGTGCGGAGGCGGCGTTCGGCGTGTTCTTCGATGAGGCGATTCAGGAGGCGGCGGAGATCCGACGCGGTGTCTCTAGTCCAGGTGCGCGGCGCGAGTGCGTGGACTGGGGTGACGAGCATTTCCTCGGCGATGGCGCGCGATTCGGGCGAGACGCGGAGGTCGGGGAGGAATCCGGCGAGGCGCACGGACCAGAGGGCGAAGTAGGTGACGGCGGTGAAGGGGTTGCCGCCTTGGCGCAGGTAGTCGAGCACCGCGGCCAGCAGGCGGAAGTGGCGTTCGTTAGTTTCGTTGGGCGGCAGCAATTGCTCGGTGACTTCGGCGAGGTAGTCGAGTGCGACGCTCGACTCGTAGTTGGAAGCGAGCGCGAACTGCGAGTGGACCAGCTCGCAAGAATTCATGCTGACCAGCTCGCGGTTTTCTTTTTGAAAATACGAGACGGTGGCGTGGGAGAGGCGTTCGAGGCCGGAGCCGAAGTTGGATTTGGGGCGGCGGGCGCGGCGGGCGACGCCGCGGAGTTTGCCCTGGTCGCGGGTGAAGAAGCTGACGATGAGGTCGGATTCGCGGAAGGGGTAGGTTTGGAGGATGAAGGATTCGCTCGAGCGAGCGGGCATGGGGGCTACTGTGGCTCAGGAACTACCATACCAAGTTTGGCTCTGTTCAGTCGCCACTAGCTCAACAATGTCGATAGCGCTCAATGAGCTTAGGTAATTGCGCGCTAGGGACGGATGCGGCCGCATTACAGCTTGTCGAACAGCATATGCAATCCGTCGCGGACGGCCCGGGCGGCTGCGGCGCTTAGCTTGCCGGTCGATTCCGCCAGCTCGGCCTTGTCGACGGTGAGAATCTGGGAGACGTTCACCACGCTGGTCTTCGGCAGGTTGGCTTCACCTTTCTTCAGAAGCACGTTGCCCGGCGCGTTCGCCCTGCTCAGATTGGAAGTGATCAGGCATACGACGCTGGTTCGAATCGCACTCTGATTGAAGACATCGTTCTGGACAACCACGCAAGGATGCCGGTCCGCGGGAGCGGAACCGGTCGCAGGGCCGAAATCAAGCCAATATACCTGGCCCTGCCGAATCTCTCTCACCAACTCTCCTTGACGGCCCGGCGGACCTTGCCCTTGATTCCCTTCAGCAAGCGTTGGTCGGCCGGTTCCGGAGCGCTGGCATAGACCTGGTTCAGGCTGAGCAGCATCTGCTCGCGCCGCTGTCTGGCGAGGAAATCACCGACCGCCATCGCGAAGAGCCGGCTGCGGCTGACGCCCAAAAGCTGCGCGGTTTGATCCGCCTGCTGCAATAGTGCGTCGTCTATGGAGATCGCAGTCTTCATGTTACTACCTCACATCATACCAAAGTTACTACTAAACTGGAATACTGATAGTAGCCCTGCAGCCAAGATGGCAGGTGCCGGGTGTCAGGTGTGTGGTGCTAGTAGAGTGGTTGATTGGAAGATCGGGACGCTTCAGCGGGACTGTGCGCGAGTTGCCGGCACGTGCGGCGCGTTACTTCAGATCGCGGGTCGGTGTTCTATCTTTGCGAGCTTTCGAAGATGGATTCGCGGTTTCCGAAATATCCGCGGCTGCCCGTGCTGGATTGTGACGGCTACCAGAAGCGCGGGGAACCCGACGAATAGTCACGTGCCGCGGCGGGCCAGCATTTGCTCGATCTTCTGCCCCAGTTCTTTCGGCGCGAAAGGTTTCTGCAGGAATCCGACGCGCCGCTGGATCGGCTCCGGAAGACTGGAGACGAAAAACTCCGAGCCGCTGCAGATCAGGACCAGCAAGTCCGGGCGGATCTGAAACATTTTCGACAGCAGGGCGTCGCCTGCCAGATCCGGGAGGCCCATGTCGGCCACCACCAGAGCGTAGCTGTCCGGCGCCGTCTCGAGCGCGGCAAGCGCGCCGAGTCCCGTCGAATGAGCTTCCACCTCAAAGCCCAGCCGCGCCAGATGCCGTTCCAGCAGGTGCAGTAGCGGCGCTTCGTCTTCCACCAGCAGGATTCTTGGACTACCCACACTACCAGATTGCCAGAGGCGCGTCTCCGGCGCTGAAGGCCAGGCCGAGGCTCACCCGGTTGGAGTCCTTCTGGAAGAGCAGGTTTTGGGTGGTGTAGTGGCGATAGTCGTAACGCAGCCCCAGGTAAGTGTCCGCGAACAACCTGTAAGTCAGGCCGCCGCCGCCCTGCAGATTGGTATAAGTCGGCAAAGTCTGGCCGATCGTGGATAACTGATTGTAACCGGCGTTGAACGAGGTGCTGAGCCGGTGGACACCGGTGTAAGTGAAACTTACCGTTCCCGAGGTCTCGCGGGAAGTGAGATACACGCCGTTGCCGGGCGTGATGCCGCTGGAGTAATCCAGAGTAAGTGACGAGCGCGTGAATCGCTGGGTCAGGCGCGCTTCGGCGAGCGGAACATAGAGCACGCGGGCGAAGCTTACGATGGCGATGTCGCGGCCGATGATGGCGGCGATCTCCGGGTCGATGGAAACTTGCGTGAGTCCGGTGGTGTCCACGCGGCTGCCGCCGAGCTTGAAGCCGAGATCCAGCCGGCGCGTCAAGGCCACGGAATAACCGAGCGCCGCGGTCTCGATCCGGGCGTTTCCGAAGGTGTGTTGAAAATCGAAGTAGATGTGCTGGTAAGTCGCGGAAACGGTCTGCCGGCGGGTGAGGCGATAGGCCAGGCCGGCGCGCGCGCCATAGCCGTTCAAGCCGGCCAGCGCGAGGGACTGGCGGCGCACCAGAAAACCTTCGCCGCCGAAATCGAACGACAGGCGCAGGCTCTTCTGCCAGTCCAAATCCACGCGCGACTGCAGATAGTTAGTGCGGTTGTCGAACAGGTCGTTAGTGGGCAGCGCGTACAGGTCGGTGCTGGTGAGCGGTAAGTAAGTGAACTCGCCGTTGGCGAGCGTGGCGGTTCCGGCGATTTCCTTCAAGTCCAGGGTCCAGTAGCGGCTGAGGAAGCGGCTGTAGGCGAGATTCAGGAACTGGTCGGTGCCGTTGAACAGCGATTGCTCGGCGTAGCGGCGGAATCGGCCCCGGTATTCCAGAGTGAACCGGGCGTTTTTCCAGCGGCGCGAGGCGCTCAGGCCGGCTCCGGATTCGATTCCGTAGTCAGAGCGCGGGATGGCCGCTTGAGCGCCGGTGAGCACGGGAGTGATGCCGGAATCGTAGACGCCGGTGATTTCGCCGTACAGCCGGAGATCGATCAGCTTGCCTTTGCGGTCGCCCGCGAGGCTCTTGTCGCGGCCGAGAATGGAAGGTCCGGAGCCGGCAGGGGACTCTTCGGGCGGAGCCGCTGGATTTTCGATCTGTTGATTGAATCCCTGCTGGCCTTGTGTCCGCGGGTCGGGCGGACCATCTTGCGCCGGAGCGAGGCCAGCAGCCAGCAGAGCGACGCAGATGACTCGCGTTGGAAACCTTCCGTGCGATCGCTTTGCTAATCCGAGTCTGGCGGTCGCACCGGGCGCGTGTCAAGTCGCGTCCGTTATGATCGACACGTATGCGATTTCACACCGAACATCTGGTATTCAACACCAAGCAGCATCGGCAGTACATCAACATCACCGGGCAAGTGAACGCGGCGCTCACTAAGAGCGGGATTCGCGAGGGGATGATCCTGGTGTCGGCCATGCACATCACCGCGGGCGTGTGGGTGAACGACGCCGAGGATGGGCTGCTCCAAGACATCGACGAGTGGCTGGAGAAGCTGGCGCCCTACCGCGACGATTACCGGCATCATCGAACGGGCGAGACCAACGGCGACTCGCATCTGAAAAGCCTGCTGGTGCACCACCAGGTGATCGTTCCGGTGACGGAGGGGAAGCTCGATTTCGGCCCGTGGCAGCAGGTCTACTATGCGGAATTCGACGGACAGCGGCCGAAACGCGTCATTATTAAGGTAATGGGCGAGTAGGGCCGGTTCTGAAAGGATCGTGGCCCGGCGGACATTAGTCTGGTGAGGCTTCTATGCGACGAATCTTTCTTCTGGCTGGGGTGGTTGTGGCGAGCGCGATGGCCGCCGATCTTCCGATTCGCGAAGTGATCCTGTACAAGAGCGGAGTCGGATATTTTGAACGCGGCGGCAGGTTGGGGCCGGGCGAGGCGGCGCGTCTGGATTTCAAGGCGTCGGACATGAACGACGTGTTGAAGTCGCTCACGCTCGAGGATCGCAACGGCGGCAAGGTGACGGGGCTGCGCTACGATTCGAGCGAGCCGCTGGATCAAAAACTGGCGGAATTTCCTTTCAAGGTGGGCGGGCAAGCGTCGCTGGCGGTTTTTATGGACCAGATGAAGGGCGCCAAGATCGAGGTCAAGTACGGCGCGGAGACATTGAGCGGCGCGATCGTCAGCGGAAGGCTGGTGGGCGCGGATCGCGACCATCCCGAGCGCGAGCAACTGGTGCTGCTGCTGGATTCGGGCGAGCTGCGGACGTTCGATTTGGCCGCGGCCAGTGCGATTCGCTTCGCCGATCCGAAGCTGCAGGCGCAGCTCCGGGACTATTTGACGGTGGTGAATCAATCGCGGTCGCTCGACAAGCGCAGCATCTATATCGATTCGTCGGACGCCAAGGAGCGGCAGATCGCGGCCAGCTACATGGTGCCGACGCCGGTGTGGAAATCGAGTTACCGGCTGATTTTCGCGGACAAGACCGATCCGACGCTGGAAGGTTGGGCCATCATCGACAACACCAGCGGCGAGGATTGGACCAACGTCGCGCTGGCGGTGGTGTCGGGGAGGCCGGTGTCGTTCATCAGCAAGCTGTATGAGCCGAAGTACGTGCCTCGACAGACGGTGGAGCTTCCCGAGGATCGCGCGGCGGCTCCGGTGGTGTATGGTGGCGCGGTAGCAGAGACGCGGAATGCTCCGATGGCGGGGCTCGCGCCTGCGCCTCCCAAGGCGATGGCGCGCCAGGCGATGGGCTCGCTGCAAGCGGGAATCGCAGGGGCGCGTTTCAAAGACGAACGGGATGCCATTTTGAGCAACGTCGCCGTGAATGTCGCGGGGGCCGATCTGGGCGAGCTGTTCGAGTACCGCTTCTCGACGCCGGTGACGGTGAAGAAGGACGAGTCGGCGATGCTTCCGTTCCTGCAGCAGAAGATCGGCTCGCGGCGGCTGCTGATTTATTCGGAAGAGTACGGCGAGCATCCCATGAGCGCGGCGGAGCTGACCAACTCGACCGGCAAGACGCTGGACGGCGGGCCGATCACGGTGTTCGATGCCGCGAGCTACGCGGGCGAAGCGCTCATAACCACGCTCAAGACCGGCGACAAGCGGCTGATCAGCTACGCCGTGGATCTGGGCACGCGCGTGACGACGCAGTTCGATTCCAGCCGCAGCCTGGTGCGCGAGATCCACGTCAATCGCGGCGTGCTGACCGCGCGGCTGGCCGAGGACGAAACCAAGACCTACACCATTCGCAACGTCGACCAGAAAGCCAAGACGCTGATCATCGAGCAGGCGCAGCGTCCGGAATACAAGGTGCTGAGTCCGAAGCCGGTGGAGACCACCACGACCGCGAACCGGTTTGAAGTGAAGCTGGGGCCGGATTCGACCGAGAAAGTTCCGGTGGCGGAGGAGCGCGTGTATGACACCACCACGTCGGTGTCCAGCCTGACGCCGGATGTTTTGCTGACCTACGTACAGAACAAGGCGATCTCTGACGCCGGCCGCAGACAACTTCAGCAGGTCCTGGATCTGAAGCGGCAGATCGCCGGCCTGGATGGCCAGATCCGGCAAACGGAGAGCGACATCAATAATGTTGCGAGCGATGAGAATCGCATCCGGCAGAATATATCGAGCCTCAACCAGGTGAGCGGGCAGCAGGAACAGGTGCAGAAATACGCGCGCCAGCTTGCCGATCAGGAGAACCAGTTGGCCGCGCTGCGGGATCGGGATGCTGGGTTTAAGAAGCAGAAGGCCGGGATCGAGTCGAACCTGAACGATCTGATTGCGAAGCTGGAGTTCTGAGATGCATATTTACCGGCTGAAGCCGGCTGCGGGCAGGATTGCCCGCCCCACTTTAAAATAAATTCTTGAGAGTCGCGCTTATCGGATATGGCAACGTCGGCCGCGCGTTCGCTGGTCTGCTCGAAAAAAAGCGCAAGGCTTTTCCGTTTCGGATCGCCGGGATTCATACCGCGCGCCACGGGACCGCTTACGACGGCGCTGATTTCGGCCCCGCAGCCGGGTCGGTGGATGAGTTTCTGGATCGCGCCGCCTGCGACGTCGTGGTCGAGATCACCACGCCGAATCCGGCTTCCGGTGAGCCCGCGCTCACGCACATCCGCAAAGCGTTGGCTCGAAAGCGGCACGTGGTCACGGCCAACAAGGGGCCAATCGCGTACGCCTACGCCGAGCTGCGCGATGAGGCCGAGCGCGCGGGCGTCCAGTTTCGCTTCGAATCCACGGTCATGGATGGAACGCCGGTATTCAACATGGTCCGCAAGAACCTGCCGGGCGTGAAGGTGCTCGGATTCACTGGCGTTCTGAACTCGACTTCCAAGGTGGTGATCGAGGCGATGCGGGAAGGCAAGTCGATGCAGGATGGAATTGAAGCGGCGCGCCGGCTGGGGATCACCGAAGCGGATTCGAGTTACGACATCGAGGGCTGGGATTCAGCCGCCAAGGCCGCCGTTCTCGCCAACGTGCTGATGGATGCGCGCACAACGCCGCTGGAGGTGGACCGGCGCGGCATCGGCCGTCTTACGCCGGAGCGCGTGCTGGAACTTGCGCAGGCGCGCAAGACCGTGTGCCTGGTGAGCCGCGGACACATCGGTCCCTCTGGCGTCCGTCTGCGAGTGCGCGCCGAGGTAGTGGACGAAGCCGACCCGCTCGCCTCGGTGCAAGGCACTTCGAATCTGCTGTTGCTGCACACGGACCTGATGGGAACCATCGGCGTGATGGGAATCTCGTCGGGCGTGGAGCAGACCGCCTACGGCTTGTTCAGCGACCTGGTGGATATCGCGGAGAGCGCGAAGTAGCGATCACTTCTCGGTCGGAAGTCCGGCGGCCTTGTACGCGCCCATGCCTCCGGCCAGCGAGACGACGTTGGTGTAGCCCATCTTCATGATCGAGTCGGCGGCCAGCGCGGAGCGGGCGCCGCTGCCGCAATAGAGCACGATTTTGGTGTTCTTCTCGGGCACTTTGGATTCGATAGAGAATTCGATCAGGCCTCGGCTCAGATGCATCGCTCCGGCGGCGTGTCCAGCCTCCCATTCGTTGTCCTCGCGAACATCGATGAGCGTGAGCTTCTCGCCGGAAGCCTGCGCGGACTTGAGCTGATCGACCTTCATCTCGGTGACGCGCGTCTTGGCGTCCTGAACCAGGGCTTGAACTCCCTGGCCGGAGCCGTGGGCTGGGCCGGCGTTTTGTCCGAGACATACAGCGGCGAGCGAAGCGGTGAGAACGATGGTGGAAAGCGTGCGCATGGGCGTACTCCTCTCGGACACCATTATGGCTGATTGCGCGCGGGCGGGATCGGAGCTATTCGCAGCGTAGCGCTTCGATGGGGTCGATGCGGGCGGCGCGGCGCGCTGGGATGTAGCTGGCGGCGAGAGCGATCGCAATGAACGCCAGAGCGCAGGCGGCGAACGTCCATCCATCGGTGGGGCTGACGTCGTACAACAGGCTTTGGATGCCGCGCGTCAACGCCAGCGATCCGGCCAGGCCGAGCAGCACGCCGAGGATCGCGAGCACGAGTCCTTGACGCAGCACCAGCCTCAACACCTGTCCGGGTCCGGCTCCCAGCGCGAGGCGGATGCCGAGCTCCTGCGTTCGCTGCGCCACCGAATAACCGATCAGGCCGTACAAGCCGACCGTCGCCACCAGCAGCGCCACGGTCGAGAAGACTGCCAGCAGCAGCATGGTCAGCCGCGTTTGCCGGATCGAGCCGGACAGGTGTTGCTCCATGGTGCGGACGTTGGTGACGGGCTGGTCCTGGTCGATGGCCAGAATGCGGGAGCGCACCGGAGTGGAGAGCGCGCGCGGATCGGCGCTCGATCGCACGACCAGGTTCAAGGACTGCGAAGGGCGCTGCGCCAGCGGGAAATACATCTCGGGCGTAGTGATCACGGCCAGAGTCACATTCTTGACGTTGCCGGTTACGCCCACAATTTGAATGGGCTTCGGCAAGTTTCCGAAAACAACGTGCTTGCCGACGGCGTCTTCATTGGGCCAATAGCGGCGGGCGAAAACCTCGTTGACGATGGCGACCAGTGGCGCGCCGTCGGTATCGCGATCGGAAAACGCGCGGCCACGCAGCAGCGGGATGCCCATGGTCTCGAAGAAAGACGGGCTGATGGACTGGATGGAAATGAGCGGGCGCTGCGCCGGAGCGACGTAAGGCTGGCCTTCCGGCAGCAAGGATGCGTAACGCGAGGGCTGGAGCGGAAGCGCTGACGACACGGCCGCGGATCGCACGCCGGGCAGCGATGCGACTTCGTGGATCGCGCGCGCGAAGAAGCCGTTGACCTGAACGGCGCCGGAATAGCGCGAGGGCGCGAGCGCGATGTTCATCAGCAGCAGGCGGTCGGGATTGAAACCCAGCGGGACTTGTTCGAGGCGCACGAAGCTGCGCATCAGGAGGCCGGCGCCGATCAGGAGCATCATCGAAATCGCGATCTGGGAGACCACCAGAAGACTGCGCGTGAGCTGACGCAGGCGCCCGCCCGCAACGCCGCGGCCTTCATCGCGCAGCACGCCTTGCACGTCGGTTTTGGACATCTGGAGCGCGGGTATCAAACCGAACAGAATGCCGGTGAGGAACGAGGCTGCCAGGCTGAACAGGAGCACGCGCGTGTCGATGCGAACCGGGTTGATGCGAGGCAGCGTGTCGGGCGGCAGGCTGGCCATGATGCGCACGCTCCAGGCGCTCAATGCGATGCCGATCCCGCCGCTGACCAGCGCCAGAAAAATACTTTCAGTGAGCAATTGGCGGATCAGGCCGGTGCGCGTCGCGCCCAGCGCGGTGCGGATAGCGATCTCCTTGCGGCGCGCGAACGCACGCGAAAGCAGAAGACTGGCAACGTTGGCGCAGGCGATCAGCAGCACCAGCGCCACGGCTCCGAAAAGCACCAGCACGGCTCGGCGGACCGGGGCCACCATGAGGTCCTGCACCTGGTTCAGGCTGATGTTCTGGCGCGGGTCGGCGTCGGCGAGGCCCGGGTTCTCGCTGCGATAGCGGGCGTCCAGCACGCGCATTTCGGCCTGCGCCTGATCGAGCGGCAGGCCGGGCCGGATGCGGGCGACGGCGATCAAGTAGGTTGCGCCAGCGCCGACCTGCTGCCGCGTGACGGAGTTGGTCTCATAAGTCCGCGTGGACCACAGGTCGATGCTGCGGCCGAGCGGCGCAAATTCGAAATCGGGCGGCATCACGCCGATGATGCTGGCGGGCGTGGAATCGAGCGTCAGGGATTGACCGATCACGCCCGGGTCGGCGCCGAAGCGGCGCTTCCACAGCGAATCGCTGATCAATACCACCGGGCGGCCGCCGGGTTGATCCTCTTCGCGCTGGAACGCGCGGCCGAGCAGCGGATGAACGCCCAACACGTCGAAAAAATTCCAGGCAACGCGGGCCGAGGGGAGCAGCTCCGGATCGCCTCCGCCGGTGAGGTTGAAGTTCTCGGTGACAAAGGGCGCGAAACCCGCGAACGAGCTGCCGTGAGAGGCGAGGAACTGCGCGCGGTTGTACGAAAATGGCCGGCGATTGGGGCCGCGGGCGCTGGTGACGATGACCAGGCGAGAGGGATCTTCGTAAGGCAGCGGTTGAAACAGGAGCGCGTTGGCGACGCTGAAGATCGCGGTGTTGGCTCCGATTCCGAGCGAGAGCGTGAGGATGGCGACGATGGTGAAGGCGGGGCTGCGCGCCAGCATGCGGGCGCTGTAGTGCAGGTCTTCGAGGAGGGTCGCGGTGCGGATCATAATTGAGTATGGCGTTCACACGAGTGTGAACGCGGCACGCATGAGTGCGTGCGCCACGTCTGGGTTGTGATCAGCATATGTGATAGTAGCCGTCGCGGCGGACCAGGTCGACCGGGAGGTTGAAGAGGCGGGTCAGACGCTCGGCTGTCAGCAGCTCGGACTTGGAGCCGTCGGCGAAGAGGCGGCCGTTCTGCAGCAAGATGACGCGATCAATTTCTGGAATGATGTCTTCCAGGTGATGTGTCACCATCAGGATGCCGGTGCCAGCCTGCGCCAGCTTGCGGAGGATGCCGCGTAGTTCGAGCGCGGCGTGGATATCCAGGCTGTTGGTGGGCTCGTCCAAGAGCAGCGCCAGCGGATCGTGAACCAGAGCGCGGGCAATCAGGATGCGACGCCCCTCGCCCGACGACATGGCCGTCATCTCGCGCTCGCTGAGGTGAGGGACTTCCAGGAGCGCGAGCACAGCGTGCGCCTTGGCGAGCATCACGGGCGTGACGTCGTGGTAAGGCTGGATGCCGATGCTGCTGAAAAATCCGGAGAGGACTGCTTCGAGGCCGCTGATGTCGCGCGTCGAGGACGTCATGAGGTCGTTCGAGACGACGCCGAGCAACGGGCGCAGCTCGAAGACGTTCCAGGAGTCGCGGCCCAGGATAGTGAGCGAGGAGTCCGGGCGGACCAGCGGGTAGCACTCGCGCGTGATGGTTTTGATCAGGGTCGATTTGCCGCAGCCGTTCGGTCCCAGAATCGCGACGTGCTCGCCGGCCTGGATGCGTAGCGTGATGTCATCGAGGGCAGTTTTCTCGCCGCGCATCACGGAGACGTGGCGGAAATCGAGCAGGGCCGGGGAGGGCGGGAGCATGCGGAGTTTATTTCCTTCAAATGGTTGCATGTTTCGGCCCAGATCGACAAGCGGCGGGAAGAGTATACTCGGGTCATGTGGAAGTACGGAATTGTTGCAGGCTTGCTGTCGGCTACGGCGTTGTTTGGGCAGCTCGATTCGAATTCAGTGACGGTTACAGCGTCGCGGAACGCCACTTTGCAGCCCGACCAGGTGGTGTTTTCGGTTCGCGTGGAGTCCGGCCTGAACACGAGCCTGGATGACGTGCTGACGGCGCTCGCAGGGTCGGGAATCACCCAGGCGAATTTCACTGGGATCAACACGTCGCAAGTGGTGTTCACCGGTAACGTCCAGCCGCAATCTGGCATCGAATGGCTGTTCTCGCTGCCGGCTCCGTTAGCCAAGATCAAGGAGACGGTCGTGACGCTGACCACGCTGCAGCAGAACATCGCCAAGCAGAGGAAGGGACTGGCGATGAATTTTTCGGTGCAGGGAACGCAAGTATCGCCGCAACTGCAACAGTCGCAGACCTGTTCGATCACGGACCTGCTGGCTGACGCCCGGGCGCAGGCGCAGAAGCTGGCGAGCGCGGCCGGCTTCACGGCGGATACGATTCTGGCCATGTCGAGCGTGACGGCAACTTCCGTTCCCACTGCCATCGCGGCGCTGAGCAGTGTTCTTCTGCCCTCCTCGGTGCCGTGCACCTTGACGGTGAAGTTCAACTTGGTGCGCTTTCAATAATCATGCGAAAGTTCTGGCCGATTCTGTTGCTGCTGAGTGCGCTCGAACCTGTCTTCGGACAGCTCGAGACGGACACCGTAACCATCACGGCTTCGCGGCAGGTGGCTCTTGTGCCGGACCAAGCGGTTTTTTTCGTGACGGTGACAACCGGCGAGGATGCTGGGCTGGACCAGGCGCTCGCGCTAGTCCAAGGTACTGGGATTACCGCGGCGAACCTCAACAGTGTGTACTCCTACGAGCGCGGGTTGCAGTGGAGTTTCACGCTGGCGGTGCCGTTTTCGAAGATCGCGAGCACTATTGCCGCACTCACTGGGGGCCAGAAGGGAACATCCAGAGCAGTTGATTTCACGATCCAGGGGACGCAGGTTTCCGACGAGGCGCGGCAATCCCAACCCTGCAAGACAGCGGATCTGATTTCCGACGCCCAGACGCAGGCTCAGAAGCTGGCGGATTCGGCGGGCTTCACGATCGGGCCGGTTCTGGCTCTGTCGGATGCAGGCACCAGCCCTGTGCCGAATGCGGTGGCCGCCTTCTCGTTCATCGCATTCTATCCGGTCGTGGGGATCTTGTATTCCACGCAGCCGCCCCCTTCGCCGATCAACTGCGCTGCGACCGTCAAATTCCGGCTGCAGCGCTTTCACTGATCCGATCCCGAACAGTCTAAACTGAAGAATTGCCGCTCGCGAAGCGGCCAGACGAACGGAGGAACGAACCACCGATGGCAGAGGAAACTCCCAGCGGCGCATCGCAGCGCAGCCAGGACGAGGTTGCCCTGGAGATGATGAAGTTCATCGCGGTCACCACCGGATACGGCAAGGGCAGCGGCGCGGCCGGCTTCACGGGTAAAACCACCAAGACACCGGAAGAGTATGCGGAAGCGCTGCTGCAACTGTTCGAGCGCTGCCGGGCAGTGATTCGGAAGGAGTAGAGGAGCGATCGGGCAGGCCAGGCGTCGCCGCACACCACCTGCCCGAGCGTTTGGAAATTTACTTCTTGCGAGCGGACTTCTTCGCCTTGGACTTGCCGGGGGCTTTCTTCGCGGCCTTCTTGGGCGATTTCTTCACCGCCGCTTTCTTAGCTTTCTTGCCCGGCGCTTTCTTAGCCTTTTTGGCAGGCGCCTTCTTGGCCTTTTTCGGAGCGGCCTTCTTCACCGCTGCTTTCTTAACGGCCTTCTTGGCCGGAACCTTTTTCGCGGGAGCGGCTTTCGCGGGAGCGGCCTTGGCCGGAGCGGGTTTCGCGGCGGCCTTCTTGACCGGTTTTTTCTTGGGGGGCGCCTCGGCCGCGGGCGTGGGGGTGGGTGGTGCGGCGAGCGGAGTGGGCTCCGGAGCCGGTGTTATGAGTTCGTCCTCGTCTTCGTCCTCGGGACCGTATTCGCTGACTTCGGCCTGCACGTCCATGCTTTCGTCCTCGTATCCGAAGTCGTCGAGATCATCTGGAGCGGCGAAGCGATAGCTTTCAAACATCAATCATGCCTCCTGTTGGGCTAACCACAACCTAGAATAACTCGTTTTGCTCGGAAGGCAATAGGTATCTTGCGGACTTTTTGAGAGCGTGTCGCGCGCAGTTTAATTGACCGCGGCGCGCTGCTTGATTCGGAGACTGGCGGTCTTGTAAGAAGTGCTGGCAGGCCGATGGGCCGGGGCCGCGGTGGCTACCGGGTGCGATGCGGCCGCCCGTTGCGAAGCCCTCCGCCGCGTCGTGGTTTTGGCTGGCGCGGCAGCCGAATTCGGGACCCGATAGGCGGCTGGGATAACCAGCATGTCGCCGGCTTCGGGAGGATCCACGGGCTGCTGATTCGCCGCGGTGATGGAGGCCGCCGGAGTGGAGAAACGCCGCGCGATTTCGGCTAGCGTTTCGCCCTGCTCAACCCGGTGAATCCGCCAGTTGGCGCGATGCAGGGCGGGAACCGTGTCGAGTGCCATCAGGACCGCCGGCGAGCTGCCTTTGGGAACCCGCAACTGGTAACCGGAGGGCGCCAGCGGCTTCAGCAGCGAGGGATTGAGTTCCTGGATCTCGGACACCGGCCGTTCGGCCGCGTCGGCGATCAGCGTAAGGCTGGTGGGCGCCTCTACCTTGATGGTGTCGTACTCCAAAGGCTGCTCAACGTCCAGGTCTACCAGGTCATAATCGGCGGGGTTCTTGGCCATGATAGTGAGGGCCAGGATCAGCGGGACGTAGTTGCTGGTTTCGCGGGGCAGCACGTTCAGCCGGCGCAGTTCCCAGAAGTCGGCGTAACCGGTGCGCTGGACGGCGTGATCCACGCAGTTGGGGCCGCAGTTGTAGGCCGCCATGGCGAGGTACCAGTCGCCGAACAAAGCGTACAGGTCGTGCAGATGGTGGGCGGCGGCGCGCGTGGCTTGTTCCGGATCCAGGCGATCGTCGGTGGAAGGCGTCTGGTTCAGGCCGTATTCGCGTCCGCGGAATTGCACGAACTGCCACATCCCCACGGCCTGCTTGCGGGAACGCGCGCGGGGCAGGAAGCCGGATTCCACCTGGGCCAGATAGATCAGTTCCTGCGGCACGCCTTCTTCGTCCAGGATGCGCTGGACCAGTGGGCGATAGCGTCCGGCGCGGCGCAGACCGGCCACCAGCGTCTTGTGGCCGCGCACGGTGGAGAAGTAATGGATGTAGCTCAGGACGGCGTCATTCTCGGCGAGCGGCAGTTGCGACAGCGTGGCTTCGAGTTCCTGTTTCACCTTCGGCCCGAGGTTGGGGTCGGTGGGGAAGGTCATGTCCAGAATGCCCTCGTCGAGCGGCGACCGGTCGTAAACCAGCGGTGGCTTTTCCGCACCGGCGCCCAATCGCTCCAGGTCGTAGCGATAGATGGTGTCGACGATCTGATCCAGCTTGCGCTCCAGCCGCTGGCGGTCGGGCAGGTTCTCGGGGGCCGACAGGACCAGGTCAACAGCGCGATCGAACTCCCGCCGCGCGCCCGTAACGTCAGCCTGCTGGTAGAGTTTCTTGCCCGCTTCGAAGTGGTCGTTCACCCTGACGATCCGGCCTTCCACCTCGGGTAGGGACGGTGGAGTTGCCAGGCTGCGCTCGACCAGAGTGGGAGATGCTTTGGCAAACAGAGCGGAATCGATGACCGGCGGCTGCTCGATGACCGGCTCCATGGCAAGGGGCGTCGCGGGAAGGAAGGCCATCCGCAGCGTTTGCGGCTTCGAGGCCATGCAGCCCGCCAGCAGGAAACTGAGCGAGCAGATGGCGGCAATTCCTAAGATCGCGGAGCGCGGTGTCGGGTGTGAGGAGCGGTGACTCGAAGTCATCAGGCTTATGGGTGACGGAAGGTCATTGGTTAAAACTCTAAGACTTTATAATAGCGTGGCGGCAGAGGTCAAGCCCGCTCTCGCCTATCCTATAGTAAGACATCTCACACATGTCTGCCAGGGTGTACATGTTTGGATCGGGTGGGCGGGTGGAATTCTGCAGGGTTGGGTTGGGGGCATAAGACATTAGAAGCTGTAATTGTTTGAAACGTAAGGATAGGGAATAGCCCTGAGGTCCTGTCACCCCCTTCCCCACCGATCCCGGACTAAGAAGAGATGAGTGGACATGTCTAGTTGAAGGATACTGAGATCCGCCGTACTTGACCGCTACTCGGCGCGCAGGGCTACCATCGGATCGACGGCTGAAGCGCGGCGCGCCGGCAGGTAGCTGGCGAGCACGGCGCACGCCAGCGAAACGACCGGGACCGCGGCGTAGGTCACGGGATCGAGCGGGCTGATTCCGAAAAGCAGCGACGACATCAGGCGGGTCAGTGCCATCGCCGCTGCCAGCCCGATGGAAATGCCGAGCGACGCCAGCGCCAGCCCGTGTCGCACGAACATGGTCTTCAAGCCGCCCCGTGGCGCACCCAGCGCGAGCCGGATGCCGATTTCGCGGGTGCGCTGCGAAACCGCGTAGGAGATGACGTCATAGATTCCGATGAACATCTAGGGATAAAAAGCCCCGGAGCGCTGCACGATGGTCGAGTGGCGTGCGAGCGGTTGCGGGGCGGGCTGAGCGGTCTTCCTGGGTGCGCCGGTTATCGGC
Organism: Terriglobia bacterium; assembly: GCA_020073265.1. GTDB lineage: Bacteria > Acidobacteriota > Terriglobia > Bryobacterales > Bryobacteraceae > Palsa-89. The sequence goes on along the minus strand of JAIQFN010000021.1, from coordinate 67,581 downwards.
CGGCAATCCAGACGTACTGCGTCGAATACGGCGACATGACGGGCATGCTGGCGGGGGCTGGAACGGCCGGCGACCGCAGCACCGGGACGTTGTAGGCCGGCTGAGCATAGGGCCAGCCGTAACCGGGGGCAGCGGAGTACCAATACCATTGGCGGGCGCCACCGGCCAGAGGCATCGGCGCCACGGGACGCGGCATCGGCGCTGCGACAGGCGGAGCGGGAACCGCGCTGGGGTCCGGCACCAGGACTCTCACTTTGATCACTTTCATCGGAACAGCGGTCGGGATCGGGGCTGCGGCCGGGATGCCAGACGGTTTCGCCGAGCGTTCCATGACGAACTGCACCAGCTCCTCCGAGATGGCGTTGTGGCGGAGGTAAGCCAGGCCTTCCGCGCTGGTATCGAAACGGGTCCGGCTGAGAATTATCTTTTCGACGATAAAGGAATCCGAAAAGCCGGCATCCGAGAGCAGGACGATCCCTTCGTTGGTCAGGAAGTCGCGCGCGGGCGACGAATCGGTCCGGAAACTGGAGACCGTGGTTGGCCCTTCCGCCGCAAACAGGACCGCGGCAAACAAAGGAAACACGAGTAGCTTAGCTATATATTTCAATTTTGATTACCTCATAAAGTACGTATCGTGCAGATTGCCGAGAGTCTTAAATAGTACTCCCGGCGCGGACGATACGGTAAACGTGAGTTGGTCCATGCGAAGAATCGTTCTGACGATGGCCTTGTTTCTGGCGCTGGGGTTGCCGCGCTTGTCCGCGCAGCAACATCCGCAACAGCGGCATTTTCTGCTGAACCGCGATGTCGTCGCGCTGGCGAAAGCGGGCTTCAGCGAGCAGGTGATCATCGAGACCATACGCGTCACGCCCAGCCGGTTCGATGTCAGGACGGATGCGCTGGCGGCGCTTTCAGGGCAAGGCATTTCGCAGCGCGTCGTCGAGGCCATGCTGGTCGCTAAGACCTGCGGATCTCAATCGGACCTGGCGTCGCCCCGGTGCGATCCGCCGCCAGACAAGCGCCTGCATGCGAACGGAGACCGGCGATGACTAAAGCGAACCTCCTGGTTGCTGCCGCGTTGCTACTCCCTGGCCTGGCATGCTCGCAGATGGCCATCGCGACCGGCGAATTGCCGCTGGCCGCGAAAGGGATGCACTATAGCGCCACGATCACCGTACGAGTGGACGGCCGCTGTGACCACGGAGACGTGTCGCTTTCGCTCGAGAACGGCGCTCTTCCCAAAGGCGTGGAATTGACGGCGTCCGGCGTGGAGGGGGTCGCGCGCGAGATGGGCCGATTCCGTTTCTCGGTGCGCGCCTGGAACGCCTGCGCCAGCGCGACGCGCGCGTTCGAACTGATAGTGACCGGCAAACCCATCCTGGAAGCCACGCCCGACGAGGTCACTTTTTCGTGCCGCACGCCCGCGCAAGCTCCTGCTCCCAAGACCATCCTGGTTTCGAGCACCTGGCCAAACCGGCCCTACACGGTGACGACGCGCAACGCGGAGTGGCTGCGAGTGGAGCAGGATCAGGGCGTGACGCCGGATTCCGATTCCGCGATCACCGGCGACGTGGTGACGCTGACGGTGGATCCGTCCAAGCTCGAACCGGGAACGTATCGCGGTTCGGTGGTCTTTTGGACGCGCGATGGCGTCGCCGCGCCCACGGTTCCCGTAGTGCTGGTGGTGGGATCGCAGAAATAAGGAACGCAAGTTACAAACCGGAGCGCGTGCGCGACGGCATGGCTGCGCTACGATTCTACTGGATGGCTTTTTTGAGCGTTTCCGGAGAACCCGGATGCCGGCACGAGGAACTGGCGCGCATGGCCACGCAGCGGTTGCATTGCGAACTGGTGACCGACGCGCTGCTAGTGGAGACGATTGCTTCCGAGTTCGGAGCGCCCCACGGAATTCCGGAAAAGGCGTGGCCGCACCTGGCGACTTCCATCCTGGCGAAGCTGGGCGCGCAGCAGCACCTGGTCATCTCGAGCATCGGATCGGAGCTGTTGCTGCGCAACATTCCGGGCGTGCTGCGGGCGCACGTGGTGGCGCCGGAGCCGCGCCGTCTCGGCAACCTGATGGTGGACCGCAGGCTGGAGCGGCCCGAGGCCAAGGAACACTTGCGGCACATGGAGACCGAGCAGACGCTGACGCGCAAGAAACGATTTGGCCGGGCCGGGGGCCGCTTAGGGAGCTTCGACCTGGTGATGAACGCCGAGGCGCTGGCCATCGAGCAGATGCTGGATGTTCTGGAAGCGGCGGTGCGGTCGACCGGGCTGCTGGAGGCGGGCCTGCTGGCTCCGGCCGCCGAGGCGCAGATCCAGTTTCAGGTTCGCCTGAAGCTGGCTCGCTATGGGATTGTTCCGCCGGACCGGCTGAGCGTCAAGCGCAAGGAGTTCGGACATCCGAGCGAAGAAGTGTTCGCCAACCTGCTGGACTTTTACCGCATCGGCTGGGATTACGAGCCGCGCAGCTTTCCGCTGCAGTGGGACAAGGACGGCAAGGTCCTGGAGGCCTTCACGCCGGACTTCTATCTGCCGGAATTCGACATGTACGTCGAGCTGACCACCATGAAGCAGGCCAACGTGACCAGGAAGAACCGCAAGATCCGGCTGCTGCGCGCCATCTACCCGCACGTGAATATTCAGGTGTTCTATCAAAAGGACGTGCAGGACCTGGTGATCAAGTACGGCTTGCCGGAGCGAGTGGCGCAATGAGCGAGCCGGTGATCGAGCGCGTGCTGTTTACCACCCAGCAAGTGGAAGAGCGGATCGCGGAAGTGGCGGCGGAAATTTCGGCCAAGTACTCGGGCCGCGAGCTCAAGCTGATCGCGGTGCTGAAGGGATCGGTTTTCTTTCTGACGGCTCTGGCGCGCGAGCTGACCGTGCCGGTGAAAATCGATTTTCTCGCCATCTCGAGTTTCGCCAATCAGAGAGGCGCGCCCGGCATGGTGCGGATCGCCAAGGATCTGGACGACAGCATCGAGGGTGAGGACGTGATCCTGGTGGAGGACATCGTCGACACCGGTTTCACCACGCGCTACCTGCTGCAGCACCTGGCGGCGCGCGAGCCGAACTCGCTGGCCATTTGCACCCTGCTCGACCGGACGCCGCGCCGCATCGTGCAGGTGCCCATCGATTACCGCTGCTTCGAGATCCCGGACCGGTTCGTGGTGGGCTTCGGTCTGGACTACCGGCAGCTTTACCGGAATCTGAAATATATCGCGGTCTTGAATCTGGAAGCGCCGGCTTCCAGCAGCCGCTAATACCCCGGGCGTCAGTCCCGGCCTGCCCGCTTTATTGGCTCGGATTTGCTCCCCGCGGTCCGATGAGCAACATATGGACCGATTCGTCTATGTATTGTTGCTGTTGGGCCTGACAGGCATCGGCTGGGGCCAGGACTCTTCCGGGAATCGGGCGGCCGCGCCCCCGGGGGAAGCGGTGTTGTTCGACCCGCTTCCGGTGGTGGAGGCGGCGTCGCTGCACGCCCAGAGCCTGCTGGAGGCGCCCGCCAGCGTCACCATCATCACCGACCAGGACATCCAGCGGCGCGGCTACCGGACGCTGGCCGACGCCTTGTCCGACACGCGCGGCATGTTCGTGAGCTACGACCGGATCTATCGCTACGTCGGGGTGCGCGGGTTCTCGATTCCGGGCGATCTCAACACGCGCTTCCTGGTGATGATCAACGGTCATTCCTTGACCGAGAACGTCTACAGCGCGGCCGGTTACTTTGGCGAGGATTTCGGCCTGGACATGGATCTGATCAAGCGCATCGAGATCATCCGGGGGCCGTCCTCGGCGCTGTATGGCAGCAACGGGATGTTCGCCACCGTCAACATTGTCACCAAGTCGCCGGTGGAATACGGACCGTTGCGGGTGTCGGCGGAGGCGGGCAGCTTCGGCGAACGCAAGCTGCAGCTATCCACATCGCAATACCTGGGACGCGGGGCCAACCTGCTGGTCTCGGCATCGGTCTTCAACAACGTCGGCGGATCGCTTTATTTCCCCCAGTTCGATTCGCCGGATACCAACCACGGCCGGGTGAGCGATGCGGACGGCGAGAAAGGTTACCACACGTTCGCCAATCTGATCTGGCAGAACTGGAGCGTTTTGGCCTACTTCAATAGCCGGGAAAAGCTAGTCCCCACCGGCGCCTGGGGATCGATTTTTGGGGACCGGGGAAACAAGATGATGGACAGCCGGGGCTTCGTGGAGTCCGCCTACCAGCGCAACGTGGGAGCGGAGGGGCAAATCCGCTGGCGGATCTACTACGATCAGTACCGCTCGGCGAACCGCGTCGATTTCGAAAGTGAAGTCGGAGTGTTGGACGCCCGGCAGGGCGGCGACGGGGACTGGCTGGGAACGCAGCTCACCTACCGGTTCCGCGTGCCGCGGCTGGGATTCCTGACGGTCGGAAGCGAAGCCAGCGTGGATCTGCGGTCCAGCATGTACGCATACTACCAGTCGCCCGTGTACCAGCCGTTGATCGAGATCGACCGCCCGGATCGTTCGTTCGCCGTATTTTTCCAGCAGGAGTGGGAGCTTTCGCGGCATTGGAAGGCATACCTGGGCGGGCGCCTGGACGACTCCCGGAATAACGACGGCTCGCTCACGCCGCGGATTGGCTTGATCTACCAGCCATCCAAGGCCAGCGCGGTGAAGCTGCTGTATGGCCGGTCGTTTCGAAATCCCAGCGCCTTCGAGCAATTCTACGAAGACGGCGTGACGCAGTTCGCCAATCCGGGAGTCGACTATGAGCGCATGCAGACCTGGGAAGCTGTTTTCGAGCAACGGCTGGCGAAGAAGCTGGAGCTGTCGGCGAACCTGTACCACTACCGGCTGAACAACCTGATCACCGCGGTTCCGCTCGAAAACGGGGCCCAGCAATATCGCAACGCGGCGTTGATCAATTCGACCGGCTTCGAAGTGGAAGCCAAAGGGCAACTGACTTCGCGGCTGAAGGCGGATGCCAGCCTGGCGGTGCAACGGTCCGACTACTCGAGCGACGGCTATCAGGCCATCAACTCGCCGGCGCGGGTGGGCAAGCTGCTGGTGGAAGGTCCGTTGTTCGGGGACCGCTGGTGGTGGAGCGCGGGCCTGCAATATCTCAGCGAGCGGGACACGTTCCTCACGGGTGCGGTGCCGGCGGTTTATCTAGTCAACGCGTCGCTCACCAGCCGGCGGCTGCCCAAGGACATGGAGGTGGAGTTGGGAGTCCACAATCTGCTGAATCGCCGCTACTGGGATCCGGTGGGAGTGGCGCAGGGAAATGTTCAGGAACAGGACGGCTGCGGCGTTTTTCTGCGGCTGTCGTGGGCGCCCCGCACGCTGACGGCTGAACACCACAGGACGGGAACGGGGGATGCCGCCGAGCGCCTCGAGCCGTAGCGGTATGAGCGATTGCGCTTTCGCCATCGCGCTGCTGGCCGCGCTGGCTCCGCTGGGGGCCGCGGCGGCCGGACCGACTTTGCCAGCCGAGCAGCCGGTGGTGATGATCGTGACCACCTCGGCGGTGGAGGCGTTCGCTGAAGCCATCGAAGGCGTCCGGCGTGGCCTGGGTTCCGGCGTCAAGGTGGTGGTGGTGGATCTGGCGGCGCGGCCAGCCGAACGGGGTCAACTGAGCGGCAAGGATGTTGCGGTGCTGCTGACCATCGGCAACCAAGCCATGGATGAAGCGGCGCAGCTGGGAAGCGCTCCGATGGTGGCAACCATGGTGCTGCGTGCGGATCTGGCGGCGCCCGGCCGGCGGGCGCCATCCAGCGCGGTGGTGTTGGACGTGGCGCTGGCGGACGTGCTGGCCGGTCTTTCCAGGGTGTTTCCGGGCAAGACGCGAGTGGGAATGATCCGCAATCCCGACCAGAGGGGCGCTCCGGCGGCGGCGTTGGAAGCGCAGGCCAAAGCCGCGGGCATGACGCTGAAGGCGGTGGAATGCCCTCGTCCGGAAAAGCTGTTGAACGCGTTTCTCTCGCTGCGCGACCTGGTGGACTTCGTCTGGTGTCCGCCCGACGCGACGCTGTATAACGGCACTACCGTGAAGCCGTTGATACTGGCTTCGCTCGAGAACCGGCTGCCGGTGGCGGGCTTTTCGGCCAGCTTTGTTCGCGCCGGTGCGGCAGCGGGCGTGTATCCGGACTATCTGGAAGTCGGTGCGCAAGCCGGAGAACTGGCGCGGAAATATCTGGGCGGCGCGAATCCGGCGGTGATCGAAAACCCTCGCAAGGTCCGGGTGGCTTCCAACCCTCGGGTGGCGCGGCTGCTGGGATTGCGGATGCCTTCGAGGGGCGAGCCTGGAATCGTGGTGATCGAATGACGCGGCTGGGCATGGGGCGACGGCCACGGCGGAAAAGCCTGTTGATGCAGGCCTCGCTGGTCAACGTGGCGGTGATGGTAGCCGCGGCGGTGAGCATCACGGCGCTGGTATTGGTGGCCGAACGCAGCACGTTGAGCCAACAGCTCAATCTGCGAGCCCAGGGGTCGGCTGAATTCCTGGCCAGCCAGTGCGACTTTCCGCTGCTGATCGGCGACCGGGCGGAACTGGGGCGCATCGCCCGGTCGGCGGCCACCAACGAAGACGTGCTGTACGTGGTGGTGGCGGACGAAGCGGGACGAACCGTGGCCGAGGCCGGCCGGGCATCGCCGGCGGGGAACTCGAACCAGGCGCTGCCGCCGCATATTGAGGTACGGCGGACCATTCAGGAATCCGGCGCCAAGGGACTGCTGGATTGGGAGAGCGACCGGACGCGTGTCCGCCAGTTGGGTTCGGTTCGGGTGGGCTTCTCGATGCAGAAGCAGCGGGCGCAATTCGTGCGGACCGCGCGGGACGTGTTGCTGGTGGGAGCGCTGGCATTGTGCGTGGTGCTGCTGGTCCAGTACACGCAACTGCGCCGGCTGCTCCGGCCCCTGGCGCGGCTGGTGAATTTCACCGGGCGGGTGGCTCAGGGTGACTTGCAGCAACGCGCGCCGCTGGGGTCCTGGAACGAGGTGGACGAGCTGGCCAAGGCCTTCAACGACATGGTTGCGCAGTTGGACGCTTCGCGGCGCGAATTGCTGGAGCTGGTGGAGAAGGCGCGGGAAGCCAGCCGTCTCAAGAGCCAGTTTGTCGCCAACATGAGTCATGAGATCCGCACGCCGATGAACGGCATCATGGGCATGACGGAGCTGGCTCTGGACACGCCGCTCGACGCGGTGCAGCGGGAATACCTGGCGGCGGTGATGGAGTCCGCCGGCTCGCTGATGGCGGTGATCAACGATGTCCTGGATTTTTCAAAAATCGAAGCCGGAAAGATGGATCTCGACCCGCGGCCCTTTGCGGTTGCCGAGCTGCTGGACCTGGCGGTGCGAGGGCTGGCGCTCCGGGCGCACCAGAAGAAGCTGGAACTCATCCTGGAAATTCAGCCCGATGTCCCGCTCCAGGTGCTGGGCGATGCGAACCGGCTGCGGCAGGTGCTCGCGAACCTGCTGGGCAATGCCATCAAGTTCACCGAGCGCGGCGAGGTTCTGGTTCAAGTGAGCCGGACGCCGGAACCGCCGGGCGAAGAGCCGCCGGGCCAAGAGCTGCATTTTCTGGTGGAGGACACCGGGATCGGCATTCCCGCCGACAAGCTGGGATCGATCTTCGATTCCTTCACCCAGGCGGACGGGTCGACTACGCGGTTTTATGGCGGGACCGGCTTGGGTTTGGCCATCGCGTCGAAGTTGACCCAGCTCATGGGCGGCCGGATCTGGGTGGAAAGCGAGGTGGGTAAAGGCAGCCGGTTTCATTTCACGGCCCGCTTTGGGCACGTGGAGACGGAGCGCGGGCAGTCTGCGAGCGGAGCTAGAGGGATGCTGAAAGGAATGCGGGTGCTGGCCGTAGACGACAATCGCATCAACCGGCGCGTGGTGGCCGAGATGTTGGCCGCCGAAGGAGTGGACGCGCAAGTCGCCGAATCGGGACCGCAGGCGCTGGAGTTGCTGCGGCGGGCGGAGCTGGAGCAGAGGCCGTTTCAGTTAGCGATCCTGGATGCGCAGATGCCCGGGATGGACGGGTTCATGCTGGCGGAAAGAATTCTGCAGGATGAGCAGTGGAGGCGGCCGGTGGTGATGATGCTGAGTTCCTCGGACCTGCGCAGCGACATCCCGCGCTGCCGGCAACTGGGGATCGTCTGTCATGTGACCAAGCCGGTTTCGCGGACGGCCCTGCGCGAATCGATGCTGCGCGCTCTCGGTGACGCGCCGGCGGAGCGAGTGGCGGGCGGAAGGGATCTCTCCAAGAGCCTGCGGCAGCTTTCAATCCTGCTGGCCGAGGACAACTTCGTGAATCAGAAGCTGGCCGTCACGCTGCTCGAGAAGCGCGGACACCGTGTCACCATCGCGGGCAACGGACGGGAGGCCGTGGAGGCGGCCGAAGCGAAGCGCTTTGATGTAGTGCTGATGGACGTGCAGATGCCGGAGATGGACGGATGGACGGCCACGGAAGCGATTCGCAAACAGGAGCAGGGCAGCGGAGGGCGCGTTCCGATCCTGGCGCTGACCGCGCACGCGATGAAGGACTACGAGAATCGTTGTTATGCCGCGGGTATGGACGGCTTCGTGAGCAAGCCGTTCCAGCCGGCGCAGCTTTATAAAGCGGTGGAGTCGGCGGCCGACCCTAGCGACTCGGTGTAGCTGACGACGCCGGGCGCGCGGCATACACCAGGCGGCCGTTCAGGTAGGTTTCGAGAACTTCAATCGCCTTGGTCTGGTGGTCGTAGCGGAAGCGGACCAGGTCGGCGCGCTCGCCGGTCGCGAGGCCACGCTGGCGATTGGGGATGCGTCCGACGCGGGCGGGGTTGCGGGTGGCGAGTGCGATGGCGTCGCGCAGATTCAAGCCGGCTAGCTGGATGACGTTCTGAATGGCGCGGTCCATGTGGAGCGCCGAGCCGGCCAGCCGCGTTCCGCCGAGCAAACGCACGCTGCCGTCTTCGTGCAGCTCCACGTCCACTTCGCCCAGACGGTATCGGCCCGGATCGCAGCCCGCGGGCATCACTGCGTCGGTGACCAGGATGGAGCGCTCCAGTCCCTTGGCGCGGAGTGCGACCTTGAGAAAAGGCTGGCTGAGGTGGATGCCGTCGACGATGAAGCTGGCGGCCAGGCGATCGTCGGCCAGTTGGTCCCAGATGTAATTCCGGCGCGGCAGCACGGCGTGAGCGCCATTGCCCAAGTGAGTGGAGAGCGTGGCGCCAGCGTCGACCGCAGCCGCGATTTGATCGGCAGTGGCTTTGGTATGGCCGATGCTCGCGGCCACGCCTTCGCGAACCACGGCTTCGATGAAGCGCGGAGCCTCGGGCCACTCGGGCGATAACGTGACCAGGCGGATGTGACCGCGCGCGGCATCCTGGAAGCGGTGAAACTCGTCGAGCGAGGGCGGCCTGGTCCAGCGCGCCGGATGCGCTCCACGCGGTCCGTCTTCGGGAGAAATGTAGGGGCCTTCCAGGTGGAAGGCTTCCATGGCGGCGCCTTCGGGAATGGTCTCTTTCGCCGCGGCCAGATTCCGCAGCGCGCCCGCCATGTCGTCCGGCGACGCGGTGATCACGGTGGGGAAAAAGCGGGTCACTCCGGTCCGGAACATTTCGCGGATGGAATGTCCGATCGCGGCGGCGGGGGCGGAAGGCGAATTGTAATCGACGCCGGCAAAACCGTTGACCTGCAAATCGATCCAGCCGGGCGAAAGGAACTCCGCCACCGAAGCAGGCGGGAGCAGGGGATCAACGGCGGTGATGAGAGAATCGAACGAAACTTCGACCAACTCGCCTGTGGCAATATTGATGCCGTTACATTTCATTCGGGTGTCGATTTATTCACAAGTTTCCCACAGCCTGTGGAGTCTAAGTGTAAGACCTGACGAAGAGAAAAAATTGTTGAAAAGGCGGTTCTAAGTAGAAAAATCTCTGGTACCGGGAACCAAGCCCTGCTACAAAGGAATGCATGATCCCCTGCGAGTGCGGTTCTGGCGGTTAATCTCGGGGGAGGTAATTGTTGGAATCGCACTTGCGGATCGTCCTTCCGCAACGTCCTACAGGTAGTCTTCCGGAGTCCTCCGGAAACACTGGGCCCGTGATGGTTGTCACACTGTCACGGGTTCATTTTTTCCGACCGGCATAAGCCAGCCGAAGCGATCCGGGACTTTTCCATCCACGATATCGAAGAAAGCCTTTTGCAGTTTTTCGGCCACCGGGCCGCGCGATCCTTTGCCGACCTGGATGCGATCCACGGAACGAATGGGTGTGATCTCGGCGGCGGTTCCGGAGAAGAAAACTTCGTCGGCGATGTACAGCATCTCACGAGGCACCAGCGTTTCGACCACCGGAATGCCGAGCGATTCGGCCAGCTGCATGACTGAGTCGCGCGTGATGCCGGGCAGCACCGAAGCGCCCAGCGGCGGCGTCAGGATTTTTCCGTCGCGCACCACGAAGATGTTCTCGCCCGAGCCTTCGCTGACGTAGCCGGCGGTATCGAGAGCGATGCCCTCGGCATAGCCGTTGAGCTGGGCTTCCATGCGGATGAGCTGGGAGTTCATGTAATTGGCTCCGGCTTTGGCGAGCGCCGGAAGCGTGTTGGGCGCGATGCGGGTCCAACTGGAAACGCACACGTCCACGCCCTGGGCCAGAGCCTCAGGCCCGAGATATTTTCCCCACTCCCAGCATGCGATGTAGGTTTCGGTCGGGTTGTTGAACGGAAGGACTCCCACGTCACCGTAGCCGCGCAGCACCAGCGGGCGGAAGTAGCAGGAATCGAGATGATTCACGCGTACCAGCTCCACCATGGCGTCGGCGAGTTGATCGATCGAGTACTTCAGTTCGATACGATAGATCTTGGCGGAGTCGAGCAGGCGGCGGAGGTGTTCGCGCACGCGGAAGATGGCCGGACCCGAGGGAGTCGCGTAGCAACGGACGCCTTCAAACACCGAGCTGCCATAGCTGGTGACGTGCGAGAGGACGTGAATGGTAGCATCCTCCCAGCCGATAAAGCGGCCGTTGTGCCAGATCTTTTCCGTGGGCTTCAACATACGATAATTATAGCGTTGTGATGCAGTTTAGATATAGCGAACAGAAGCGATGGCGCTTGGTCGGTACAGTGCTGGCGGTGGCGCTGCTCGGGCCGGCCACGGGTTGGGCGCAACTCAAGGAGCTGCGGCCGGGGTGGAATCTGTTCTCCGCCGAGCAGGACGTCCAGCTCGGCAAAGAGGCGGCCGCCGAGATCGAGCGTCAGGCGCCGGTGGTGCACAACCGCGAGCTGGACGACTATCTGAATGTCATTCTGCGAAAGCTGGAGCAGTCGCGCTACGCCCGGACGCTGGAGCGTGACGGCCGTCGCGCGGAGCTTTACCCGTTCACGATCCAGGCGGTTTACGACAAGAACATCAACGCGTTTTCGCTGCCGGGCGGTCCGATTTTCGTCAATACCGCGGTGATCCAGGCGGCCGAGAACGAGGCGCAACTGGCGGGAGTGATGGCGCACGAAATGTCGCACGTGGTGCTGCGCCATTCCACCAACCAGGCGTCCAAGCGGAACCTGATCGCGCTGCCGGCTCTGCTGGCGGGCGCGCTGGCCGGCAACAGTTTGTTGGGACAGCTGACGCAGATCGGAATCAGCTTTGGAGCCAACTCGGCGCTGCTGAAGTTTTCGCGGACCGACGAGGCGGAGGCCGACTACAACGGCGCGGAGATCATGGCGGACGCCGGATACAACCCGCTGGAGATGGCGCGGTTTTTCGAAATTCTGGAAGGGAAGAGCGGGCGCCAGGGATCGCTGGTTCAGTTCTTGTCGGATCATCCCAATCCGGGCAATCGAGCGGAAGCGATCAACGATGAGATCCGGCGGCTGCCGCGGCGCGCCTATGTCGAAGATGAGACCGGCCAGTTCAGTCATGTTCAGGAGCTGGTGCGGCATCTGGGCGCGCCAGTGCACGCGAGGGGGAATACCGGCGAGGACGGCGGGTCCGCGGCTGTGCCCGCCGAGCGGCCGAGTGGACGAGTGCGTTCCTACGCCGGCCGGTCATACTCGCTGGAATTTCCCGACAACTGGCAGATTCAAGGTTCGCGTCAGGAGAACGTAGTGACGCTGGCGCCGCGCGGCGGCGTGCTGGAGTCGGGCGGGCAGACGTTGGTCGGCTATGGGTTGGAAGTGAGTTACCACGACACACAGGGTCGGCCGGCTGATCTGGAGCGCGACACGCGGGATTTGGTTCAGCACATCCGCGAGTCCAATGCGGATATGCACGTCGGCCGGGAGGCGCGCAGGATTGAGGTGGACCGCAAGCCGGCGATTTTGTCGACCTTGTATTCGCAGTCGCCGTACCGCGGCGAGCAGGAAGTGGACGTGCTGGTGACGGTAGCGAGGCCGCAGGGGCTTTTCTACATGGTTTTTGTCGCGCCGCAGAGCAGATTCGATTCGGTTCAAGCGACGTTTGAGGAGATTGTGCGGTCGGTTAGATTTCAGTAGCGTTCACACGAGTGTGAACGCGGCACGCACGAGTGCGTGCACCACATCCCTACAATGCAGCCGAATTTTTTCATTGTTGGCGCGCCTAAGGCCGGAACAACCTCGCTGTACCATTATCTGGATCAGCATCCGCAGGTCTATATGAGCCCGATCAAGGAGCCGAACTATTTCGCGTCCGAAGTCCGGGCGGAGAATTTCGACGCAGAGCATCAGGAGCGGATCGCGCGGGATCTCGAGGAGCAGCGGCGCTATCTCGAGGGGCCGATGTCGGAGAAGCGCTTCGGTGCGCTGGGGCTGGAATGGGACGACTACTTGAAGTTGTTCCGCAACGCGCGGGACGAAAAAGCCATCGGAGAAGCCAGCGTCTGCTATTTGTGGTCGGAGAGCGCGGCGGCCAACATTTTTCAGAAAATTCCGGACGCCAGGATCCTGATGATCCTGCGCGATCCCGCCGAGCGGGCGTTCTCGCAATACATGCAATGGGTGACCAAGGGTGTGATTCGCCACTCGTTCCGCGAGCAAGTGGACCAGAGCCTGCGGAACAGCGGCGGCAAGTTCGAGCTGATGCATCCGTTTCTGGAGATGGGTCTGTACCACGAGCAGGTGAAACGGTATCTGGATTTGTTCCCGCTCGAGAATGTGCGCATCTTGTTTTATGACGACTACCGGGACGATGCGCCGGGAGTGATCGCGGACGTGCTGCGCTTTCTGGGCGTCGACGCGGAATTTGCGCCCGATATGTCGCGGAGACATCTGGCCGGGCGCGAGCCGGGATCGACCATGGACGCTCGAGACCGCGCGTACCTGGCCAGCTACTATCGCGAGGACGTGCAGCGCCTGGCGGCGTTGCTGGATCGGGATCTCTCGCGGTGGCTGCCTTGAGCGGGGTGTGCGTCTGGTTCACGGGGCTGCCTTGCGCCGGCAAGACCACGCTGGCGACGCACCTGGCGGAACATCTGCGGGCGCGGGGCGAGCGAGTAGCGATCTTCGACGGCGATCAGGTTCGGAGCAGCCTGTCGGCGGACCTGGGGTTCTCGCGCGAGCACCGGCACGCCAACGTTCTGAGGGTGGCAGCGGCGGCGCGTGATGTGATCGCAGACGGCGCGATCGCAATCTGCGCGCTGGTCAGCCCGTATGCCCAGTCGCGCGAGGAAGCCCGCCGGCTGGTGGGTGCGGAGCGCTTCATCGAAGTGTACGTGAGCACTCAAGTGGAAATCTGCGAGGCTCGCGACGTGAAGGGGCTGTACCGGCTGGCTCGCAGCGGCAAGCTGGAGCATTTCACCGGAGTCAACGATCCTTACGAACCGCCCGAGCGGCCGGACGTCGCCGTCGTCGGGATCGGCGATCCGGACGAAGTTATTTTGAAGATCGTCGAAGAGCTGGACCGGTGCCGGGCGTAACCATCGGCGGCATCATGAGCATGTCCGGCATCCACTTCACCAGGTAGGCGTCCGAGATCCCATGGAGATTCTGTTGGACGGCGTTCTGGACAGGCAGGCCGTCCGCGGCGGCCATCATGACCGTTATGATGCCGCCGTCGGGAGCGATGGCTATGCCGCGACTGGGAATACTGAGGACGGTCGCGCTGGTGGTTCGTCCGATGGGCATCGAATAGCCGCCGTCGCCGGCGCGCGCCAGATACGAGACGCCGTCGTAAGTGATCGCAAAACTTGTGGAGACCGGGCCGACGTTGTCGGCGAGGAATCCGATCAGATAGACGGCGCCGGATGAGTCGACCGCAATGCCGTCGCCGCGCTCAGCGGCGGGGCCGCCCAGGAAAGTTGAGTACACCAGCGCGCCGCTGGGATCGAATTCTGCGATGAACGCGTCGGCGGAAGCGGAAGTGCCGGCATGCAATGTGGAGTCCGAGGGGCTCACTGCCATGGAGTTGAGATTGCTGGCGTCCGATCCCTGCCAGGTGTCGCCGCCGTCATCGCTGCGGAGCAGTTGTGGCGAGACGTGGGAGTCGTTGTTCACCCGGAGAGCGTAGATGGTGGATGGATTGCGCGGATCGATGGCCAACTGCTGCACCAGGCCATCGCCCGGGAGCGGCGTGGAGCTCCAGGTCTGGCCGCCGTCGGCGCTCTTGAAGAACTGGCGGCCGGCCGCATACACGGTGGTGGAGGAGGCGGCCAGAGCGTGGATGTCGTCGTTGATGGTGCTTTGCTGCCAATCGTCGTTGAGGCGGTGATAGACGGTTCCGGGGATGTTGAGGCCGCTGCCGCCGAAGCTGAAAAAGGAAAACGCCGTGGTTCCGGCGAACACGCTTGCATCGGCGGGATTCACGAGCAACGCTTCGGGAGTGGAGGGTAGGCCTTTGCCGATTGGCGTCCAGGTTGCGCCGTCGTCGGTGACCCGAAACAGCGGCTGGTCGAATCCGGCTCCAGTTCCGTGAAAACCGGCATAGACGTAGACCGTGCCGGAGCCGGATGGATCCACGGCAATCGATTCGAGAGCGGTGCCGGTAATGCCGGGCAAGCCGGAGTTGAGCGATTTCCAGGAGGCTCCTTGATCGGTGCTGCGAAAGAGCCCGCCGCCGTAATCGGTGCCGGCGTAGAGTGCGCCGTTAGTGGGGTCGATGGCGAGTTGATCGATGGTGAATTGGTCCAGGCCGGCGGGAGTCCAGTTGGCGCCGCCGTCGTCGCTGCGGAGCACGCCTTGGGCGGTTCCGGCGTAGACACGTGGAGGCGCGGCGGGATCGAAGACGATGGGACCGACATACGAGGTGGCGAGACCAGTGCGCCGCGTTGTGAAGCTTGCGCCGCCGTCGCTACTGAGTAGATAGACATCGCCCCCGAGATATTGCTGCTGGCCGCCCAGGATCGGCAGACGGGCGTCGCTGGTGGTCCCGGTGATGAAAGCGTTTCCGTTGGCATCCAGCCGGATCGCGCGTGCGGTGTCCGTTCCGGGTCCGCCGAGATAGGTGGAGTAGATCAGCGAGGAGCCGTCGGCGCTGAGTTTCGTCAGGAACGCATCGGAGCTGGTGACGCCGAGCGAAATGGCGCGTCCGCTCCAGGGTTGGAACGCGTCAGGGGTAACCGGAAAATCGAGCGACGTTGTTTCACCGGCTATGTGGGCCTGTCCGGAGGCATCCACGGCGATGCCCCAGGCGATGTCGCCGTCGCTTCCGCCGAGGAAAGTGGAATACACCAGCTTGCCGGATGGGTCGAGCTTGGTGACGAATGCATCGGGCACACTGGTACCGGCCTTGGCCTGGAAGGCGCCGGGAGTGATCGGAAAATCGCGCGACTCGGTGCGGCCGGTTACGTAGGCATTGCCCTGGGCGTCGGCGGTGATGGCC
This sequence comes from Terriglobia bacterium, assembly GCA_020073265.1. Taxonomy (GTDB): domain Bacteria; phylum Acidobacteriota; class Terriglobia; order Bryobacterales; family Bryobacteraceae; genus Palsa-89. The sequence continues at coordinate 51,818 of JAIQFN010000021.1, read as the reverse complement.
ATGCCGAGATCGTTTTGCTTGCCGCCGAGATAGGTGGAGTAGAGGACGTTGCCGTTAGGGTCCAGCTTGAGGACGAACGCGTCGACACCGCCGCCGCTCGAGGGCTGGAAGGCGTTACTGACGGGAAAATCGACGGACTGCAGGTTGCCGGTGACGTACACGTTGCCGGCGGGGTCGGTGGCAATCGCAACCGCGGCGTCGTTGGCCGAGCCGCCGAGGTAGGTGGAATAGATCAGGTCGCCGGAGGGGCTGAATTTCGTGATGAACAGTTGGGAAAACGCGTGGGAGACGGACTGGATGGGGTTGCGGAGGGGGAAGTCCGGTGAGTCGGTGCGGCCGGCGATGTAGATGTTGCCGCCGGCATCGGTGGCGACCGATCCCACGACTTCGGCGCCGCCGCCGCCCAGGTAGGTGGCGAACACCATGCCCGGCGGGTCGGCCCGCAACAGACCGATTGCAGCCAGAAGAAAAGCGACCCGGCGCATCACTATTCATTTTCGCGTATTGCGGGCATCGCGTCTTGGAGCGTGTTAACGATCCCGGCACGCACGAGTGCGTGCGCCACCCGGGGCGTGAGAAGATAGTAGTGGAGTGGCAGTAAAAGTTCAGGTCCCCAAGAAAGCCTCCGCCGTACGCTTCGCCCTACACCCGGCCGGCAAGATCATACTTGCGATCCTGGTTCTGAGTGTGACCGCCGGTTTGGCGGTATTCACCTACTATTACTCCCGCTATGCGCGCGCCATCGAGGCCAAGCTGGAGGCGGGACCTTTTGCGAACACGTCCATGCTGTTCGCGGCCCCGCGGACATTGGCCGTTGGGGATGCCACCAGCCCGCCGGAAATCGCGAATGAACTGCGGCACAGCGGGTACAGCGAATCGCGCAACAACCGGATGGGGTACTTTACTCTCAAGCCGGACGAAATCGACATCTATCCCGGGCCGGACTCCTATTTCAAGCGCGACGAGGGTGTGATCAAGCTGCGGGGCGGCAAGGTGTCGCAGATCATTTCGCTGGCCGACAACACCGAGCGCACCGAATACACGCTGGAGCCGGTGCTGATCTCCAACCTGTTCGACAAGAACCGCGAGAAGCGCCGGCTGGTGAAGTACGAAGACATTCCGCCGGTGCTGGTGCATGCGGTGGTGTCGGCCGAGGACAAGCGATTTTTCCAGCACTCCGGGTTTGACCCGATTCGCGTGATCAAGGCCGCGTACGTGGATGTGAAGACCGGGCAGAACGCGCAAGGCGCTTCCACGCTCAGCATGCAGCTTGCCGGCATGCTGTTTCTCAACCGCAGCGACCGCTCCTGGCGGCGCAAGATTCCCGAAGTGCTGATCACGCTGCATCTGGAGCAGAAGCTCAGCAAGGAGAAGATCTTCGAGTATTACGCCAACCAGGTGCCGCTGGGGAATCGGGGCAGTTTCGGCATTCGCGGATTCGGAGAAGCGGCGGAAGTATATTTCGGCAAAGACATCACGCGCCTGACGCTGCCGGAGGCCGCGACGCTGGCGGGATTGATTCAGCAGCCCAGTTTTATCAATCCGTTCCGCTGGCCGGACCGTGCCCGCGCGCGCCGCAACGTGGTGTTGAAGGCGATGCGGGAGAACAAGTACATCAGCGATGAAGAACACGATCGCGCGGCGGCTTCGCCCATGGTTCTGGCGAAGGGGATCGGCGAGGCGGCCGAGGCTCCGTATTTCGTCGACCTGGTGAACGACGCGCTGCTCGAGAAATTCCCGGATTACAATTTTCAATCCAATTCTTATCGCGTTTACACGACGCTGGACATGAACCTGCAGCGGGACGCGGCCGAAGCGGTGCGGATCGGCATGGAAGAGGCGGACAAGCGGATTCAAAACCGGAAGAAGAAAGATCCGAAGTATCCGGACCCGCAGTGCGCCTTGATCGCTTTGGATCCGCAGACCGCGGAAGTGCGCGCGCTGATCGGCGGCCGGAACTACGGGACCAGCCAGCTCAACCGAATTCTGGCGAAGCGGCAGCCCGGATCGTCGTTCAAGCCGATTGTCTACGCGGCGGCCTTGAACACCGCGTTCTCGGGCGGGGGGCAGGTGCTGACGCCGGCGACGATGATTCAGGATGAGCCGACCACGTTCTGGTTCGATGGCAAGCCTTATGAACCGAGCAACTTCGAGCACAAGTTCTACGGCGCGGTGTCGCTGCGCGACGCCATGGCTCATTCGCTGAACGTGGCTACGGTGAAGGTGGCCGACGAGACCGGCTATGGCGCGGTGGTGGACCTGGCGCGCCGGGCGGGTTTGAACCTGGATATCCAACCCACGCCGGCGGTGGCGCTGGGCGCCTACGAAGTGACGCCGCTCGAAATCGCGGGCGCGTACACGATATTCGCGAACCACGGTGTTTATTCCAAGCCGTACTTCATCAACACCATCACCAGCGACCGCGGGACGCAGATGTTCCAGAACACGGCGGAACATCGAGACGTGCTGGATCCGCGCGTGGCGTTCCTGATGGACCAGCTTCTCGAGGAAGTGGTGCGGAGCGGTACGGGCGCCAGCGTGTGGTCGCGGGGCATCAATTTTCCGGTGGCTGGCAAGACCGGCACGTCGCACGACGGGTGGTTCGCCGGGTTCACATCCAAGCTGATCTGCATCGTGTGGGTGGGCTTCGACGACAATCGCGAGCTGAACCTGGAGGGAGCCAAGTCGGCTTTGCCGGTGTGGACGGAATTTATGAAAAGGGCGCACGAGCATCGCGAATACCGGGACGTGAGCGAATATCAGCCGCCTCCGGGCGTGGTGAGCGTGCCGATAGATCCGTTGACGGGGCAGATCGCCACGGCGGCGTGTCCGAAGGTGCGAACCGAGTACTTCATCGAAGGCACGCAGCCGGTGGAGACGTGCAGATTGCATGGCGGAGGCGCTACGCAGGTGGCGAGCTGGGAGACCGCGCCGCCGGCGCGCACGGGCGATCAGGCTTCATCGGCGGGCCCGGCCGCTCCTTCACTGCAACAACGCGCCGCACAGACTCCACCGCCCGCGGCGCCTGAATCCGGCGCGCGCCCGCCCGAGCAGCCCAAGCGAAAAAGCTTCTTCCAACGGCTTCGGGGCATATTCCGGTAAGTTTTTTTCCGACCTGCTAGTCTGGAAGAAAGCACCAATTTACGGGATTGAACGTCTGATGTTTTTGAGGAACACGCGCAAGGCCGGAATACGGCGCGAAACGGGTTCCGTGACATCGGAAGGTGCGTCGCCGGGAGGCTGGCTGTGACTTCCAAACTGTGCTGCATCGTTTTTGGCATCGCGGCGGTTCAATGGCTGCCCGGCGCCCCGTTCGAGGCCGCTTCGGCGCAAAGTTCCTTTAGAGGCGACACGCCGGGACAGGCGCCCGCGCGTCCGCAGAATCCTCAGCAGGCGATCACGCCGGAGGTGCGCGGCGACATTCTCATGGCGCGCAAGATGTACCGGGAAGCGGCGGAGGCGTATAAGGAAGGTCCCAAGGATTCGGCCGTGCTTTTGAACAAGACCGGGATCGCGTATCACCAATTGCTGGAACTGAACATGGCGGAGAAATACTACCGGCAAGCGATTCGAATCAATCCGCAGTATTCCGAAGCCATTAACAACCTGGGGACGGTCTACTATGCTCACAAGAGCTTTCGCCGCGCGGTGAACGAGTACAAGAAGGCGCTGCGGATTAATCCCAAGGCGGCTTCGGTGTGGAGCAACCTGGGAACCGGCTATTTCGCCCGGCGAGATTACCAGCGCGCTGCCGAATCGTGGCAGCAGGCGCTGTCGCTGGATCCGGATGTTTTCGAGAGCCACAGCACGCAAGGGGTCCTGCTTCAGGAGCGGAGCGTGGAGGAGCGCGCCAAGTTCCACTACTATCTGGCGCAGATCTACGCCCGGAACGGGCAAAACGATCGGGCGTTACTCTACATTCGCAAAGCGCTGGAGGAAGGTTACAAGGAGCGGAAGAAGATTGCCGAGGACCCGGCCTTCGCCGCGCTCAAGGATCTTCCGGAGTTCAAGGAACTGCTGGCGATGGAGCTGCGTGTTCTGTAGGTGTAGAGGCGTCGTACTCCTCAGCACTGTTTCACTTGCGGTCTGGCTTCCTGGTTGCGCACGCCGCGCGGCGGAGGGACCGGAGCGGCTGGCCGTGGTTCCGTTCGAAAACTTGAGCGCGGATCCGGATCTGGATTGGCTGCGTGGGGCCATCGCTCTGGCGGTGGTGAACGATTTGAACGGGTCGCCGGCTCTTTATGCGCAGCCGGCCGATTCGGTCAACGCGGCCTACACGATGCAGGCTTCGCGGGTGGTGGAAGGTTATTTCTATCAGCGCAACGGGCGGCTGGAGATTCGCGCCACCGTTGAAGATCCGGGGAAAACCAGGACCCTGGACAGCCTGGAAGTGAGCGGGCCTGTGGCGCAGGGCGTGCTTCCGCTGGTGAACGCAGTTGCGAAGAAGTTGAGTCCCTCGGCTCGTGCGTTCCAGACGGCCAATGAGGACGCCTTTCGGGCTTATGGCAAGGCGCTAAGCGCGAGCGATCGATCGGAGATACTGCGCGAGTTCGAATCGGCTGCAAAGGCCGACCCGCGATTCTCGCAGGCCTATCTGGATTGGGCCAGGGTTCTCATAGCCAGCGGCGATCGCGCGGGAGCGCTGCGGGTAATCGAGGCGGGTGAACACGGTCAGCCGGACGCGATCGCGCGGGCGGAGCTCGACTACACGGGTGCGTCCATACGAGGCGATCGTAAGGCGCGGAAGAGCGCGCTGGAAGCTCTGACACGCCTGACCCCAGCCGACTCGAAGGTGTTCCGGGAGCTGGCGGAGCTGCAAGTTTCTGATCGGGAATTTCGGGAAGCCGCGCGAAATTACGATGCAGCGGCGCGCTTGGACCCCGACGAGGCGCAGACCTGGAACGAGCTGGGTTACGCGCTGGCCTATGCACAAGATCTTCCGGGGGCCAAGCAGGCGCTGGAGCACTATCAGCAACTGATTCCGCAGGGAAATGTGAACGGCCTCGACTCGCTGGGGGAAGTGAGCTTTTATCTGAGGGACTTCGCTGGAGCCGCCAAGTACTTCCTGGACGCGGATCAGAAGAATCGCGGTCAGTTCGGAGGAGCCGAGCTGGTGAAGGCCGCACAGGCCCGCGCGCTGGCGGGTGATCTTCAAGGCGGCGATGCGCTTTTTCAAAAGTACGCTGGGCTTTTCCAGGGCGATCAGCGGGGGCGGGGGGCGTACCAGTTGACGCAGTGGGAGTTTCTGACAGGCCACAGGAAAGCGGCGATGGAGGGGATCGAGAAAATCATTCCGTCGCTGGATGCGGACGGTCAATCGCAGGGATGGAGCCAGCTTTCGGTATGGAAACTGATGACCGGCGACCGGAAGGCGGCGGGGGAACTGGCGGATCGTGCGGCGAGCGGGGCTGTCAGTCCGAGGGCGCGCAGTTTGAGCGCGGTGTGCCGGGTGATGGCGAAGCCGCCGGCGAGTCCGTCTGGGTCGCCGCTGGCGGACGCCTACGCGCTGCTGTTCGCGCGCAAGTATGCAGAAGCTACGCCGTTGCTGGAGGCGCTGTATCGCGAGACCACGCCGTCCACGGACGGACAGATTCGCATGCTGCTGGCGTGGGCCTACGTGGAGACGAATAGAATCCACGACGCCGACCGGCTGCTGGGTACCTATCCGTTGCCTCTTAATACGGGGGAACCGATGTTTGCTCCCTTGATTTTTCCGCGCTACCTGTTCTTGCGCGGCCGGTTCCTGCAGCAGCAGGGCAAGCGTGCCGAGGCGAAGGCGGCGTACGAGTTGTATCTGAAGTACGCCGGGGATGTTCCGGACATTTTCGGGCACGAAGCAACAGCGCGGCGGAATCTCAGCGCGCTGTGAGCGGTGGCGTCAAGCGCCGGCGGGCTTGCCTTCCCAGGGTTTGTGGATCCCCTGGTCGCGGTCTTCCAGCCGATCGTAGAGATGCAGATCCGAGGTGGTTCCGAGACTTTCGTTGTAGAGGCTCGTCAATCCCAAGCCTTCCTTGAGGTCTTCCTCGAAATTGTGAAGCAGCTTGAGATGCGAGGCGTGCGCCGGGATGCTGCGGCCGCTCGAAGTTCGCCAGAAAACCTGGAAGCCGCGATTGACCAGCGATCCGATGTCGTCGCCGATCAGGAGGCCGGCCTTGTTGACATGCGGGCGCTGGCCGGGGCGGTCTTCGATGACGGCGGCGATTCCGTCGCGGGTGGCCTGCGCGCGCTGTGAATCGAGAGACCTGGCCGTGAATCCAAAGGTCTTCAAGTTGCCGATGCGCTCGGCGAAGCTGGGTTCGTGCGGCTTCTCTCGGCGGAAGAACATGTCACTTACTATAATGCCAGAGTGCCTTTTCTCTTGTCTTTGGATGAAGGAACGACGAGCGCCCGCGCCGCGCTCTACGATGAGCAGGGTCGGCGACTAGGGATGGAGTCGGCGCCGATCGAGTGCCGCTATCCGCATCCGGGATGGGTGGAACAGGACGCCGGGGAGATCTGGCGCGCGCAAATGGACGCGGCCCGGCGGGTTGTGGCGCAGGCGCACGGGGGGGCCGGGTCGATGGTGGGACTGGGTTTGACGAACCAGCGCGAAACGACCATCGTGTGGGAGCGCAAGACCGGCAGACCGGTGGCTCCGGCGATCGTATGGCAATGCCGTCGCACGGCTGACTTCTGCAACCAACTGGCCTCGTCCCCCAAGGCCGCCGAGATCACGCGAAAGACCGGGCTGGTGATCGACGCCTACTTTTCCGGCAGCAAGATTCAATGGATTCTGGCGCACGTTCCGGACGCCAGGAGCAGGGCGCTGGATGGCGAGCTGCTCTTTGGGACCGTGGACACGTGGTTGGTCTGGAAGCTGACCAACGGGGCGGTGCACGTAACGGACTACTCCAACGCATCGCGAACGCTGCTGATGGATCTGGGAACGGGGGAATGGGATGCGGAGCTGCTGGACACGTTCGGTGTGCCGCGCGCGATGCTGCCGCGCATTGTGTCGTCGAGCACCGTGGTAGGTGTGGCGGCGGGTGAGCATCTGGGCGCGGAGATTCCGATTGCAGGAATCGCGGGCGATCAACAGGCCGCGCTGTTCGGCCAGGCCTGTTTTCGCGCGGGGTTGTCCAAGAACACGTATGGAACGGGATGTTTTGCGCTGCTGCACACTGGTTCGCATCGGCCGGTGTCGAAGAACAGACTGCTGGCGACGAGGGCGGCGTCGGTTGACGGGCCGCAGTTCGCGATTGAGGGGGCCATCTTCATTGCGGGCGCCGCGGTGCAGTGGCTGCGCGACAAGCTGGGTATCATTCAAACCGCGGCCGAAAGCGGGGAACTGGCAGGTTCGGTGGACAACACCGGCGGGGTTTATTTCGTGCCCGCCTTAGTCGGGTTGGGCGCGCCGCATTGGGATTCAGCGGCGCGGGGCATGCTGACTGGAATCACGGCCGCGACCGGGCGGGCGGAGGTGGCGCGAGCGGCGCTGGAGTCAATTGCGTACCAGACTCGAGAATTGGTGGAGGCGATGGAGGCCGATGGCGGCGCGCAACTGAGAGAGCTGCGGGTGGACGGAGGAGCGGCGGCCAGCGATTTTTTGATGCAGTTCCAGGCGGATATTTTGGGCAAGCCGATCGTGCGTCCGGTGGACGCGGAGACGACGGCGCTGGGTGCGGCCTACCTGGCGGGATTGGCTACGGGCTTCTTCAAGAGCCTCGAGGATCTGGAACGATTCTGGCGGGCGGAGAGAACGTACGAGCCGCGGATGGGGGCGGGGCAGAGAGAGGAACTGTTCGCGGGATGGAAGAAGGCAGTGGCGCGCTGCAAGTATACGGGCTGAATATTGCGCTCGCACGAGTGTGAACGCGGCCCATAAGTGCGTGCATCACGACTGTTATACACTGAGACGCAGATTTGGAGGTAATTCGGCTTCATGCTGAGCTATACGAAAGGGCCTGACGTACCGCTGATTGAGGAAAGCATCACAGCGGTTTTTCAGCGCACCGTGTCACGATTCCCCGGTAACGATGCGCTGGTGGTGCGGCACCAGAAGGCGCGATTCACGTTCGCACAGCTTGCGGACGAGGTGGAGCGGACGGCGCGGGGACTGGCGGGGTTGGGATTGCGGGCGCAGGATCGCGTCGGAGTGTGGTCTACCAACTGCGCCGAGTGGGTGATCCTGCATCTGGCGTGTGCGCGAATCGGAGCGGTGCTGGTGAACGTCAATCCCGCGTATCGCGCCTACGAGCTGCAATTTGTGTTGCGCAAGTCGGGCATGAAGGCGCTGTTCCTGTGGGAGAAGGATTCGCGATCGGACTATGGATCGATCTTGCGGGAGGCGATCGCGGGACAGAACCTGCCGCTCAAGCATGTGGTGTATTTTGGGAGCGATTCCTGGGACCGGATGCTGGCGCGCGGCGTCGACATTCCGGAGCAACACATCCGGCCAAGGGATGTTACGAATATCCAATACACTTCCGGTACCACGGGATCGCCGAAGGGCGTGCTGCTGACGCATCGAAATCTGTTGAACAACGCGGTGGTGATCGCGGATGGGATGAAGATCACCGAGAAAGACAAGGTTTGCGCGCCGGTTCCGCTGTACCACTGTTTCGGGTGCGTGGGCGGAACCTTGGTGTGCATGGTGACGGGTGCGACTCTGGTTCTTCCGGCGCCGACGTTCGATGCGTTGGCGACGATGCAGGCTATCGAGGAGGAGCGGGTCACCACGATCTACGGAGTGCCGACGATGTTCATCGCCGAGCTGGAACATCCCGAGTTCCAGCGCTTCGACTTTAGTTCGCTGCGCACCGGGGTGATGGCCGGAGCGCCGTGTCCGATCGAGGTGATGAAGCGGGTAGTGAAGGAGATGCATTGCCCGGAGATGACGATCATGTACGGGCAGACCGAGAGTTCGCCGGTGATCACGATGTCGAGCGTCGACGACAGTCTGGAGCGGCGGGTGTCGACAGTGGGGCGGGCTTGTCCGAATACGGAAGTGAAGATCGCGGTTTCGGTAACGGGCGACCCGGTCGCGGTGGGCGAGCAAGGCGAGCTTTGTACGCGCGGGTACCTGGTGATGAAAGGCTACGATCAAGAGCCAGAGGCGACGCAACGCGCCATCGACAAAGACGGATGGCTGCACACCGGCGACCTGGCGACGATGCGGCCCGATGGCTACTTCCGGGTGACGGGGCGAGCCAAGGACATGATCATCCGAGGCGGCGAGAACATTTATCCGCGCGAGGTGGAGGAATTTCTGTATACGCATCCGAAGGTGGCGGATGTGCAGGTCATCGGGCTACCGGACGCGAAGCTTGGAGAGTCGGTGGCGGCGTGGATCCGGCTGAAGGAGCCGGCGAACGAAGAGGAGATTCGGGAGTTCTGCAAGGGGAAGATCGCGCACTTCAAGATTCCGCAGTATATCCGGTTTGTGGATTCGTTTCCGATGACGGTGACTGGAAAGATTCAGAAATTCCGAATGCGCGAGGTGGAGATCAAGGAGCGGGGTTTGGAGGCGGCGGCGGAAATTCAGACCGCCTGATCGCCTGGCGGCCTAAGTGAGAGCCGGAATCGACGGTGACAAAAAATATCGAGAAATCTACTTAGTGTTTTCAAGCGGTTGACATCGGGCGCCGACTTATTCCCTGCCACTCTCGCGAGGCGCGCGCCGCAGCCTCCGGCTCGGATAAAGGCCCGCCGCCTCCTGAGTTCGCGGTACATTGAGAATGCGCCGTGATCTCCGTCCAGAACGTTTCCAAGGTCTATCACCTCTACCAGCATCCATTCCATAGAATCCTCGCTGGCCTCGGCCACCGGAAACGGCGGAGTTCGGAGTTCTATGCCTTGCGCAACGTGAACTTTCGCGTCGAAAAGGGCGAGGTTTTCGCCATCATAGGGCCGAATGGTTCGGGCAAGAGCACACTGCTTCAGATCATCTGCGGAATCCTGCAGCCAACCACTGGCCGCGTACTCCGGGGCGGACGCGTGGCAGCACTCCTCGAACTCGGCGCCGGCTTCAATCCCGAATTCAGCGGTCGCGACAATGTGTATCTGAACGGCGAGATCATGGGCCTGTCCCGAAATGAAATGGAGCGAGCCTTTCCGAAAATCGAGTCCTTCGCGGAAATCGGTAGATTCATCGATCGGCCGGTGAAAGAGTACTCCACGGGAATGTACGTTCGCCTGGCGTTCTCCACTGCCATCCACGTCGATCCCGAGATCCTGATCGTCGATGAAGCATTGGCCGTCGGTGACGCGATATTCGCCAGCCGGTGCATCCAGAAATTTGAAGAGTTGCGCCAGCGAAAGACAACCGTCCTGCTGGTCTCGCACGACCTGGGACTGGTGAAGCGATTGGCGGACCGAGCCGCCTTCATGCTGGCCGGAAAGGTCGTGATGGAGGGATCACCAAAGGACGCCGTAAACCGCTACGTCGGTTTTGCCTTGGACCAGGAGCGCGCCAACAAAACGGACGGCGCAATCGAAGGCGCCGCCGCGACCAGCAGCTTTCGGCACGGCGATGGCGCCAGCCGGATCGTGGATGTCCGCATGTTGAATCGCGCCGGTGAAGCTACGCGCGCCTTCCGCCCTGGCGAATCGATCGTCATTCGCGTCCAGGCCGTATTTCATCAGGCTGTTATAGAGCCGGTAGTTGGCCTGCTGATTCGAAATCGCATTGGCATGGATGTGTTTGGAACCAATACGCGCCTCGAGGGCGTCCCGCTAGGGCAATTCGCGCCGGGCGACACTTTGCAAATCGAGTTGGAGTTGGATTGTCTGCTGAGCCGCCAGGAATATACGCTGACCGTCGCAACTCAGTATTCGAACGGCCTCAGCCAGGACTGGCTGGACGACGTGCTCGATTTTCAGGTCGTCGACACCAAGGATGTGGCGGGAGTTCTGAACCTGAACACTCGAGTTCGCTATCGTAAACTCGCGGCGCCGTCCGGCTCAGAGCAGAGCGGCGCCGGCAGTACCTGACATCCTCTTCGAGGCTTAATCATGCACCTGGATGAAATTCAGAAAACGTTGCGAGAAGAAAAGCTGGACGGCTGGTTGTTCTTCGACCACCACCAGCGAGACCCGCTGGCCTACCGCGTCTTGGGATTGAATCCCGGCCGCACCGTGACGCGCCGCTGGTATTACCTCATCCCCGCACAAGGCGAACCGAAAGGATTGGTGCATGCGATCGAGTCCGGCGTCCTGTCCGGCCTGCCCGGAAGCATGCACATCTATTCGAGCTGGCCAGCGCAAACTGAGGGAATCAAACAAATGCTCGCCGGCTGCCGCCGCGTCGCCATGCAGTACTCGCCCAATTGCGCGATCCCGTACGTTTCCCTCGTCGATGGCGGCACCTTGGAGTTGGTCAGAGGCGCGGGCGTCGAAGTAGTGAGCTCCGCCAATCTCATCCAGCTATTCGAAGCCCGCTGGACCGCGCAGCAACTGGAGATGCATCTCGAAGCAGGCCGCCGCGTCGATCGCATTCGCGCCGAAGCCTTCCAGAAGATCGGATCGGTGCTGAGCGGCGGAGGGACCATCACCGAGTGGGACATAAATCGGTTCATCCGCGCCGCCTTCGATCAATCCGGTCTGGTCACCGACCACGGACCCATCGTCGCCGTCAACGCCAACATGTCCAATCCGCACTACGAACCGGAAGCGGAAAGCAGCCGGGCGATTCGAAAGGGCGATGCCGTGCTGATCGATATGTGGGCCAAGCTGGATCGCCCCAGAGCGGTGTTCTACGACATCACCTGGACCGGCTATTGCGGTTCCCAGCCTCCGTCCCAAATCCAAAACGTGTTTGAAGTCGTGCGCGACGCTCGGAATCGCGCCATCACCCGCGTGCAAGACGCAGTCTCGCGCAACGAAATCATTCACGGATTCCAAGTCGATGACGCCGCCCGCGGCCACATCCAACAGAAGGGCTTCGGCGAATATTTCATCCATCGCACCGGCCATTCCATCGGCGAAGAGGTCCACGGAACCGGCGCCAACATGGACAATCTCGAAACGCACGACGAGCGCCGCATCATCCCCGGCACCTGCTTCTCCATCGAGCCCGGAGTTTATCTGCCGGAATTCGGGATTCGTTCCGAGGTGAACGTCTATGTGGCGCCGGGTCAGGCCCAGGTAACAGGCCAAGCTCAGGACCAGCTAGTCACCATCCTGTAATGGTCTGCGGCGCGGGTGTCGTGGCTCCCAAGCCTGCTGCCGATGCCCGGAACTCCAACCTGCTCAAATACTTCGCATTCGATTAAAAGCATCAGCCGCAAGGCAATAAGCTCCATAGGAATTTTCGATTGGACCAATCCCGGAAGCTCGCCTACTCTGAGGTATGGCAAGCACACAAGTTATGGAGCCATCGGCTTCCCAAGTTGGACTCTTACATCGCATCAGCAGCATCGTCAGCTCCGAGCTGTCGCTCGACGAAATGCTCGGGGAAATCATCGGGATCACAGCGCAAGTTACGGAGTGCGACGCATGCCTGGTGTATCTGATTGAACGTGACAGCGACGAGATCGTACTGCGCGCATCGCAGTTGCCGCATGCCTCCGCTCTCGGGAATCTGCGTATGAAGATGGGCGAAGGCGTGACCGGTTGGGTGGCCGAGCACAAGTCGGTGGTTGCGCTCCCGTCCAACGCCGGCTCCGACGCGCGCTTCAAGCGCTTCCAAGCCCTGATTGAAGACACCTACGAGGCTTTTCTGTCGGTCCCACTGGTCAGCGGCGGCGACATCATCGGCGTAATCAACGTGCATCATCGGCAGCAGCACGCCCACACTCCCGACGAGATCGCGCTGCTTACCTTCGTCGGCGAGCAAATGGGAGGCGCCATCTCAAAGTCCCTGTTGGCGGAGCAGAACGCCCGTCTGGTCGAAGAAACGCTGGAGATGAGACGGCAGCTCGAGACGCGCAAGGTCGTCGAGCGCGCCAAGGGAATTCTGCAGCAGCGCTACGGCCTCACCGAGGAGGACGCCTATCTCCGCCTGCGCAACGAGAGCCGCCGCCTGCGCCGTCCCATGAAAGAGCTGGCCGAAGCCATCATTCTTTCCGAAGAACTCAGCCGCAAGAACGAGAGCGCGGGCGTCTGAGAATTCCCGAAACGGCGTCAGGATTGACTGGGCGCACCTTGGTCGGTGGCGATCCCCCAGTAGAAAATGCGATGCGGCGCCTTGGTGACCTTTTGATTGTGAACCACTCCCGGCGGCACTATGATAAAGTCGCCTTCTGAAACGTCGAAGCGCTGCTCACCGATCGTATAGGTAGCGCTGCCCTCCAGGACGAAGTACACCTCGTACATCGTTGGATGACTGTGCAGATCCGTTTCGCACAACTCGGGAAAGACCCCGACCGCGACCTGCGTGATGTTAGGTAACTCGCCACCACGCGCCAGCACATGCTTGATGTTGCCGTGACGCGTCGGCTCCGCTTCGCATTGGCCTAATCTGATCACCATACAATGTGTCCGGCGCCGCTAGCCCAACCCCTCCATCATCTTCCTGGTCCTCGCGTGCGCCAGCACCACGTCCGGATCGCGCTGCAACGCCTCAAAGTATCGTCGCGCGAACCCCGTGCCCATCTCGTCCGGCGCCAGCAAATCCCAGGCCTGCTCGATCAGCCGCTCGGCGTCGATTCCGCCCGGCGGTTCCTTGGCGTCCAGCGTCTCGTCAATCAGCACCACGAACTCCGACAGCTCGTGCAACCAGGCGAACCACGAATCGTACAGCACCAGCTTCAACAGCTCGGTGCTGGACGTGATGCGCGCGATGTCCCGTTCATAAGTCGAGCGCTCCGATTCCAGCAGTGTCTTGTGCAGCCCCAGCAGGCCGTTGCGCAGCTCGGTGAGCCGCTGCTGGATGGACTCCGGGCTTGAACCGTTGGCTGGCATGGCTCCCTGGTGCTATAGTAGCTCCAAGTCTGCCCAGCAGCGATCCAGTGCAAAGGTAAGATAGAGACGTGCGTACCGACTCCGCCCTTCAACTCGCCACCAGTCATATGGAACAGGTGCGCCAAGAGATTGGCAAAGTCATCGTCGGCCAGCAACACGTGGTCGACGGTGTCTTGATCTGTCTTCTGGCCGGCGGCCATGTGTTGCTCGAAGGAGTGCCGGGACTCGGCAAGACCACCCTGCTCCGCACGCTCGGGCGCGTGCTGCACTTGAAGTACTCGCGCATCCAGTTCACGCCCGACCTGATGCCCGCCGACATCGTCGGAAGCATGATCATCGAAACCGACGATCACGGCGCCAAGGCGCTGCGCTTCCAGCCCGGGCCCATCTTCGCCAACCTGGTGCTGGCCGACGAGATCAACCGCGCCACGCCCAAGACGCAGTCCGCGCTGCTCGAAGCCATGCAGGAACGTACCGTTACCAGCGGCACCACCACGCATGAACTGGACGCTCCGTTTCTGGTGATGGCCACCCAGAACCCCATCGAAATGGAGGGCACCTACCCGCTGCCGGAAGCGCAGCTCGATCGCTTCCTGATGAAGATCCTGGTGCTGTATCCTTCGCGGGAAGATCTGAACCGCATCGTCGAGCGGACCATTCACAGCGACGAAACGTCTCTGCATCAGGTAGTGGACCGTCAGGCGATCCTCGAAATGCGCGCGGCCTGCCGCGAGGTCCTGGTGGCCCAGCACGTTCAGGACTTCGCCATCGACCTGGTCATGGCCACGCAGCCCGGCACTCGCCACGCCCATCAACTCGCCAACAAATATATCCGTTACGGCAGCTCGCCTCGCGGCGCCCAGGCGCTGGTGGAGTGCGGCCGAGTCTTAGCGCTGATGCGCGGACGCCTGAACCTCAGCCTGGACGACATCCGGGAGATCGCTCCGGCCGTGCTGCGCCACCGCGTCATCTTGAACTTCGACGCTCACGCCGACGGCCAGACGCCGGAGACCATCCTCACTGAAATCATCGGAAGCATCACTTCCGCGGCAGTCGCGTGAAACCCGCACCACTGATCGATAGCGCTTTCCTCGAGAAGCTCGAGCGGCTCGCGATCCAGTGGCAGAAATCCTTCCCCGGCCTGGTGGGCGGCCACAACATCTCCCACTTCGCCGGACCCGGCCAGGAATTCCTGGACCATCGCCAGTTCCACCATGGCGACGACCTGCGCGCCGTCAACTGGCGTGCCTACCTGCGCCTCGAAAAGCTGTTTCTAAAAATGTTCCAGGTGGAGCCCCGCATTCCGGTCCGGGTCCTGCTCGACTGCAGCGGTTCCATGGCCACCGGCGGCGTGTCGAAATTTGACTACGCCCGCAGGCTCGCCGCCGCGCTGTGCTACATCGGCCTGGTGCGGCTGGACACCATCTCCATCCAGCCGTTCGCCGAGAATCTGGGCGATTCGTTCGTGTGCGGCGGCGGCCGCCATCGCTTCATCCCCGCTGTCAACTTCCTGGAAGGGCTGAAACCATCCGGCCGCACCAACTACTTCGAAGTGGCCCGCCAGTTCATCACCAAGTATCCGCAGCGCGGCCTGCTGATCATCATTTCCGATTTCCTCGACGAACACGATTGCGAGCGGCCGCTCCAGTTCCTGGCCGACTTCGGACACGAGCTGATGCTGCTCCACGTCTGGGACCAGGAGGATCGCGAGCCGCCCTGGGAAGGCCAACTCGATCTGACCGACGCCGAGACCGGCGGCATGCTCGAAATCGGATTCGACGACGCCGCGCGCCGGCACTACACGCAGGCCTTCGATGAGTTCTCCCGCAGCATCCAACGCATCGGACTGCGGAACAGCGGGCGCTACGTGGGACTCTCCACGGCCACAACCATCGAGGAGGCGGTCTTCGGCCCGATAGCGCGGACCGGCGGCATCCAGTAACAGCGTCATGTTTTTCCTAAACCTCAGCCTGCCGGAATTTCTCGCGATCCTGGGATCGCTCTCCGGAGTCGTGGTGGCGCTCTACCTGCTGGACCGCATGCGCAAGAAGCACACCGTCTCGACTTTGCGCTTCTTCGAGCTGGCCGAGAAGCCTCCGGTGCTGAAGCATCGCCGGAAGTTGCAACAGCCCTGGTCGCTGGTGTTGCAGTTGATCAGCATGCTGTTGCTGCTGCTCGCTATCGCGCAGCTTCGGTTCGGCTCGCCGGCGCGTTCCTCCCGCGATCACGTGCTGATTCTCGATACCTCGGCCTGGATGGGCGGCCGCTCCGGCCAAGCCAGGATGATCGACCAGGCGCGCGCCGCCGCCAGAAATTACCTCCGCATGCTGCCCTCCAGCGACCGCGTGATGGTGCTGCGCGCCGACGTGCTCGCTACCCCGGCGACGGTTTTCGAATCCGACCGGTTGAAAATCCAACAGGCCATCGACCAGACCCAACCCGGCGCCGGACCGCTCAACATTCAGCAGGCGCTCCAATTCGCGCAGCAAGCTCAGAAGATCCATGCGCAGCGCGCCGGCGAGATCGTGCTGGTTGGCGCAGCGCGCATCTCCAGCGACGAAGCCTCGCAGGTGAACGCGCCGGCGAACCTGCGCGTGATCGCCGTTCCCAGCCCCGCGGAACACGTCGGCTTGCGCAAAGTCAGCGTACGCAGGTCGCCGGAAGATCCGGAAACCTGGGAAGTCTTCGTGGCCGTGAAGAACTACGGCTCGCGGTCTCGCTCGGCCCCGCTGGGAGTGCAGTTTGGCGGCGGACCGGTGGGCACGCACCGCTTCGAATTAAAACCCGGCGCCGAAGAGAACGCCGCTTTCCGGTTCAAAACGCGCGCCGCTGGATGGCTCGAAGCGCGCCTGCTGATGCAAGATGCCTTCGCGCAGGACCATCGCGCCATTCTCGAGTTGCCCGCGCGAAGGCTGGTTCCCGTCACGGTTTATTCCGCGGAACCCGAGTTGCTGCGTCCGGTGCTCAATTCCATCCCGGGCGTTCAAGCCACCTTCCAGCCGGTATCAAACTACGATCCCAAGATCCAGAGCGGCATCGTCGTGCTGGATCGCTTCGCTCCATCGGCTCCGCCCCAGGCCGAAACCATTTGGGTGGAGCCGCCGCCCGATAAGTCGCCCGTCCCGGTCGCGAGCTCCGGAAAGCAAGTGAAGCTGAAAAGCTGGCGGCTGGATCATCCTCTGGGCGCCGGCCTGCGCGCGAAAGACTCCGAAATTGCGAACGCGGAACTGTTCCGCCCTGGGCCCGGGGATACCGTGGTGGCCGAATCCGACGCAGGCCCGCTCATCGTCGCGCGTCAAGCCAAACCGAAAATCGTAGTGTTGGGATTTCATCCGGTGCGGGCCGGCATGAAGTACGAGCTCACCACGCCGCTGATGTTCGCCAACATGATCCGCTGGATGGCGCCCGACACGTTCCGCACCTGGGAACTGACGGCCGGCACAGTCGGCACCGTGCAAGTGGACCTGGAATCGGAAGCCGATCCTTCCACCATTCACGTCCAGACCGAGGACGGCCTGGCGCTGCCGTTCACCTTGGAAGGGCGGACGCTGCGTTTCTTCACCGGCGCTTCGGGAATCGTGCGAGTTCTCACCGGCGACCGCGAGCTGGTGTATTCGCTGACGTTGCCGCAGCCGGGCGACGTGGTCTGGAAGCCGGCCAACGTGAGGCACGGCTTGCCTGGCCGCGCGCCCTACGAACCGGCTTCCAAAGATATCTGGCAATGGCTGGCGCTGCTCGGCGGCCTGGGCCTGGTGGCCGATTGGATTCTGTTCGGACGCATGCGCAAGGGCCTGGTGGCAGCGGCGCAAGTCATGCCACGTCTGCCCTGGAGGAAAGCCTCATGACGACGACGTGGCGCACGCACTCCTGCGTGCCGCGTTCACGCTCGTGTGAACGCCAGTTCTCGGGAGAACCCCAGTCATGACCTTCGAACGAGCCTGGGTCCTGGCGCTGCTCGTCCTGCCGCTCGCGTGGATGCTGTTCGAATGGCGGCGCACCCGCCGAACCATCGCGCTGCTCCTGAAAACGCTTACCATCATCGCCATTGTGCTGGCTCTCGCCGAGCCCAAGCTGACCATCCCCGAAACCAAGATGGCCGTCGCGGTCCTGGTGGACACCTCCGCCAGCATCGCGCCGCAGGACCTGGCCCGCGCCTCCGAGCTCGCGACGGCGCTGGACAACTCGCGCGGCCGCCATTGGATCCGGGTGCTTCCCTTTGCGCGTTCCGTCCGCAATCTTGCGCCCGAAGAGCAACAGCGCGGCTGGCATTTCAAATACACCGCCGGCGAAGAGGGCCGCGGCACGGATCTCGAAGCCGCCGTTCGCGAAGCCATCACGTCGCTGCCCTCCGGACTGGTTCCGCGACTCGTGCTGATTTCCGACGGCAAGGAAAACGCCGGCAGCATCACCCGCGCCACCTGGCAGGCGCAGAATCTCGGTATCCCCATCGATACCATCCCGCTCGAAGGCAAGCCGCAGCCCGGCCTGCATCTTGAGTCAGTGAGTCTTCCGACCGTGGCCTTCACCGGCGAGAAATTCCCCATCGACTTGAACGTCTCCTCGCCCGCCAACGTCTCGGCCAGCGTGGAAATCAGCGCGGAAGGCAAGCCGCTCGGATCCAATCCGGTGCCGCTCGAGAAGGGCAGCAACCAGGTTCGCGTTCACGCCAGCCTCACCGAAGCCGGCGTGTTGAATCTGGCGGGTGCGATCCGCGCCGGCAGCCTCGGCGAAATCCGCTTCGACCGCGCCATGACGTTGCGCAGGCCCAAGGTCCTGTACCTTTCTCAGGACCCCGAAGGCACCGAGACCAACCTGATGCAGACCCTGACAGCCGCTCAATTCGATGTCGAGCGAAGCAACGATCCCGCGCACGGGGATCTCGCGAGTTACCAGCTCCTGGTTTTGAACAACCTGGATCTCGAGGGTCTTCCAGCGTCGCGGAAAGATGAAATCGAGAAGTTCGTGAAAGAAGGCGGCGGCCTGCTGGTCATCGCCGGCGAGCGCAACATCTATAACGACACCAAGACCGCCGAAGACGCCCTGGATCGCACCATGCCCGCCAAGCTCGCGCCACCGCGCTCTCCGGAAGGCACCGCGGTGGTGCTGATTATCGACAAATCGTCCTCCATGGAAGGCCGCAAGATCGAGCTGGCCCGGCTGGCCGCCATCGGCGTGGTTGACAATCTGCGCCCAGTCGACCAGGTCGGCGTGCTCATCTTTGACAACTCCTTCCAGTGGGCCGTCCCGATGCGCCGAGCCGAAGACAAAGCCTTGATCAAACGGCTCATCTCGGGAATCGTCCCGGACGGCGGCACGCAGATCGCCCCGGCTTTAACGGAGGCCTACCGCCGCGTGCTTCCCTCGCGCGCCACCTTCAAGCACATCGTGTTGCTGACCGACGGAATCTCGGAGGAAGGCGATAGCCTGGATCTTTCCAAGGAAGCCGCCGCGCGGCACGTCACCATCTCCACCGTCGGACTCGGCCAGGACGTCAACCGCGCTTATCTGGAAAAGGTGGCCACGGTCGCCAACGGCAAATCGTATTTTCTCAACGAGCCGGCCGGTCTCGAACAGATTTTGTTGAAGGACGTGATGGAACATACCGGCTCCACCGCGGTCGAGAAAACGCTGCGCCCCATCGTCGGCAAGAACGCCGAGATTCTGGATGGCGTCGGCATCGATTCCGCTCCGGCGCTCAAGGGCTACGTGAAGTTCATCGCCAAGCCGACCTCCGACACCATCCTTAAAGTCGACCAAAAAGACCCGTTGCTGGTGCGCTGGCAATACGGATTGGGCCGCGCGGTGGTGTTTACTTCCGACGCCAAGAGCCGCTGGGCGGCCGACTGGGTTACCTGGAAGGGCTTCGACCGGCTGTGGACCAACATCTTTCGCGACCTGTTTCCACACGCCGAGGTGGGCGAAGCGAAAGTGGAGTACGATAGCGCCAGCGGCGATCTGGTGGTGAACTATCAACTTGGCCGCGATGTCGCCCAGCCGCCGAAGGCGCCCAACATTTTTGCTCTCGGTCCCGGCGGATTCCAGCATCCCATGCCCATCACCGAACTCGCGGACAAGTCCTACCGCGGACGGATTCACATCGGACAGCAACAGGGTCTGTTCCGCATCCGGCCGCTTGAGGAATCGCGCGCGTTTCCCGAAGTTGGTTACTACCGGCAGGAGCAGGAGTTGCTCGACTACGGCTCGAACAAGTTTCTGCTGCGCTCCATTTCCGAATTTACCGGCGGGCGATTCAATCCCGCGCCCAGCCAGGTCTTCGAGTCCGGAAGACGCTCGGAGGCATCCACGCTGCGCCTCTGGCCGGGACTGCTGGCGCTGGCCCTCGCGCTGAACCTGGCCGAACTCATCATGCGCAAAGGAAAAGCGGTTGTGGACGCGATCTTTTCCAAGCCCGCGGCGTCTCCAGCCTGAGTCTGAGGCAATTCACTAACGCAGCAGGCCCTTGTACAATAGAGCGATGCTTTGGTTTGAGGCCTGTTCGTACTATGCGCGAATGGCCTGGGGATTGCGAGAGACCATTCGCGAGCCGTCCCACCCGGACCCCGCGGCGGTGCTTTCCGATCAGCTCCAGAACCGCGAACGCCGCTTTCTCGACTTGCTCGCGAAAGTCGTGTTCCGCGATCCAAGCCATCCATATGCCCAGATGTTCGCGGAAGCCCGCTGCGGCTTCGCCGATGTCGAGAGTCTGGTGCGGAGTTGCGGTCTCGATAGAGCTCTTGAAACGTTGCGCCAGTCGGGTGTGTTTTTGTCTCACGACGAATTTAAAGGTACTCAGCCGATTGTTCGCAACGGCCGGCATATCAGTGCGACGACCAGAAGTTTCCGCAACCCGCTCGTATCCAACCGCCTGGAAACCAGCTCATCCGGCGGGCTGAACCGGGGGACTTCGATCGGCACCAACCCGCAGCTCCGCGCTTACCAGAGCTGCTACGAATCTCTCGCGTTCAGCGACCTCGGTGCGTGGGACCGGTCCTGGTTCATTCTGGCCCCCACGCTACCCTCGGTCTACGGGTTTTCGCGCGCGTTCTTCGGGCACAACATGGGGCTGCCTGCGGAGCGTTGGTACGCGGTCGCCGGGACCTTCAAGGATTCGGGCCACTACCGGGCGGTCACGCGGCTGCTTTGGCTGGAAGCGCGAGCCATGGGGGTCCGCATGCCCCCGCTTCAATTTCTTCCTCAAAACGATTTCGGCCCGGTCGCCGAGGCGATCGCCAAAGCGCGACAGCGCGGCCGGCTCAGCTTCGTGACCGGCGTGGCCAGTTCCTGCGTGCGGGTCGCGGCCGCCGCGCTGGAGCGAGGGCTGGATATTTCGGGCGCCCGGTTCGTTACCTCGGGCGAGGCTTTGACCCCGGCCAAAGCCGCCGTGATTCACAACGCCGGCGCCGAGGTGTTCGCCACGTATAAAACAGTCGAATTCGGCACCATTGGCTTGAGCTGCTCCAGGTACGGCGGCATCAACACGGTCCACCATTTTCGCGACGCCGTGGCCATCGTCACTCGCCGCTCACAAGCGGCTGATTCGGAAATCGAGGTCAACTCGATGTTGCTCACCAGCCTCCTTCCGTTCTCACGCTGCTTTGTCATCAACCTGGAAATCGGCGACCATGGAGTGATGTCGCCTTCGCAGTGCGATTGCGTGTTTTCGAAGCTCGGGTTCACCAGCGTGATTTCGGACATGTATAGCTACACCAAGCTCACCAGTCACGGCATGACACTTCCCGCCAGCGGCATTGTCGCGATTCTGGAGGGCGTACTTCCGGCCCGCTTCGGCGGCAGCCCGGTGGATTATCAGTTGGTCGAACAGGACGCCGGAAGCGGCACGCGCATCGCGCTGCGGGTAAATCCGCGCATCGGCGAGGTTCGCGCCGACCAGATTCGCGATTGCTTTCTGGGCGAGATTAGCAAACTGTATGGGGGAACCTTGGCGAACCGAATTTGGCGACACGCCGGCTCACTGGAAATCCTCGCGGAGCCGCCCATCGTGGGCCGGACCGGCAAGATCCTTCCACTGGTTCTGTTGGGCCTGCGTAAGCCACTGACCGCCGCTGCCGGAGCAGTGGATGCGTCGTAGGGACCTGCTGTTGCCGGCGGCCGCCGCCGTCCTTTCATCCTGCGCAAGAAAGAAGAGCGGCCCGCTGCGCGAAATCCGGTTTGGAGCGCACCCCTTCCCCAACATGAGCGTCTTCTACCTGGCGCTCGAGAAAGGATATTTTCGCGACGCTGGTTTCGACGTTCGTCCGCAAGTGGCCGCCACCGCGCAGATCATGGCATCCCTGCTGGCAGCGGGACAAGTGGACGGCGCGTGCACCTTCGCCTCGCCGGCGCTGTTCAACCTGGCAAGCGGGGGAGCCACGCTTCGAATCGTCCTCGGCCGGGAGGTTGTGTCCCCGGCCTGCGGCGATGCGGGCGCCATCTACGTGCGCCGGAAGTCCTTTCCCAAGGGGACCTCTGACATCCGGCTGTGGGAGGGAAAGCGCTTCAGCACCGTCGGTCGCGCGGGGCTCGGGGAATTCTTCCTCGATAGCGAGTTGAGCGCCGTGGGCCTGGATCCCAGCAAAACCCCGCGCACGAATCTCGGCCACCCCGAGATGGTCGCGGCTCTTATTTCCGGCGGCGTGGACGCGGCGATGAATGCCGGACACGTGCCGTACAATTTCAGTTCTCACCCCGAGATAGTGCGGGAGGACGCGGGCTTGAGAGCGCTGACCGGTCTCCAGTTCTCCTACATTTGGTTTGGCAAAGGTCTGATCGAAAGTGATCCGAAGGCCGGCGCCGCTCTGCTGGCCGCTTACCTGCGGGCTGGCCGGGATTTTCTGGCGGGCGCCACGCCGCAGTTTCTCAAGGACTACGCGGCCGCCAGCAACCTGGGCGCGAATGTGATCGACGGATGCCGCCGCACCTTTACGCAAAACGGCGAGGTCGATCGCAAGAGCGTGGCTCGAATCGTCCAATGGGCGATCGCTCGCGGCTACTCTCCGGCCACGACCTCCGCCGACCCGCTGATCGACGCCCGCTATTGGGAGCTTGCAATGAAGTCCTGGAGTAACGCATGAGAGTGACCGCTGCAGCCATCTTCTTCCTGAGTATCGCGCACGCGCAGACCACCGGCGGCATCGAAGGGTTGGTCACGGACCCATCGGATGCGGCGATCCGCGGCGCGTCCATCCGCCTGCTCGAAACCACCACCGGCGCCGAGAGGCGCATCGCCAGCGGCGGCGCGGGTTACTACTTCGCGCAAGGGCTGGCTCCGGGCGTTTATGACATCCAGGCGGAGTATGCCGGCTTCCGGACGGTGACACGCCGGGGCGTGATTCTGGACGCAGGGCGAAGTCTGCGCATTGATTTCCAACTGCAACTGGGCGAAACCAGCCAGGGAGTGGCGGTGGATGCAACCGCCTCGCTGGTAAGTCCGAGTGCCGCCGACTGGGGTTCTTCGGTAGGCCAGATGCGACTGGAGAACCTTCCGCTGCATGGCCGGGATCTGTTCGATCTGTCCGCGCTGGAAACGGGCGCGACCTTGTCATACGCTTCGACGCGCAGCCTCAATTACGGCTCCGCGCTGCATATGTCGGTCAATGGCGCGCGGCCGACCGAGAACAGTTATCGCGTGGACGGCATCTACGTAAATGACACTACCGGCTCGGCGCCGTCCAGCGCGACGGGCCAGACCCTCGGCGTGGAAGCCGTCGCGGAGCTGCGCCTGGTAGCCAGCCCGTTTCTGGCCGAATACGGCAGAGCGGCGGGCGCCATGTTCACGGCCGTGTCGAAGTCCGGCACCAATGAGATGCACGGCAGCATTTTCGACTTTTTCCGGAACTCCGCGATGGATGCGAAGAATTACGTCGATTCGCCGTCTTCGCCCATTCCGCCGCTGAAACGGAATCAGTTCGGCGGGCTGCTCGGCGGCCCGATCGTGCGGCAGCGCTGGTTCTTCCTGGGGGACTACGAAGGAGTCCGTTCGACGTCCGGACAAACCTCGATCGCGACCACGCTCGGCGCGGCCGCGCGGTCGGGCCAATTGCCCGGCGGAAACGTGGCCGTTTCTTCCGCCGTCACACCTTTCCTGCAGCTCTATCCTCTTCCCAACGGAGCCTTATTTTCGGACGGAACCGGCCAGTACATCGCTCAGCTCAACACGCCTTCACAAGAAGACTACGCGGTGGGAAAAGTGGATTACCTGCGCTCGGAACGGCTGCGCTTCGCCACTCGCTATGCTTTCGACCGTGCCGGGACCTCGACGCCCGATCCGTACCTGCTATGGCTGTTCAACAGCAAGTCGCAGTATCACTTCGCGCAGACGGAAGCACAATTTGTCGAGTCCCCAGCGACACTGCACAACCTGCATGCCGGATTCAGCCGGATTGACAATCTGAACTCGGCCAACCAGACCGGCCAGGTGCCGGCGGGTGTGGCCTTTCTTCCCGGTGAGCCCATGGGAGCCATTCAAGTTACCGGACTCACCGATCTCGGCGGAATTACGCAGCGTCAGCGGCCAACGCATTACGTAACTAACGACTACCAGTTGAACTACGATGTCAGCCACGTCAGCGGCGCTCACAGCTTGAAAGCCGGCGCGGGTTTCGACCGCGTGCAGCTCAATCAGGATTCCGACATGGACCTCTTCGGTGACTACCAATTCACCAGCCTGGCTACGTTCTTGAAAGGAGTCCCCAGCTCGGGAGCCCTCCAGATTCCCGGCAGCACCACGGTGCGAGGATGGCGCCAGAACCTGTTCTTTGCGTTCGTGCAGGACGAGTTTCACGTGACGCGACGGCTGGAGATCACCGCGGGCCTGCGCTACGAGCCATACTCAACGCCCACCGAGGTGAACGGAAAAGTGGCCTCATTGCCGGATCCATTGCGCGACCCGGCCGTTACCGTGGGCGGCCCGCTGTTTCGAAATCCTTCGAAAACCAACTTCGGCCCCCGTCTCGCGCTGGCCTGGGATGTGCTCGGCGATGGCCGCACCGTGTTCCGCGCCGGCGCCGGTATCTTCTACGATCTGCTGAGCACCGACGACCTGACGTATTCGGGAGATCGCATGCCGCCCTTCTACGCTCGCGTGCAGCCGTCCAAGCCGCCGTTTCCCAACCTCGCCTCGATCGCCGGGGCCGACGGCGGGCCGCTCCAGATCGAGGGCATGCAGTACTACGAGAGCCAGCCTTACGTCACGCAGATTCAAGCCGCGATCGAACATCAATGGGGCGCAACCATGGTTCGGGTTGGCTACGCGGAGTCTCATGGAGTCCATCTGCCGGGGTATGCCGGGGACGTCAACATTCCGGTGCCCAGCATTCTTCCGGGCGGACAGCTTTACTTTTCGCCGACGGCGCCTTTGTTGAACCCCAATTTCGGACGCATCGGAATGCGGCTGACCCAGTTCCCCTCCTGGTCGAATCAACTTCAGTTGCACGCCGAGCGGAGGCTCACCGGCGGGTTTCGCATGCAGGCAAAATACGCCTGGGGCAAGGTGCTCGACGAATCCTCCAACTCGATTCTCAACGATTATTTGAATGGCGACTACGTGCCGAATCCCCTCAACTTCCGCAGCAATCGCGGGCCGTCCAATTTCGACATCCGGCAGGTGTTCGCCGCGGACTGGTCCTGGCAACCCCGCGGCTTTCTGCGCGGCTGGGAATTGCACGGGATCTTACAGGCTCAAACCGGGACGCCGTTCAATCCGATCATCGGATTCGACCGCGCCGGTCTGCGCGACAACACCGCGATCTTTCTGGGGCAGCGGCCCGACTTTGTGCCGATTCCGGGAGCGCCCCTGATTCTGGGCGACCCGGCGCAATGGTTTAATCCGAACCTGTTTGCGATTCCAGCGAGCGGCACGTATGGCAACCTGGGACGCAACACCTTGACCGGCCCGGGGCTGGTGGATCTGGATCTCGCCGTCCACCGGACCTTGTGGGCGCGCGAGCAGCGTCAAGTCAATCTTCGCGTGGAGATGTTCAACGTCGCCAATCACCCGAATTTTCAGATCCCTAGTGGCCTGAAGTTATTCGGGAGCACTGGCCAACCCGTCGCTTCGGCCGGGCAGATCACGCAGACCACCACCACTTCGCGACAGATTCAGCTCGCGATCCGAGCGAGCTTCTGACCAGTTAGTCGCCCGAAACTCTGCGTGGCGAGCCGCTGAAGGAGAAATACTGCGCCAGCGCCGGCGCGATGCTGGGCCAGCGAGTCTTCGCCACCGACAAGGCGATCATGGACGCGACCACAACCACGGCGGCGACGGCGCATTCGACGTTGCCCAACGATCCCTTCAAACCGCCGAACCAGCGTCCATAGACCAGCTCAATGTGCACCCAGTACACCAGCAGCGAGGTGGTGCCGAGCTGGCGCAACCAGCTCCACGCAGTTCCCACCGCGAACTCGGTCCAGAGGAACGAGAACGCCATGATCAGCATCACTACACCCAGCTTGATCACGATCAGCCCGGGGCTGTCGAGCCAAAACTCCGATTTCGGGTACAGCGAGTACGGCACATTCGAGAAATACTGACCGCCTAGAATCAGCACCAGGCCGGCCAGCGTTCCCCACTGCATGATGCGATTCATGTGCACCGGTTTTGCCAGCCGCAGCAGGCTGCCGATGCTGAGGCCGAAAGCGATGAAGGCGGCCCAGGGGAAGAAGGCGAAGTACTGGTAGCTGGGCACGAAGTAAGCGGAAACCTGCGGAGGCAGCCAGCTCCAGTCCACCGATGAGACCAGCGGCGCGGCGGCCGCGATGGCCAGGCCCAGGCCCGCGCACAGCCGCACGCGATCGGCGGTGGTGAAGATGGCCATCACCGACATCAGCCCGATCGCAAAACCCATGCAATTCAGGATGTCGACGCGGAACAGATCGGTCCAGGGGCTATACGGAAGGCCGAACAGCCAAAGCTGCAGGCGGAAGAGAAAGGCGAGCGAGAACAGATAAGCGCCTCGGCGCAGCGCGGCCTTCCAGCGGGCCAGAGGAGCCAGACCCTGGCGCTCGCTGCGGTCCATCAGAAACGCCAGGGTGATTCCGGTGAGCACCAGAAAAATCGCCGGCCCCATGCCGCCCAGGAACTGCGAGAGCACGAAGGGGCCGCCGTTCCTGAGATCGGGTTTCGCGAAGGAGTGGAAAACGTGGCCCTGCAGCATGATCACGGCCGCCATGCCGCGCGACCAATCCAAAAAGCTCAGCCGGCCGCCGGTGTCGCGATTGTTCGGTTTGGAACTCAACTTGGCTGGTCTCATTTGTCCGGATACACAGTCTTAACCCCGGGCGGCAATTTCAGTTGCAGCGCGTCCGGTTGCAGAGGGGGATTGATTTTCTTGCCGGCGTAGGTCACGATCCGGTAGTCGCCGGATGGCAGCAGGATCTTCTCGCGCACTGGATACGGATCGCCCTGCTCGGGAATCCAGAGGTCCATGCTCTTGACGTATTGCCGCGCCTCGCCGGACTTGGGGACCAATCGAAGCTGGATGGCCCGCAACTCCGGCTGATCCTTCATCGTTTCGGTTGCCACCACGCTCATGTCGTAGTCTCTTGCAAGTTCAGCGCCGGAAGTGCCGAAACCGACCATCAGGAACTTGTCCACGTGCTCGCCGTGCTTGTCCAGATCATAAACCTCCAAGGATTGGATCTTGGGGTAGTAGATTTTGACGCGACGTTTCTCGAAGGTGAGCGTGTGCTTGTCCGGGCTCACGAAGTCAACGATGCCTTGCACCTCGCCGGACTGTACTTTTTTCATGATGGTGGTGCCGGTCTCGGTGTTGTCCTCGTTGAGAACCTCGGTATGGGTGACATAGGTGAATTGCGCCGTCATGGCTTTGAATTCGCCGGCGGCTTTGTCCATGCGGGCCAGCAGGGCCTTTAGGCTCTCGGAGCCAGACGGCGCGGCCGGGGCGGAAACCAGTGCGATCAGGGCCAGGAATACAGGAACAGTATGTAAGTGCAGCTTCATGAAATGGAATCGCGCGCCCGTGAGAGTTACGGCGTAGCGAACGCCATATACCCCTTGATCTCTTGTTCGGAATCGATGATTGGTTCCAGGCGAACGATGTTATATTTCTTGCCGGTGCGCGCCTTGATCAAGGCCGAGGCCTGAGTAGCCTGTTCGGCTTCCCCGACTCTGGAAATCTGCTCGGCGTCCATCCAGAACACGGTGGCGCCACGCTCGGCGGGCAGCATCACGATGCTGCTGGCGCGCGGCTGATCGCGAAACCAGGCCCGCGGTGTAAGGAAAATGAAAGCCAGAATTAACCCGACCATCACATCGTACTGCCAGCCGGCGCGAGGATAGTCCCAGAACAAGAAACGCTTAAGGCCGCTTACCGAACTACGCATGTTTACGCTATCAGTTTAACATTGGCGGCGTGGCGTTCGCGACTACTTGTACTTCCGCAAAACAGCGAGCACACGGCCCTGGAGCTGTAAGTCGGCGGGATTCACATAGATCGGCTGCATCGAGGAATTGGAGGGTTGCAGGCGGATGCGTCCGTCCGGCTCGTGATACAGGCGCTTAAGCGTCGTCTCCAGGCCCTGGACCAGCGCTACCACGATTTCGCCGTCGCGGGCCTCGGAGGTTCGTTGCACCAGAACATAGTCGCCGCTCTGGATGTGATCTTCGATCATGGACTCGCCGCTGACCTGCAGCGCGAAGGTGTCTCCCTTGCCGGCGAAGTCGGCGAACTGCAAAGTGTCCTGGCCTTCGATGGCCTCCACCGGCGCGCCGGCCGCGATCCGCCCTGCGAGCGGAATCTCCAGTGGACGCGGGGCTTGGCGGTTGCGGCGTCGCTCCTGCATGTACTTGGCGGAAACCTCCAGCGAGCGGCTCTGATTGAACAGCCGGCGCAGGTAGTTGCGGGATTCGAGCGCCTGGATGTGTTTGTGAACCGTGGCCAGCGAGGCCAGCTTCAGCCCGTGGGCGAGTTCCTCGTAACTGGGGCTGTAGCCGTTTTGTTCGACGAAGTCCGCGATGAAGTCCAGGACGTCTTTCTGCCGCTTAGTGAGGGCCATGCTTATATTGTGGGCGAAGAAAAGGAGAAAAGCAAGCGCCGAGTGAGGCTCACGGTTTGCATTCCCGGCGGCGCCCGTGATACAAGCGTTCGAGAGTCCAACATGAAGACCAAATTTCTGATGATTCTGGCGCTGGCCGTTCCGGCGATGGCG
Source organism: Terriglobia bacterium (assembly GCA_020073265.1). GTDB lineage: Bacteria > Acidobacteriota > Terriglobia > Bryobacterales > Bryobacteraceae > Palsa-89. The sequence continues at coordinate 22,772 of JAIQFN010000021.1, read as the reverse complement.
CAGACGGGCGTTAAAGACGCGTTGGCGAAACACTGGAAGGTCACCGGCGAGTTCACCATTGCGGTGGCCAAGCTGATGCCCGAAGACAGCTACAGCTTCCGGCCGGTTCCCGAGGAACTGAGCTTCAGCCAGTTGATGGTCCAGGTGGCCGGCGCCAACGTGAGCGCGTGCAGCATCGCCAGCGGTCTGCCGCGGCCGACCATTCCGGCAAAAATTCTCCAGGCGGTGCGTGAGGAGAAGCTGGAGGTGGACAAGGCGAGCGTGGTCAAGTTTCTGACCGATTCGTTCGACTACTGCAATCAGGCCGTGGCTTCGATGACGCCCGAGAAGCTGAGCGCCGAAGTTGGTCCGGAGGGCCGCAAGATGACCGGGTTTGAATGGCTGTGGGCCTATTTCACGCACACGGCGCACCACCGCGGGCAGGCGGAAGTGTACCTGCGGGTGAAGGGGATCAAGCCGCCGGAGTACGTGTTCTAGACGGGTCAGTGCCCGTTCTTGCCGTTGCGCTCGATTAGTTGGCGGACGATGTCGGCGAGGGCGTCGATATGCTCGTCGGAATGCTTTTGGCCGTCGGCTAGCTTCTGGATCTGCTCGGCCAGCGCTTCGAGGCGTTGGTCCGTTCGTTTCCCTGCTTCAGCCTGGGCTGCTATCGCTTCGGAGACCCTCTCCAGGTTCTTCTCCGTTCTGTTCAGCCCATCGGCCATGATGACCTGCGCATGGAGGAGTTGACGCTGGCTGTTGATCAGCCGTTCCAGAGTGCTCTCGATTTCGGCGAAGCGAGGGTCGTTGGGATTTGCTTCTTCGCTCATGACTTGATTTCAGTATACCCGCACCCGATCGGCGGCCACTCGCTACAATTGGAGTTCGTGGCGCGCGTTTCCCTGTTTGTCACCTGCATCGTCGATCAGCTCTTCCCGCGAGTCGGAATCGCCATGGCGGAGGTGCTGGAGCGGCTGGGTTATGAGATCGATTTTCCGGAGGCGCAGACCTGCTGCGGTCAGCCGGCCTTCAACAGCGGCTATCCGGGGGAGGCGGGCAAGGTGGCGCGCCATTTTCTGGATGTCTTCCGGGACGCCGAGTGCATCGTGGTCCCGTCGGGATCGTGCACGTCCATGATCACGCACCATTACGAGGATATTTTCCAGCAGGATTCCCGGCGAAGGGAGGAAGCTCACCGGATGGCGCCGCGCGTCTGGGAATTCTCGCGATTCCTGCTCGAAGTTGCGAAAGTCGACGACGTGGGCGCGCGTTTCGACGGCGTGGTTACGTATCATGATAGCTGCCACGCGTTGAGAGAACTGCGCATCAAGGAAGGACCCCGGCGGCTGCTCGGGAAAGTGCAAGGCCTGACGCTGCGTGAGATGGAAGCGGCGGAAGAGTGCTGCGGTTTCGGGGGCACGTTCTCGGTGAAATTCCCGGAGGTGTCCGGCGGAATGGCCCGCACCAAGATCGACTCGATTCAGAAAACCGAAGCCGGCACGGTGGTTTCCATCGATCCCAGTTGCCTGATGCAGCTTCAAGGTGTGATCGACCGCGCGGGCTTGCCCATCCGCACTCTGCACCTGGCCGAAGTGCTGGCTTCGCGGTGACGCCATGCAAGGAACCCCGACAGGCGGCATCCAGCAGACCATCGGCGATCCGAGGCTGCAGCTCGCCATCTACTCGGCGACGCGCCGCCTGATCGAGCACCGGGCCGGCGCCGTGGGATCGGAGCGCTTGCCCGATTACCAGGAGCTTCGCACGCGGGCGAACCAGATCAAGCAGCACACCATCGAGCACCTGGACCACTATCTGGAGCAATTTGAATCCAACGTGGCGGCGCACGGAGGAAAGGTGGTGTATTGCCGGACCGGCGAGGACGTGTCGGATTTCGTGCTGGGGCTGGCCAAGGAGCGCAAGGCGCATCTTATCGTCAAGTCCAAGTCGATGACCACCGAAGAGGTGCATTTCAACGAGCGGCTGGAGCGCCATCAGCTCGAGACTGTCGAGACCGATCTGGGCGAGTACATCTTGCAGCTCGCGCATGAGCGTCCGTATCACATCGTGGCTCCGGCATTGCACATGACCCGGTACGACGTCGCCGAACTTTTCACCAAAACTCTGGGAGTCGCCAAAGAGGTGGAGCCCGAAAAGCAAACCAAGATCGCGCGGGCCACCTTGCGCGAGAAGTTTCTGGGGGCGGACATCGGGGTGACGGGCGCGAATTTTCTGGTGGCGGATTCGGGCGCGGTGGTGCTGGTGGAGAACGAAGGCAACGCGCGGCTGTCTACGTCCGCGCCCAAGATTCACATCGCCGTGGCGGGCATCGAGAAGGTGATTCCTCGCGCGCAGGACCTGGCGGTGTTCCTGGACCTGCTCGGCCGCAGCGCCACCGGTCAGCCGCTAACGGTATACACATCGTTCCTTTCCGGACCGCGCCGCGCGGGCGAGCTGGACGGGCCGGATGAATTCTACGTGGTGCTGCTCGACAACGGCCGCACCAAGCTGCTCAAAGATCCCGAGAAGCGCCAGTCGCTCTATTGCATCCGCTGCGGCGCTTGTCTCAATCACTGCCCGGTGTACCGCAAGATCGGCGGGCACAATTATCCGTGGGTGTATTCAGGCCCGATTGGCGCGATCATCACGCCGCAGTTTCACGGCGTCAGCGAAGACGGCTGGCTTCCGTTCGCATCCAGCTTGTGCGGCGCGTGCGCGGAGGTGTGCCCGGTGAAGATCGAAATTCCGAAGCTGCTCTTGAAACTTCGCTCGGAGGTCACCGAGGCGAAGCGGGCGCAGGGATCGGGAGGCGTGGAACGGTTTGCTTTCCGGGTGTGGGCCTGGCTGATGACGCATCCCAAGACGTACTTGGCGCTGGCGAGGCTGGGTTCGAAGTCTGCGGGGCTGCTGCCCAAGGTGGGGCCGCTGGGGAGCTGGACCAGCCAGCGCGAGCTTCCGCCCATGGCGTCCCAGAGCTTTCACCGATGGTGGGCCCAGAGGCGGCGGTCGTGACCGCGCGCGAGCAGATCCTGGCGGACATCCGGACGGCTTTGGGGCGGGCCGGTAACGCAACTCCGGCCCCTCTTGCGCCCCCAATGTTGCGAAACCCGCAAATGGATCGCAACCTCTATATCTCTCTCTTCGTCCAAAATCTGGAAAAGTTAGCGGGAAAAGCATTCATCGTGCCCAATCCGGCAGCCGTGGCTCCGATGCTCCAAGCTCTACTGAAGGACCAGCGCGCGGTGGCGTCAAACGCGCCGTTTCTCGCGGCTTGCGGTGTGACCGGCCTGGCTCAGGTGGAGTCCGGCTTCACGGAACCGGAAGCACTACGGCAGGCCTGCGCCACGGCCGGCGTGGGAATAACCAGCGCCGATTACGCGCTCGCGGCGACGGGCAGCCTGGTGATGCTCGCGAGCCCGCAAGAGGCGCGACTCATCTCGCTGCTGCCGCCCGTGCACGTCGCGGTTTTTCCGAAATCGCGCATTTTAGGCAACCTGGACGAATTGCTCGCTCGAATTCCCCAGCCCGCCGAGCAGACCAGTTCGATGGTGCTGATCACCGGTCCCAGCCGCACGGCCGATATCGAGCAGATTCTGATTCGCGGCGTGCACGGACCGGGGGAAGTGTATGCCGTCATTGTGGAGGAAGAAAATTCATGAAGCTGGTTGCAGCGTTGGTGGTCCTGTTGTGTGGTTCTTCGGTTGCCTTCGGCCAGTTGTTTGAAGCCGGGATGTCGTTTGGAGAATCGATTCTCAACAAAGCCAACATCGGAAGCGACGTGCTTTCGGCCAGTCCGGCGCCGGGGGCGAACATCAGTCTCACGAACGGGTTTCGCTTCGGTTTTCGCGTCACGTTGAACACGTATCGCTACCTGGGATGGGAATTCGGATATGCCTACAACCGCACTCAGCTTCATCTGGACGGGCCGCCGGTGAGCGAACTCGGCATGGCGGTGCATCAACCCTTCGGCGACGGGTTGTTCTACCTTACTTCGGAGGGATCGCGGATCCGTCCGTTCGTGGCGGCTGGAATTCAGGACAGCAATTTCGTGCCGCCGGGTTCGTCTGTTTCAAGTGGTGGAGGCGACAACAAGTTCGGCTTCAACTATGGCTTGGGCGTGAAGGTGAAGGTCCGCGACAACTGGCTGGTGCGCGGCGATTTCCGCCAGTACGAGAGCGGCAAGCCGTTCAACTTGCCGAACCAGAGCGGTCGATTGTTCCAGAACGAAATTTCGGTCGGGTTCGCGTTCGCACTCTGAGCGCTGCTTCAATCCGACGCGCGCATCGGGATGCGGATCAGCACGTAGGCGAGGCTGGCGAATCCGATCAGCGAAAGCCATCCGCCCCAGGCCGGATAGAACCGGAAGGTTGCGAGGGCGGGCATGCCGGCCAGGAAGACCACGGCCAGCAGAATTCCGACGATGGCTTCGCCCGCGATCAAGCCCGAGGCGAGCAGCGTGCCTTTCTCTTCGATAGCCAGCTTCTGTTCGGCGGTGCGCTTGGCGGAGGCGCGGTCGACGATCCACTTCAGCAAGCCGCCCACGAAAATGGCCGAGGAAGTATCGAAAGGAAGATACATTCCCACCGCGATCAGCATGGGCGACCGTGCGCCGCACAGCAGCAGCGCCACTCCGAACGCGGCGCCGATGGCGAGCAATCCCCAAGCCATCTGGCCGCCCACGATTCCTTTGGCCAACTGAGCCATGAGTCCGGCTTGTGGAGCTGGCAGCGCGCGGCCGCCGATGCCGCCGGTGGCCAGGTTAGCTTCGTGCAGCGCGATGATGGGTCCCATCAGGAAGAAGGCCAGCAGGATCACCGAGATGATTTCGACCAGCTCCATCTTCCAGGGTGTGCCGCCCAGCAGGTGGCCGGCTTTCAGGTCCTGGATGAGCGAACCGGAGACCGAGCAAGCCACGCAGACCACCGCTGCGACGCCCAGCACGGCCGCGACGCCGGAGAGCCCTTTGACGCCGATGGCCAGCATCACCAGCGCCGCCAGGATCAAGGCCGCAAGCGTGAGACCGGAGAGCGGCTGATTGGAGCTGCCCACCAATCCCACCAGGTATCCGCCGATGGCCGACAGCAGAAATCCGGTGATGGTCATGATGACGGCGGAGACGATGGCCGCAACCAGTCCGTGGGTGAAGTAGTAGTAGATAGCGGTGATGGGGATTAGCAGCACGAGCGTCGAGAGCACCACCCAGCGCGGCGGGATGTCGCGCTCGGTTCGATCCAGGGCCTTGGCTTCGTGAGCCGCGGCGGTGGACGCGGTGAAGATGCCGCGCAACGAGCTGGCGAGCGATGCCCGCATGGAGAACATGGTGCTGGCCGCGCCCACCAGCATGGTGCCGACGGCGATGGGACGAACGACGTTGTACCAAATCGTATAGGACGCGATGCCGGAATCGCCGGTGCCGATGCGGCGCGCGAGATCCGGATCGAAGAACATCAGCAGCGGGATGAGGATCCACCACGCGATGATGCCGCCGGCCACGTTGATGGAAGCCAGTTGCGGCCCGATGATGTAGCCGATGCCCATCAGCGCCGGCGAAAGACTGGGCGTGGACCAGTGGATTCCGCCGAAATGCGTAACGTTTCCGATGGGCTGTTTTTCGTAGTTGAAATGCTGGATGACGGATTTGGGAAACGCCAGGAATCCCTCCGAGTATTCGCGGAAGAGCTGGATGCCGTTGTCGGATTTTAGAATCTGAATCAGCCCGCCGAAGCCCATCGCGCCGAAGATGTAGCGGGGCGCCTTGGTGGCCGAAGCTTCGCCGGCTTTCACGATCTCGTAGCTGGCCACGCTTTCCGGCCAGGGCAGGGGCGCGTCCACGCACAACGGGCGTCGCAGCAAAATGATGAAGAACACGCCGATCAAGCCGCCGGCCAGGAGCACCACCGTGGCTTCCCAGTAGTGCGATCGCAGATCGGTCCAGAGCCGGTGTCCGTCGAGCTCCACCATCATGAACGCCGGGATGGTGAAGATGGCGCCGGCCACCAGCGCTTCGCCGACGGACGCAGCGGTGCGGGTGATGTTCTGTTCGAGCAGGTTTCCGCGAAAGGCCGGGATGCGGAACAGGGCCATCGCGATCACCGCGGCCGGGATGGTGGCGGCCACGGTTTGGCCGGCGCGCATTCCCAGATAGGCGTTAGCCGATCCGAAAACGAATGCCAGGAAGAGGCCGAGAGCGACCGCCTTGACGGTCATCTCCGGCGGTTGCTTTTCGCCGTTTTGCACTACAGCATGTTAGCGCAGGCAGGTGTTCGGGATCTGGGCTAGTGGTCGCGTCCGCGTCCGCCGCCACCGCCGCGTCCGTGCGAGGGACGTCCTCGACCGCCGCCACCGCCGCCGCCTTCACGCATCGGCCGGGCTTCGTTCACCACCAGCGAGCGTCCGAGGAAATCCTGGCCGTTGCAAGTCTGCACGGCCCGGTCGGCTTCCTCGTCGTTGCTGAATTCGGCGAATCCGAACCCGCGCGGATCGCCGGTGAACTTGTCGCGAATGATCTGAACTGAATCAGCCTGGAAGCCGGCGCGCGTGAACCAATCCTGAAGCTCGGCTTCGCTGGCTTGATAGGGAAGGTTGCCTACAAACAGTTTTTTCAAGGAGACTCCTTTGGCCCGATTTCATTGGCAGGTTCTCGGATTGTGGGCACACGCCAATCCTGCAGGCAAGATTCCACCCGCTTCACCGTGCACCCAAGTGTGGAACGAAAAACCGGCGGAGTCAATGCCTTAGTGCGTTGGCCAGGTTACGGGGACGCGATGTTACTCACGTCCAGTACTGGCCGCGCCGTTTTCGCCAGGCGCGCATGTGGCAAAATCGAACAGCGGGTAGCGAAACCGGACAGTAGTTGAAATCGGCTTCTCGCCGCGCCGGCGATTCCGAGACAGGAACATTGTATAAAGCGATTGATTTTCGCCCCGGCGAAGTGGAAGCCAAATTGCAGTTTTGCAAGCCTTCCACAGTACTAAAGATTCACCCGGAAGCCGGGCCAGAACCCGGGATCCTTCGCGTCAGGACTCTATTCACATGATGAATCTTCGAAGACATTGGATCGTTTTGCTCGTGAGCCTAGCCGGTTGTGCGTTCGCCCAAGCGCCGGATGAGTACGTGGAGACGCCCAAGCCGGTGCGCTACGTTGGGCCGGTGCTGAAGCCATTCCATCTGGAGCGGCGCATTGTGCCTCCGGCCAACCTGGGCAATTCGCCGCGGCTGGAGACGCTGGTGCGCGCGGGCAATCTTTATCTGAACGTGCAGGACGTGATTGCGCTGACGCTGGAGAACAACGTGGACATCGCGGTGCAGCGCTACGCGCCGGCGCTGGCGCGGGAAGTCCTGCTGCGCACTGAAGGCGGCGGCGCGCTGCGCAATATCGGTCAACCCATCAGCCCCGGTCCGACCAGCGTCAGCCTGGCCGGCGTCAGCGTGAACGCGGTGGGTTTGCCGGAGAGCGGATCGGGCGTGGGATCGGGCGGCGGCATCACCATTCAGCTCGGCACGGCGCCGCCCGGTCTGGATCCGACGCTGTTTGCCTTCGCCAATTTCCAGCACGCCACCACGCCGTTGAGCAACACGATTTTGGCGCAGATTCCGTTTCAGTTGAACGACAGCCGGCAATTCCAGCTCGGCTACGCTCAGTCGTTCATCACCGGAACCAGCGCGCAGCTCTTCTTTTCGAGCAGCTACAACCACGTCAACAGCCCGGCCTTTGTCCTGAATCCGTTCACCAACGGATTCCTGGATCTGTTTGTGACGCAGAACCTGATGCAGGGCTTCGGCGTCTCGGTCAACAACCGCAACATCAGAGTCCAGAAGAACAACATGAAGGTCACGGATCTGCAGTTGAAGCGGCAGGTGATCACGACGGTTTCGGCGGTACTGAATCTTTATTGGGACCTGGTGAGCTTCGCCGATGATGTCCGCATCAAGGAGCAAGCGGTGGCGACGGCGCAGAAACTTCTGGATGACAACCAGCAGCAGGTGCGGCTGGGCACGCTGGCGTCCATCGAAGTGACGCGGGCCGCGGCGGAAGTTTCTTCGACGAAGGAAGCGCTGCTCATCGCGCAGACCAACGTCGCGCAGCAGGAAACGGTTCTGAAGAACGCCTTGAGCAGGAACGGCGTCGCCTCGGCATCGCTGGACGACGTGCACGTAGTGCCGTTGGATCATATCGTGGTGCCGCCGTCCGAAGAACTGAAGCCCACGCCGGATCTGATCCAGCAGGCGCTCGACACGCGGCCGGAACTGGAGCAGACCAAGATCAGCACCGAGAGCCTGCGGATGAATCTGGCGGGCACGAAGAACGCGCTGCTGCCGACGCTGCAGGCGTTTGTCGAGTTCACCAATAACGCCCTGACGGGCGACCCGAACTCTTTGAACCCCAGCCAGGTTCCTTCGCAGTTCATCGTGGGCGGGTACGGCAATCTGCTAGGGCAGGTTTTTCGACGCAATTTTCCCAACTACTCGGCCGGGTTTTCGCTGAACATCCCGTTCCGCAACCGGGCCGCGCAAGGCGACTACGTGGCCGACCAGCTCAGCCTGCGGCAGGGCGAGCTGCAGCTCCAGAAGGTCCTCAGCCAGATTCGCGTGGATGTGAAGAATGCCGTGATCGGCTTGCAGCAGGCGCGGGCGCGCTATGAGACGGCGGTGGCCACGCGACAGCTTGCACAGCAGACGCTGGAGGCCGAACAAAACCGGTTCAAGTTCGGCGAGTCGACCATTTCGCAGGTGGTGCAGGCCCAGCGCGATCTGGCCAGCGCCCAGAGCGCGGAGATCCAGGCCATGGCGAACTATACGCACTCGAAGGTCGCATTCGATCAAGCCGTGGGCCAGACTTTGGAGTCGAACAGAATCTCGCTGGACGAGGCGGTATCCGGACGCGTCGCGCGGCGGTCCGCTCTGCCGGATCCGTTGCCCAGCGAGAACAAGTGAGCGGAGCATCAAGATGAAAATACAGAAACCGATTGCCGTCTTGGTTGCCTGGAGCTCGCTGCTGTTTGAAATGCGCGCGCAGGCGCCCGAACAGATGGTCCAAAGGCCGCACGCGCGGGTCTTGATACGGCCGTACGAGGGAGCGACGCTTCCTCCGGCTCGGTTGAAGAACTCGGACCGCATTTATAGCTTGATCCGCGCCGGGAAGCTTTATCTGACGGTGCAGGACGCGCTCGCGGTGGCGATCGAAAACAATCTCGACCTGGAGCTGGACCGCTACGGCCCCATCGGCGCGGAATGGAACCTGGAGCGTCTTCGGGCGGGCGGGGCGCTCCCGGGCGTCACGGCGGGCAACACACTGGCCAACCAGGCCACCAGCGGCCAGGGCGTCGCGGGAAGCCAGTTGACGGCGGGGGTCAGTGGGAACGGCGGTGGCGGTGGTGGCGGCGGCACGAATGCGGTGATTTCACAGATCGGGCCGGTGACGCAAAATCTGGACCCGGTGCTGCAGAGCACCATCGGTTTTTTTCACAGCACGGCGCCGCAAGCCAATCCGTTGCAGAGCCGGGTGAGCGAGCTGATCGATAGCCGCCACTTGTACAACAATCTTGTCCAACAGGGGCTGATCACCGGCGGCTACGTGCAGGTGGCGGCCAACGAATCGTACCTCAAGGAGAACGCACCCACCGACCTTCTGAATCCGTCGGTGGCTCCGGTGGTGCAGCTCTTCGTTACGCACCAGTTACTGCAGGGCTTCGGCATTGCCGTGAACAGCCGGTTCATTCGTGTGGCGGAGAAGGGCATCGGCGCGGCGCGGGAAACGTTCCGCTCGCAGTTGCTCAACGTGGTGGTGAACGTTTTGAATCTGTACTGGGACCTGGTCACCGCCAGCGACGACCTCAAGGTGAGGCAGCGCGCGCTGGACGCGGCGCAGAAAGTGGTGGACGATACGCAGAAGCAGATCGACCTGGGCGCGATTCCGAGGGTGGACATCTACGCCGTCCAAGCGCAGCTCTCCGGGCGCCGTCAGGATTTAGCGATCGCCGAAGCCACGGTGCGCCAGCAGGAGAACCTGTTGAAGAGCGCGCTGAGCCGCACGGGACTCGCGGATCCGATCATTGATGCCGCCGAAGTGGTGACGCTGGATCGCATTCAGGTTCCGGATCAAGACAATCTGCCGGCGTTGCGCGAATTGTTGGCGAGAGCGCTGGCGCATCGGCCGGACGTGGCGTTGGCGAAGATCGGCGATGAGAGCTCGAAGATTTCCGCTCTGGGGACGGCCAACGGCATCCTGCCTGTGCTGCGCGGCATCGCGTCGACTACCGACGTCGGCCTGGCGGGCACCGGTCGGCCCGAAGCGGGTCCGGTGGATTCCTACTATGTCGGAGGGCTGGGCGCCGCTCTCGGGCAGGTTTTTCGCCGGAATTTTCCAACCGAGCGGGGCGCGGTTCTGTTCCAGGGGCAGTTGCAGAATCGCATCGCGCAGGGCGACTATGGAATCGACCAGTTGCAGTTGCAGCAGAGCGACCTGATCGAGCGGCGCAACATGAACCAGATCGTGGTGGACATCTCGAATCAGATGACGGCGCTGCGCCAGGCGCGGGCCCGCTACTCGCAGGCGGTCGACAGCCGCGCTTTGCAGCAAGAGCTGCTCGAGAAGGAGCAGCAGATGTTCTCATTCGGAACCGCGAAGATCGCCGATGTGGTGGCGGCGCAGCAGAGTCTGCTGGCCGCGGAATCGACGGAGGTGGCGGCTCTCTCGGCTTACAGCCACGCGCGCATATCGCTGGACCAGGTGTTGGGCGAGACGCTGGAGGCCAACCACATCTCGATCGAAGAAGCGCAGACCGGGCGTGTTGCGCGGGAATCCAAGCCGCCGGCGGATGTGGCTGGGAGCAGTCGATAGGTGAGATGCAAGGCCAGGCGATCTTCCGCGCTTTGCTCGGCGCCGTGATCGCCAGCTTGTTCGTGGTGCGGATGTATTATCATGCGCAATCGCGCCACGCGGGTCCGGTGAAGCAGTTCGAAAGCCCGCTCAACATAGCGCTTCGCGCCACAGCCGGAATCAGCGGGTTGGGCTTGATCGTTCTGTACTTGGTGAAGCCCGATTGGATGTCCTGGGCGTCGGTTCCGTTGTGGCCGTGGCTGCGATGGAGCGGAGCGGTGCTGGGCGCGGGGGCCGTGATCTTGCTGTGGCGAGTTCATCATGAACTCGGCCGGAATTTCTCCGGCACGCTGCATCTGCGCGAGCAGCACACGCTGGTAACGTCGGGACCCTACCGCTGGGTCCGGCATCCGATGTACACGGCGTTCTACGGCGTAGGGCTGGCGTTCTTCCTGATCTCGGCGAACTGGTTCATCGGCGCGGTCTTTCTGGGCGGCTTGACTTCGGTGATGATCTCGCGCGTGAGCAAAGAAGACGCTGTGATGGCGGCCCGATTCGGAGACGCGTACCAGGTGTGGGCCGCTCACGCCGGCCGGTTTCTGCCGCGCTTCCGAAGTTAAGACCCGGCCGCTTGCTTGCACTCTTCGCAGGGGCAGATTTTGCGCAGGTGATCGAAAGAATAAATCCCGGTGTTGTGCCCGTCGCTCCACTCGATGCGAACGGCGTAGTGCCCCACCGCTTCCACGTTGAGCATCTTTAGCGTGGGCGTGAACATCTGGAAGGGACTGTTCTGCGGAGCCGAATAATTGCTCTTCTGCGGCTCGGTGCCGTGCGCGCCGGTGCACGTAGCGCAGGGACACCGGTCGCGCAGATACGCCAGCGCGTAGCTGCTGTGATGGCCGTCCTTCCAGTCGATCTGGATGCCTTTCGATTTCGAAATCGCGATGTGTTCCGGCTCGGCTTGTGTTTCGATCATTGAATGCGCTCCACGTCGCGGACTCCCGAGATGCGGCGGATGGCGGCCACCACGCGCTCGAGCTGCTTTTTATCGCGAATCTCCACGGTCATGTCGACCACTGCGCCGTCGGCGCCGCGCTTGCCGTCCGCGCTGGCTTCCAGGCTGCGAATATTGCTCTGCTCGGCGAACAAGACCGACGTGAGCTGGTTGAGCATGCCGGGCCGGTCGTCGGTGTAAACCATCACCTTCACCGGGAACGTTTCGGTGGTGGCGCGCGCCCATTCCACGTCGATCTTGCGCTCCACTTCGTACATCAGGTTCTGCACGTTGGGGCAATTGGTGGAATGCACGGCGATGCCTTTGCCGCGCGTCACGTATCCGACGATGCCCTCGCCGCGGATTGGATTGCAGCACTTGGCGCGATACACCAGCAGGTCGTCGACGCCCTTCACCTTGATGACCAAGTCGCCGGTATCGCCTCCCGCCGGCGCGGCTGAAGGCGGCGGAACGGCCTTGGGAGCTTCCAGCGGCAGCAGCGGTCCCACCTGGTCGGGCACCAGCTTCTGCAACACCTGGCGCGCGGAAAACTTGCCGTAACCGAGCGCCGCGTGCAGATCCTCGATCTTGCTGCAACCGTACTCGGCCGCCACCTGTTCCATCTCGGCCTTGGTGATGCGGCTGAGCTGCACGTTCAACCGGCGCGCTTCCCTTTCCAGATATTTCTGGCCGATCTCAATCGCTTTGGCGCGCTCGGTGGTGTTGATGACGTGCTTGATCTTGTTACGCGCCTTGGAAGTCTTGACGATCGCCAGCCAGTCCTTGCTGGGCAGGTGGCCGGACTGCGTGAGGATCTCCACCACGTCGCCGTTCTTCAGGCTGTACTTGAGCGGCACGATGCGGCCGTTCACCTTCGCGCCCACGCAGGTGTTGCCCACGTCGCTGTGAATCGCGTAGGCAAAGTCGATTGGCGTCGCTTCCCGAGGCAGCGCGATCACCTTGCCCATGGGCGTGAAGGTGTACACTTCCTCCGGGTACAAGTCCACTTTGAGCGTGGACATGAATTCGCCCGGATCGTGCATCTCCTGCTGCCACTCCACCAGTTGCCGCAGCCAGGTGATGCGCTGATCTTCAGCGCCCGGCCCTTTCTTGCCCTCCTTGTATTTCCAATGCGCGGCGATTCCTTCTTCCGCCAGCCGGTGCATCTCCTCGGTTCGAATCTGCACCTCGAACGACCGCCCGCCTGGGCCGATCACCGAGGTGTGCAGCGATTGATACAGGTTGGGGCGGGGAATCGCGATGAAGTCCTTGATGCGCCCGGGGATCGGGTGCCACTCGTTGTGGATGACGCCCAGCGCCGCGTAGCAGTTCTTCACCGAATCGGTGATGATGCGCAGCGCCAGCAGGTCGTACACCTGGTCGAGCGTAATCTTCTGCCGCTTCATCTTCTGGTAGACCGAGTAAGCGCGTTTGATGCGGCCTTCGACGCGCGCCGGGATGTTTTCGCGGCGCAGGTTCAGCTCCACTTCGTGGCGCATCTTGCTGAGGAATTCCTCGTTCTGCGGGCGTTGCGTCTCCATCTCGCGCAGCAGTTCGGCGGAGGCTTCCGGCTCCAGGTATTGGAACGACAGGTCCTCGAGTTCGCCGCGGATTTTGCCCATTCCCAGCCGGTGCGCGATGGGCGCATAAATGTCGTGGGTCTCCTGCGCCATGCGGAGCTGGCGTTCGTGCGGCAACCATTTCAGCGTACGCATGTTGTGCAGCCGGTCGGCCAGCTTCACGATGACGACGCGGATGTCGTTTACCATGGCCAGCAGCATCTTGCGGACGCTCTCAGCCTGGCGTTCCTCGCGCGAGTATAGGTGCAGCTTGCTCAGCTTGGTGACGCCGTCGACGCAGCCGGCCACTTCGTCGCCGAATTCCTTGCGGATCTGGTCCAGGCTGATGCGGGTGTCTTCGACGGTGTCGTGCAGCAGGCCGGTTTCCAGGCACACCAGGTCCATCTGCATGTCGGCCAGGATGAGCGCGACATTCAGCGGATGGACGATGTAGGGTTCGCCGGAGTCGCGGAGCTGGTCCTTATGGGCCTCCAGCGCCATGCGGTAAGCTTTTTCGAGCTGCGCAAGATCGTCGGAAGGACGCAGGGCGCGCGCCTTTTGCTCGAGCTGCGAGTACAGTTGCTCGACCAGTCCGGCCGCCGGAACGACATCAGTTGACACCCTACTTTTAGGGTACTTGGTTCTCCAATGCGACGCCAATCCCGGCCCTGGCCGCCGCCAACCTGTCACAATAGAAATACATGACAGGGAACGAAATCCGCCAGAAGTTTCTCGATTACTTCGCGGCGCATGGTCACAAGATGGTCCGCAGTTCGTCGCTGGTGCCGGCCAACGACCCCACGCTGCTGTTCGCCAACGCGGGGATGAACCAGTTCAAGGACGTGTTCACCGGCCTGGAGAAGCGCGATTACACGCGCGCGGCCTCATCGCAGAAGTGCGTGCGCGCGGGCGGCAAGCACAACGATTTGGATAACGTCGGCTACACGCGCCGCCACCAGACTTTCTTCGAGATGCTCGGCAATTTCTCCTTCGGCGACTACTTCAAGAAGGAGGCCATCGCGTTCGCCTGGGAGCTGCTGACCAAGGATTTCGCGCTTTCAAAAGACCGGCTGTACGTGACCGTGTTTCGCGAGGACGACGACGCCGAGCGGCTGTGGCAGGAAGTGGCGGGCGTGCCGAAGAGCCGGATTTTCCGCCTGGACGAAGCGGACAATTTCTGGCAGATGGGCGACACCGGCCCGTGCGGTCCGTGCTCGGAGATTTACTATGACTTCGGACCGGAGGCCGGTCCCGGGCGCATGCCGGACGAACCGGCCGAGCGCTTCGTCGAGGTCTGGAACCTGGTGTTCATGCAGTTCGAGCGCTCTGCCGACGGCCAGATGACGCCGCTGCCGCGTCCGTCCATCGACACCGGAATGGGCCTGGAGCGCATTACGTGCGCGCTGCAGGGCAAGATTTCGAATTACGACACCGACCTGCTGCGGCCGGTGATCGATCGCGCCGCGGAGCTGATCGGAGTCAGTTACGGCGATGATCCACGCACTGACGTGGCGCTGCGGATCAATGCCGACCACAGCCGCGCGACGACGTTTCTGATTCACGATGGCGTGTTGCCGTCTAACGAAGGCCGCGGCTACGTGTTGCGCAAGATCATGCGGCGCGCCATTCGCAATGCGCGCATGATCGGCCGGCAGGACCCGTACCTCTTCGAGCTCACCGGCTTCGTCGCCGAGCTGATGAAGCCCGGCTATCCCGAGTTGATGGAAAGCGTGCAGCGCGTGGCGCGCGTCGTCAAGGACGAAGAGCATCGTTACGCGACCACGTTCCAGGTGGCCGAGAAGGTTTTCCTCGAAGAAGCCAAGTCGGCCGCCGCCGGCGTGATTCCGGGGCCGGTGGCTTTCAAGCTCTACGACACCTACGGTCTCGCCCTGGACGAACAGGACGAAATGGCGCGCGAGCGCAGCCTGAGCATTGATCACGCCGGCTTCGACGCCGAGATGGAGAAGCAGCGCACCCGCGCGCGGGCAAGCTGGAAGGGCGGCGACAAGACTCAGATCGCACCCGTCTATCGCGACCTTCCGCCCACCGAGTTCATCGGCCGCGACGCGCTCGACGCTCCCGTGAAGGTGGCGCGCGTCATCGAGCAGGACGGCAAGACTGAGCTGGTGCTCGATCGGACGCCGTTCTATGCCGAAGCCGGAGGGCAGGTGGGCGACACCGGCGTTCTGCTAGCTCGCTCCACCGGCGACAAGGTCGCGATTGTTCTAGACACTTACAAGCCCGCGCCCGGAGCCACCGTGCACAAGATCGAAGCGCTGGCGCCCATCCGCGAAGGCGACGAGTTGATCGCCCGCGTCGACACCGAGCTGCGCAACTCCACCATGCGCAACCACACCGCCACGCACCTGCTGCACGCGGCCCTGCGCACCGTGCTCGGCACGCACGTCAAGCAGGCCGGCAGCGTGGTGGATCCGAACCGCCTGCGTTTCGACTTCACGCACTACGCAGCCACCGATTCCGACGAGCTGGCCGAAATCGAAAAGCTCACCAATGAGGAGATCCTGAAGAACATCGAGGTTCGCACCGACGTGATGGATCTCGACCACGCGCTCAACACCGGAGCGATGGCGCTGTTCGGCGAAAAGTACGGCGACCGGGTCCGCGTGGTGTCGGTCCCCGGCTTCAGCAAGGAGCTGTGCGGCGGCACGCACGTCAACCGCACCGGCGATATCGGCATCTGCAAGATCGTCTATGAAGGCAGCATCTCGGCCGGCGTGCGTCGCATCGAGGCCATCACCGGCGAAGCCGCGCTCAAGAAGTTTCAGGACACCATTCACTCGCTGCATCGCGTCTCCGATATCGTGCATGCGCCCGAGCCCGAAGTCATCGACCAGCTCGAGAGAATGCTGGAAGAAAAGAAAACGCTCGAAAAGCAGCTCGAGCACATGAAGCAGAAGCTGGCGCGCGCGCAGGTGTCGGAACTCGAAAGCTCGATGAAGGAAGTGAAAGGCGTGAAGGTGCTGGCCGCGCAGGTTGCCGGCATGGACCGGGAGCAGCTGCGCACGCTGGTGGATTCCTTCCGCGCCAAGTGGAAAAGCGTGGTGGTGGTGCTGGCGTCATCGGAAGACTCTAACGTCGCGATCGTGTCGGGCGTCACTAAGGATCTGACCTCGAAGGTGCACGCCGGCAAGCTGGTAGGCGCCGTCGCACAGGCCGTCGGAGGGAAAGGCGGCGGGCGTCCGGACATGGCCGAGGCCGGAGGCAAGAATCCCGCCGCGCTCGCGGGCGCGCTCGACGCCGTCTACAGCACCGTGGAAGGGATGCTCTGACGGTGCAGCAGTACGACGCCATCGTGGTCGGCGCCGGCCCCACTGGCCTGGCTTGCGGAATCGAGCTCAAGCAGCGCGGCGTCAACACGCTGCTGATCGAAAAGGGCTGCGTGGTCAACTCGCTCTACAACTATCCCACGCACATGGTGTTCTTCACCACGCCGGAACTGCTCGAAATCGGCGGCCTGCCCATGACGTCGCTCAACGAAAAGCCGGGCCGCACCGAAGCGCTGAAGTATTATCGCCGCGTCGCTGAATACTACCAGCTCAACATCCATCAGTACGAGCGGGTGCTCTCGATTTCAGGACGAGACGGCGATTTTCACGTGGCTACCAGCAAGGCCGAATATCGCGCGCGCAAAATCGTGCTGGCCACCGGATACTACGATCTGCCCAACAAGCTGGACGTACCCGGCGAGGATCTGGACAAGGTCATTCACTACTACAAGGAGCCGCACCCCTACTACAATCACGATGTGCTGGTGGTGGGCGCCAAGAACTCGGCAGCCATCGCGGCGCTGGAACTGTACTGGACCGGCGCGCGCGTGACGCTGATCCATCGCGGCAAATCGATTTCCGACCGCGTCAAGTATTGGATCAAGCCCAACATCGAGAACCGGATCAAGAACGGCGAGATTCAGTCCTACTTCAACTCGCGCCTGGTGGAGATCCTGCCGGAGTCGGTGGTGATCCAGACGCCGGACGATCGCATTACGTTGAAGAACGATTTCGTTTTCGCCATGACCGGCTATCGGCCCGATCTGGAGTTCCTGGCGTCCATGGGGATTCGCCTGGAGCCCGAGTCGCAGAAGCCGCGCACCAACGCCGACACGCTCGAAAGCGACCGCCCCGGCATCTTTCTGGCCGGCGTCATCGTGGCCGGAATGCACACCAACGAAATCTTCATCGAAAACGGGCGCTTCCACGGCAAGAAGATCGCGGAAGCCATCGCGGAATCGCTGTCCCCGGCGGCGCTCCTGTCATCGTGAGTGGGGCAGCCAATCGTGGCTGCAGCCGGCTTCAGCCGGCCCGCACAAAAGTTAGCAGCGGCCAGGATTGGCCGCCACAACTAAATATCCTTGGTCCCGTGCACGATGGTCGATTCCCTGATCTTGTCCAGTTCGCGCCGCGCGATCGCGGCCCACGAGCTGCCGGGGTCCAGCTTCAGATACATCTTCCAGTGACGCACGGCCTTGAGCGGCTGGCCGCTGGATTGGAGTAGCAGCGCGACGTTGTAATGCGCGTCCGCGTAGTGCGGATGAATGCGAATCGCTGCCAGGTAGTGCGACAGCGCCTGCGACCGGTCGCCGCGCTCGTCGTATAGATTGCCCAGATTGAAATGCGCCAGCGCGTAGTCCGGATCCACTTCCAACGCGCGCTTGTAGTTCTGCTCGGCTTGTCGCCAGTCCCGCAAGTTGAAATAGATGGTGCCCAGATTCACCAGCGCTCCCGCCGAACCAGGATCGATTTCCGAGGCCTTGCGATAGGCGCCGATGACTTCATCCATGGACGCGCCGGTCTGCTCGAGTTCCAGCCCTTTTTCGAACCAGTGCTCGGCCTCGCGGCGCGACGTGTGCGTCTGTTTGGCGGTCTTCTCGGCGGCCTGGCCGGGAAACGACAGCAGCTTGTTGATCTCGGCCTGATCGAAGTCCAGCAGCAACTGTCCCGAGAGCGGCTCCATCCGCTGGCCGGCCAACTGCACCTGGATCTTCCGGCCCTGGGAGTAGATCCGGAGCTCGGTGAGCGGGTTTCGGATGTCCTTCAGCCGGGCTCTGAGCGCGTGCAGCGCGGAGCGGATCTTCGCGGTCGGAATCTTGTTCTCGCGCAGCCCGATCAGCGTCCGCAACGCGAGGATGTCCGAGAAACTGAACGATCCGCTGGACGAAACGAAACCCTGGCGCTCCCAACTCTGTAGCTGGCGCGGGGAGACATCCAACAAGCGCAGGACCTCCTCGCGCGAGTAGGCCTGCTTGGTGGCGGGAGCGGGCACGGTGAAAGTGTACCACTGATGTTCCGGATCGTTTCGCCGGTAGTGAGCAAACCGGTTCGGATTCGTTGTATGATCTCCCTATGCGTCTATTGCTTCCATTTGTGGTTTTGGTATCGCTTTTTGCCGCGCTGGCACAGGATGCGCCCAAGAAACAGCCTCAGGCTCCCAAGAATTTGAAGCTGCTGCAGGCCTCCGACATCCGGCCCATGATGGGCGCGTTTCGCGCTGCGCTCGGCGTGCAATGCACTTACTGCCACGTGCAAGGCGACTTCTCCAGCGACGACAATCCGAAGAAGGAAATCGCCCGCCACATGATCACCATGATGCGCGAGATCAACGCGAAGTTTCCGGATGGCAAGGAACACGTCACCTGCTACACCTGCCATCGCGGCGCGGAAGAACCACTCACCGCTGCGCCGGCGCAGTAAGTCTCGCCGATTCGGCGCCCGAGGGGAACCGGAGCGGTAGTCTGTCCGCTATTCGGTCCAGGAGCGTTCCAGCATGCGGGCGTACTCGCCGGACGAATACAGCTCGAAGACGAAGTCCTTCGAGTTGAGCGCGGCGAAGGGGCTTTCGCCTTGCTTGGTGGAGAAAATCTGATCGGCGTAACGGAAGTAGTTGCGCACGAATTCGTCGGAGAGAATGGTTCGAGGCGGCGCGTCGGCGAAAAGGCAGTGCAAGCCCAGCGCGCGGCTAAAGATGGCGCGGTAGTCGCCCACCCCCCATTTGCGCAGTTTGGTCTGGACGCTTTCCGGCGCGTCCTGAATCAACAGGTCCGCGAAACTATGAGAGGAGATAGCTCGCGGCAGTTGATCCCGGTGGCGCTCGGCGAATTCCATGCACTGATCGATCCAGCGCGCCAGATCCTTGCCAACGTAGTAGAGCATGCGCAGCTCGGCGTACCGTCCTTCGAGGAGCGAACGGTCGAGATCCTCGCGGCTTGCCTCGCCCGCAGGCAGGAGACCTTGCAGTTTCAAGCTGGCCCGCGAGCTTTCTACCAGTTGACCGGGGCCGTTGGCATCCGCGAAGGGATAAAGAATAAGAGGAGGAAGTGTGAAAGTGCATCCGCCGGAGACCGCGGGTGCTTCACCGAACGACATTCTGGGAGCCATATCTGGACCCAGTATGTAGGCTTACTTTCGTTCGGTCAGTAGTACCTTGGCTTCAATTGTTTGGGTACCGCGGAGTACTTTCACAAGTACTTCCTGTCCAGCCTTTTTGGCACGTAACGCGTACGTGAAATCGTACAGGTTCTGGATGGGCTTGCCGTCGAATTCGATCAGCACGTCCCCGCCCTTAAGGCCCGCTTTAGAGGCTGGCGATCCGGGCCGGATGTCGGCGAACCGGACGCCATTAGGCAGTTCGGCGAAATCCGGGATGCTGCCGAAGTCGGGGCCGTATCCGGAGGACGTATCGCCGCTCCCGGAGTGCGACGCCACTTCACCGGGGTCCTGAGCTTCAGCCACACGTACGAACTGCGGCCGCGGCGAGCCATCCGTGAGATGATCCGCCACGTCGGCCACCAGGTCCAGCAGCCGCACCGCATCGGGCGCGTCGATCTTGTCCCAGGTGTCGCTGGGCTTGTGATAGTCGGAGTGCAGTCCCGAGAAGAAGAACAGCACCGGTACCTGCTTGGCGGTGAACGAAGTATGGTCGCTCGATCCGTAGCCGCCGCGCTCGGTGACGTCCGCGTCGAAATCGTGGGTTTTGGCGGCTTGTTTGAGCAGCGGCGCGAAGGTGCTGCCCGTGCCGACGCCGCCCACGTATACCTTGTTCTCGCGAATGCGCCCGATCATATCCATGTTGATCATGGCGACCGCGTCGGCCAGCGGCCGCTCGGGATGGTTGACGTAGTAACTGGAACCCAGCAGTCCCAGTTCCTCGCCGGCGAACGTCAAGAACAGAATGCCGCGCTTGTGCTTCGGTTCATGCGAGAACCAGTGCGCCAGCTCCAGGACGCCCGCGGTTCCGGAAGCGTTGTCATCGGCGCCTGGGTGGATGGTGCCCACCTTGGAGGGCGCCAGCGAGAACTGCTCTCCGAGTCCAAGGTGATCGTAGTGCGCGCCGATGATGATGTACTGTGAGGTTTCGCCAGGCAGGTACGCGCCCACGTTGTGCACCGTCTTCACCTCGCGGCGGATGTCGATGTTCAGGTCCACTTTCAGAGTGGCCGGCAGCGCGAAGGATCGCGAGTGCAGATCCTTGTCGATCCCGGCCTCCAGGCTCTCCAGGCTCTTGCCTTCCGGCGCGAGCCAGCCGTCGATCACCTGAGCCTTCACCTGGACAAACTCGATGCCGGCGTTGGCCGGTCCGGCGGTGGAGCCGAATTTCTCCAGTTCGTCGGCGTCGTTCGGATGCGCAGCGACGTCGTTCACCAGCAGCACCGCTTTGGCGCCGTGCAGCTTGGCGTTCGAGGCCTTGCTGAAAATCTGGGCGTGCGCGGTGTAGACCTTGCCGTCGAACACGCTATGGTCGTCGAATTCCTGCGGCTCGTGTCGCAGCACGATGACGATCTTGTTCTTGACGTCCAGGCCCGCGTAGTCGTCGTAGTTGTATTCGGGCGCCGTGATGCCGTAGCCGGCGAATACCACGCCGCCGGAGACCCTGCCGTCCGAAGAAAGATTGAGTGGCGAGAAATCCTGCCGGAACACCAGCGGCTTTCTCTCCGGGCCGCTGCTGTAGCTGATCTGGTTGTCCGCGCCGAGCCTGGCGCTGGTGGTGACCTCGAAGTCCTGGTAATAGCTGTCGCCGGAGAGAGGCTTCAGATTCATGGATCGGAAACGGTCGCGGATATAGGACGCCGCTTTCTCCAGCTCGGGCGACCCGGTGGCTCGCCCGCGCATATCCTCGGACGCCAGAAACTTGACGTAACCGATGTACTCGGTGGGACTCAGCGAGGCGGCAACCAGGCCGCCCGCGAGCACAAGTAAAACAGGGATTCGCATGTTACTTATTCAGCGCCGACGGAATTTTAATCTCGCAACACTTTTCGCCCGCGTTCTTCGCGGTTTTCTGATAGTCCATCTCCTGATTGATCAAGTCCTCGAAATTCGCCCAGGGCAGACTGTCGGTCAGCCGGCGGCCGTTCACAAAGGTGGTCGGAGTTCCGTGAATGTTCAGCGCTCTGCCCTGGGCGATGTTCTCGTTCACTTCGGCTTCGGTCGCCTTGGAATCCAGGCACCGGCCGAACTGCATTCCATCCAGCTCGGAGGCGCCCTTGGCGAAATCCATCACCTGGGTTTTCAGGTTCTCGGGCGTGATTTCGGATTGATGTGCGTAGATCCAGTCGAAGTACTTCCAGAACGCCGCGGGGTCCTGGCGGAAAACGCAGCGTCCCGCGATGGCCGCCTGCCTGGCCCAGGGGTGGATCGATTCGAGCGGAAAATCCTTGAAGTATACGCGCAATTCCTTGGGGAACGTCTTGAGCGCGTTCTGCCGCATCGACTCCGCTTCCGCCTTGCAGGCCGGGCATTCGAAATCCGCGAACATCACCACCACCACCGGCGCGCCTGGGGTGCCGAAGCTCGGTGAAAGATCGGTTTTCAGTTTGTCGAGATCTTCCTGGAAGGGGTTCTTGTTGACGTCGTACACCATGCCGCGGACGATGGTCTGGCCGTCCTTGCTCACGAAGAAAGTTTCGTCCTGGCTCTGCGTGCCGAAGCTGAAGTGGACCACCACGCGCTGCAGGCTAGCCGGTCCCGGCGTGGGGTCGCCGATCTTGACCTCAACTTGCGGCATCACCGCCAGCAGGTGCCGGACGTAGGCCTCCATGGCGGCTTTGTCGAGCGCGGACTTGGGTTTTTCCTGAGCCGGAAGCAGGCACAAAGACAGGACGGCGGCGATGGCAAGACGCATATCTTGATTGTAGCGTGGGTTCTTGCGCCTGAGAATGGCGAGTCTTATCTCATGCAAGATGAGCCTGAAGCGGGAATCGGTTTCTCACACAAGATGAGCCTGAAGGGGCGATTGCGCATGCTGGGGATTGAAGATCAGCGTGCTAGAAGGACAACGATTGAGCCTGGAGCAGATCCGGGCATTTCTGGAAGGCAGTTCGGAGCTGCGTTTTCAAGCCAGCCATCGGCAAGAGCTGTATGCCTGGGTGGAGCGAACCTTGGTGGAACAGGAGTACGGCAGGCTGGGCCGG
>JAIQFN010000129.1 GCA_020073265.1 Terriglobia bacterium | reverse complement strand
GATCCCCAACACCACACCGGGGCCTATTGGCAGATCAGCTATACCCGTCAGATGAAGAGCCGCACGGAGTACGTCCGCAAGGAATACGTAAAGGAGGTGCGCCGCCAGACCGTGACCCACAAGCGGTTCAAACGTTTGGTTGACCAGTGGATCGACCTGAGTATCGAGCACTCACGGCTGGCCATGCAGATTGCGGAACCGAGGGCAAGCCGATAGGCTGGAATTCGATACTCGCAAGGAGAATCCAGAATGGCGAAGTTGGGATCCGACAAACGGCCTGCGGTAGTTCGCGTGCGGACGATGCCCAAAGGCGAACAGATCGTCGCGCTTTGTGAAAGACACCACTGGAAGGCAATCGTCGGTATAGAACCGGACCAACCCGAAGATCTCTCGGACATCGATCTTCTCCTGCGCGGCCCCGCCGGGGAGCGTCCGGCACCTCGCGCGGATCCCAGGATCGGCCGCAATGATTATTGCCCTTGCGGGAGTGGCAAGAAGTTCAAGAACTGCTGTGCAGCGCCTTGAGCGCATGCAAGCGCACTCACTTGACCGTACAAATCGCGGAACCTAAGCCTGACTGACGGGCTGGAACTCGGTACTCTCAAGTGAATAAGTATACTTTATCAAATCAGCAACACATAAAATGGCTGATTGCCCGCCACCGCTACAGCAGGTGGCCCATTTTTTCCTTCTTGGTGCGCAAGTATTTCCGCCGCGTCGCCAGCACGTCGGCGAGGCAGGGAATGCGTTCCACCACCGCGACCCCGGCGCGCTCCACCGCCTCCACCTTCTGCGGATTGTTGGAAAGCAGCCGGACCGTTTTCAATCCAAAGTACCGCAGAATAGTCCCGGGCAACTGGTAGCTGCGCAGATCGGAGTCGAAGCCGAGGCGCTCGTTGGCTTCCACGGTATCGGCGCCCTGGTCCTGCAACTCATAGGCACGGAGCTTGTTTAGCAGACCGATGCCGCGGCCTTCCTGCAGCTCGTAGATCACCAGGCCGCGTCCCGCGCGGGCGATCGCGGCGAGCGAGATCTCCAGTTGCGCGCGGCAGTCGCAGCGCAGGCTGTGAAAGACGTCGCCGGTGAGACATTGGGAGTGAATGCGGACGAGCGGAGCATCGGCGTCCGGGAAATCGCCCATTTTGAGGACGATGGCTTCCTCCAACCGGTCGCCATAACTGCCTTCGAAGCCGTATATGCGGAACAGCCCGAAGCGCGTCGGGAATTCCGCTTCAGCCACTTTTTTGAGCCGCGGCGCGGAGTGGTTCTTCATGCCTAATAGGGGGAGCCTTACGACGTCTATTATAATGGCTTCCTACACCCGATGCTGGAAAGTTACCTGGTTTCGCTGCTGGTGAAACTGGGCGCGATGGCTTCGATCGCCAGCGTCCTGGCGCGATCCAACACGTTCAAGTCCATGCTCATGCGGGAGAGCCGCACGCTGAACCAGCGGCTGGCGCTTTCCTTGTGGCTGGCCATTGTGTTCGCCGCCAGCGTGGCCACGCGCGTGGCCACCCGCAACAACTATCAAGGCGCCGACCTGGGCCTGGAGGGCAGTCTCCTGGCCGGCATTCTGGGCGGATATGTGACCGGCCTCACCGCCGGGCTGGTCATTTCCCTGCCGGCCATGTTTCGCGGTGAGCTGCTGACCCTGCCGCTGCTCGCCGGAATCGGCGTGCTGGGCGGCCTGCTGCGCGATTTCGCACCCGACCCATCGGAAATCTGGCGTTTCTCTCCGTTCTTCGACCTCAGCATTTACCGCTTTTTCAAGGAACGGAACAACTACCGCCGGACCTCCTTCCAACTGATCTTCCTGGCGGTGGTACTGGTAGCCGAAGCCCTGCGCCAGACCCTCGGCGGTTTCTTCGACCGCCAGGTGTTCCACCTGGGACCGTCCACCGTCAATCCCCATCCGCTGACCATCGTGGCGCTCTATGTGACGACGCTGTTCGCGGTGGCCATTCCCCTGAAAATCTGGAACAGCACGCGCAACGAAAAAAAACTGGAGGAGCAGGAAAGGCTCCTGGTGGAGGCGCGCCTGGCGGCGCTGACCAGCCAGATCAACCCGCATTTCCTCTTCAATACCCTGAATTCGGTCTCTTCGCTGATCCGCACGAACCCGAACCAGGCGCGCGTGATGGTGGTCAAGCTCTCCAAGGTGCTGCGGCGGCTGCTGCGCAAGCATGAGAACTTCAGCACGCTGCGCGACGAGCTGAGCTTCATCGAGGACTATCTGTCCATTGAGGTGATGCGCTTCGGGGACAAGCTGCGCTTCGAACAGGACGTGGCGGGCGACACGCTGGACATGCTGGTGCCGAGCATGCTGTTGCAGCCGCTGGTGGAGAATTCCATCAAGCACGGATTGAGCGGCAAGGTGGAGGGTGGTACCATTCGGATTCGCACGCACCGTACCGAATCCAGACTGCACCTGCTGGTGGAGGACGACGGCATTGGCATTCCCGAAGCCAAGCTCGCCACTCTGCTCGACCATGGGATCGGGGTAAGTAACGTGAACGAGCGCCTCAAGGTGCTTTTCGGGAACGAATATCGCATGTGGGTGGACAGCCAGCCGGGCGCCGGTACGCGCATTCAGATCGAGATACCGGAACTGCAGACGGCGCTGGCGGCAGTCTCCTAGAGAGGCGGAAATGCGTGAAACAGCAAGCGCACAGGCATCCTAGTTCCGAATCCGTCACGCGGTCGATTTCGGTACACGGTTCGCGCCTGCATACGGGCCACAGCCTGTTCTTCTTTCAGTCCCTGCGGTCGCTGACGGTTACCGCGTCGCTGTTTCCCAGCTCGCGATTCCTGGCCGCAGCCCTCTCGCGGCCGATCGATTTCACGCGGGCGCGGGTGATTGTCGAGCTGGGAATGGGCACGGGAGCCATCACCCGCGAGCTCCTGCGGCGCATGCAGCCCGGAGCGGTATTGTACGGGGTGGATATCAATCCCGCGTTCATCACCCATGTGGAGCGGAAGATCCGCGACTCCCGTTTCGTTCCCATCCTGGGCGGCGCGGAGCGGCTGGGATCCTTCCTGCACCAGCGGGGGATTCGCCGCGCCGATGCCATTGTCTCCTCCCTCGGCCTGACCAGCATGGGTCCGGACCTGCGCTCGCACATTCTCGAGCAGGCGGCGGAGCATCTCTCGCGGGATGGCGTGCTGACCCAGTATCAATACCTGCAGGTGTCGGCGCCGGGGCTGCCGCATTTTCGCGAACGGGATTTCCTGCGCGAGTACTTTCGCGAAGTGGCCAGCGAGCGCGTGATCTGGAATCTCCCGCCGGCCAACGTGTATACCTGCCGGCTGTGAAGCGCGCCCCATGGAAATTCTGTACTCGATTAGCGGGAGCCGAGCCTCACGCGAAGCTGCACGAAATTTGAGTCGTCCTTCGGTTTGCCGGGAGATTGAGTTTTCGGGAGAGGGGTAGGTTGGAGCAGAGAAGGATCAGCCGGATGGCGACGCCGGAGTCGAGAAGAGATTCCGCAGATAGGCGATGGTGGATGAAGCGCCCGCCTGAGTGGCTGTCTGAATCACACTGACGAAAGCCGTGAAAGCCTCGGCGCCGCGTTGGTTCTTCGA
>JAIQFN010000128.1 GCA_020073265.1 Terriglobia bacterium | reverse complement strand
GCGGAGCGGAAGCAGCCCGGCGCGGTGGTGGACGCCACCAGAACGCAAGTGGGCTTGGCGCGCAGCAGGTGCTGCAACGAACGGGCCACTGCAGCTTCGTCTTCCAAGGCCGCCAGTACAAAGCTGGCGCTGGCGCCCAATCGCTCCAGCCGCTGCCGCATGATGTTCTCGAACAACTGGCGGGCGCGATCGCCGCTGAGCGGATCGGTATACAACACCGCGACGGTGGGATTCTTGATGGGGCGGGCCTGCAGAATGGGGCCGCGCTCCTTCACGATCGAAATGACCGCGTCCAATTGCGGCCTGGTCACCGCAAACGGAGCGCTCTTGACCGTGGACACCCGCTGGCCGCCTCGCGCGTAGGAAAAATTCAACGAAGTCGCGATCACCATACTAGCGGCGCAGTTGATCTGCTTGAGCAGCTCATCGTCCACCAGCATGCAACAAGCTTCGGTGGTGAATAAATTGGCCCTCCCTCCGGCGGCGAGCCGGATTTCGAGCGATCCGCAGCCGATTTCGCCCGCCACTTGCATGACGGCTTCGTCTTCGCCGACCTCGCCCTCCTCCAGCTCGGTTACCCAGACCTCGTTCATTCCCTCGGTCTCGAGCATCCTCGCATCTTCGTCACTAATTACATGGCCTTTGGCCAGTAATTTCTTTCCGCCAGCCCGGAAAATCGTGCAGCACAGGACCCGACCTGTCGACTGCTTTACAGCGATGGTTTGAGCACGCATCCAAACACTCGTCCTTCACAACGTATAGCGATATCTCCAAATTATACTCCTGGCTAGTGGAAATACCAGGAAAAACTCTCTGGCAAAAGAAGTTTTTGTTGTCAGTCGTGCAGCGGACACTCGCTGCGGACTTCCGCGCAGGCTCCGAGATAGCCCTAATGGGTGTATATCGTCAGACGGACTTCAAATGCGGAAGCTGGACCAGGCCTGCGTCCGGCTCGATTTCGGTGGCCAAAACCGGGTGCGGGCGAAGCGCCTTGAGTACCGCAATTTCGTCACAGCATTGAAACTTCGGACAGCGCACGCAATCCTTCCAGACCTTGAGCGGAAGCGCGCCGCGCTCGATTTCGTGAAAGCCCAGTTTCTGAAAGAAGCCCGGCACGTAGGTGAATGCGAATATCGCGTGGAGATCGTTCTGAATGGCTTCCTTTTCGAGAAATTCCACGATCTTGCTGCCGACCCCGGCCGATTGCAAGCCGGGATCGACGGCCAGAGAGCGTACCTCGCCCGAGGTCGGAGTGTAGAAATGCAGTGCTCCGCAGCCCACTAACTGTCGCCCCGAGTACGCAACGCTGAAGTCGCGAATGTTTTCCGACATCTCAAATTCTGTTCGGGGTAGCATTATTCCATTGGCAGCGTAACCGTTGATCAATCGCAGCAAGCCATGGATGTCGCCCATGGTGGCTTTTCGCAAAACGAAGCCAGATGTATCCGGAAGTGACGCTGGGAGAGAGGTGGTGGAGCTAGCCATTCAGTCGTACTCCTACTCCGGCGAGCAGCCGCGTTCCGAGCGGTTCGCCTTCCAGCAGTTTTTGGATGACACCGGCTACCGCGCCAGGCGCGATTACCACTTCAGCCACTCCTCGCTGGATGGCTTCGATTGCCGATTCCAGTTTTGCCCGCATCCCGCCGCTGGCCACACCACTGTCGATCAGATCCCGGCAGGCATCTAATGATAGGGTTGAGTGCACCACACCGCCGTCGCCTCGGACGCCATCGACGTCGGTGAGAAAGAAGAGCTTCTCGGCCTGCATGGCGCACGCGACCGAGGCGGCCATCTGGTCGGCATTGACGTTGTAGAAGCGGCCTTGGCGGTCGCCGGCCAGGCACGCGACTACCGGCAGATATCCGTGGTCCATCAACAGGCCGAGCAACCGGTGGTCGGATGCCACCGGCTTGCCGACGGCGCCTAGTTCTTCGCTCATGGGGCGTGCTTCGGTGAGCAGGGCGTCCATGCCGCTCAAGCCCACCGCCCACGCTCCGCAGGCGACGAAGGCGGCCACCAGTTCCTGGTTCACCGAACCGGCCAGCACCTTGAGCACGCCATCCAGGACTTCGGGCGTGGTGACGCGGAGGCCGTTGATGAAGCGGCTCTCGATTCCGCGCTCGGCCAGAAAGCGCGTCATCTGCTTGCCTCCGCCGTGGACCACTACGGCGTTCAGACCTTGCTCGACGGCGCGCGCGATCTCCGACGCCAGGCGCTGGCGCGATTCGGCCGTATCGAGCAGCGTCCCGCCGATTTTGATCAGCGCCTTCACAACAGGCCCTCGGTTTCGTCGAATCCGAGCATCAGGTTCATATTCTGGATGGCTTGGCCGGCGGCTCCCTTGGTGAGGTTGTCGATCGCGCTGACGACGACGGCGCGGCCGGTGGCGGGATCGAACTTGAAGCCAAGGTCGCAGAAGTTAGTGCCCTCCACGCCTCGGATGTCGGGCAGAATTCCTGGCGCATAGAGCCGGACGAAGCGCTCGTTCTGGTAGCGGCGGCTGTAGATCTGCGCCAGTTGGTCCTCGCTTGCGAGATTGCGCGCGCGGAAGTAGATGGTTTCCAGAATCCCGCGGTGGATGGGAAGCAATTGCGCGGTGAAGCTGAGTTCCGATTCCTGGATGGCGGAGACCATCAGAATTTCAGGCACGTGCCGGTGGTCGAGCACCGAG
This sequence comes from Terriglobia bacterium, assembly GCA_020073265.1. Classification (GTDB taxonomy): domain Bacteria; phylum Acidobacteriota; class Terriglobia; order Bryobacterales; family Bryobacteraceae; genus Palsa-89. The sequence continues at coordinate 941 of JAIQFN010000128.1, read as the reverse complement.
TAGGCGGAGAGATTTTCGGTCACTTCGCAGAAGCTGGTTTTGAGGCTGGCCTTGCGGCCGGCGCCGCTGACGCCGGATTTGGCATCGCACACGATGCCTGCGGTGCGGTCGATCACAGCGGCTGCGATCAGGGGCTGGATCGCGAGGTTGGCCGCGGTGGGATAACAGCCCGGGTTGGCGACCAGTCGCGCGCCCGCGATGCGCTCGCGGCACATCTCCGGCAGACCATACACGGCTTCGGCCAGCAGCTCAGGCGCGGTGTGTGGTTCTTTGTACCAGCGCGAGTAGGTGGCGGCGTCGGGAAAGCGGAAGGCTCCGCTGATGTCGACCACCTTGGCGCCGGCCGCCAGCATTCCCGGTGCGAGTTGCATGGATACTTCGGCGGGCGTGGCGAGAAAAACCAGCGCGAGGTCTTCGGATTTGACCGCGTCCGGTGAACAGGGCACACGCGCGGGGAGCTGGGCGTTGACCGGCTGCGGCCGCTCGTCGGAATCGCTGCGATGCTCCAGCAGGACGGGTTCGATGCGCGGGTGGCGGGCCAGCAGGCGCACCAGTTCCGCGCCGCTGTAGCCGCGGAAGCCGGCGATGCCGGCGCGCAGGGTGTGCGAATAATTATTCACTATACTGAATGATTATAACATATGACCTGGACGGTAGTGGCTCAAGGTTGTGTTGGTTGATTATGCGACCAGGGACTGTAGTAGATAGCGCTCTAGTGGGCTGTCTGTGAGAAGTATTTACCACGACTGAATTCTCCGCCTTGGGTCGGAGTATTTCCAGCGGAAGGGCTTGGCAGATTTTCCGTATAGCCGAATGTAGCGCAGGATCTTGCGCCGGAGGTCGGCGACGGAAGTGAAGATGCCGCGATCGATCACTTCGCGTTGCAGTTTGGAGAACCAGATTTCGACCTGGTTCATCCAGGAGGAATAGGTGGGCGTAAA
>JAIQFN010000020.1 GCA_020073265.1 Terriglobia bacterium | reverse complement strand
CGTGCCACTCGCAGATTTACGAACGTTGGAAGAAGACTCCCATGGCCAACGTGGTGCGCGATCCGCGTGAGCACCCTGAGGCCATCATTCCTGACCTCGCGAAAGCGGATCCACTGGTCAAGTTCACGAAGGATGACGTGGCCCTGGTCTACGGAAGCGTCTGGAAGCAGCGCTACTTCACCAAGATCGGCGACGACTATTTCCCGCTTCCCGCCCAATGGGACGTGACGCACAAAATCTGGCGGCCCTACTTCGCGCAAAACGGCAGCGACTGGTGGACCGCCGTGTATCCTCCCGACAACATGAAGCGGCCCACCGGCCCGCTGTGCGACGGCTGCCACTCGGTGAACTACGACATTCACACCAAGCAGGTCACCGAGTGGAACGTGGGCTGCGAGCGATGCCACGGACCGGGCAGCGAGCATGCCGCGCGGCCCGCACGCGCTAACATCATCAACCCCGCGCGCCTCGATTACGTCCAGGCCAACGACGTCTGCATTCAGTGCCACTCCCAAGGCCGCCCGCTCACCAATCCCATCCAAGGGAAATACTACGACTGGCCGGTCGGATTCGAAGTCGGCAAAAAGCTTCAGGACTCCTGGGCGCTCGAAGAGCACAAGCTGGGCGAAGCCAGCTTCACCCATTTTCCCGATGGCACCGCGCACAAGAACCGGATGCAGGGCAACGACTTTGTCCAGAGCGTCATGTACACGCACGGGGTGAAATGTTCCAGTTGCCACGACGTCCACGGGACCGAAAACGAATCGCAGTTGCTGAAGCCCGCGAGCGTCATGTGCCTGGAGTGCCATGGCCCCGGATCGCCGAACGGTCCGCACACCAGCACCGTCCAGGAACACACGCATCACGCGGAGGCCAGCGCGGGCAGCGACTGCGTGGCCTGCCACATGCCGAAGATCGAGACCACGCTGGGAGATGTAATGGTCCATAGCCACACCTTCCGGTTCATCTCGCCCGACCAAACCAAGCAGTACAAGATCCCCAACTCCTGCAATCTCTGCCATGCGGATAAATCGCCCGACTGGGCGTCGGACGCGTTGCGGCGCTGGTCTGGCCCGTCGCCTTGGCGGTGACGGCCCTTAGTACCGCCTGTCTGTAACTCGGCCGGCGTGTACCGGTACGGAGGGAACTTTTCACGGCAGCGGCGCCCAGGCATGATGGGACTGAGAGATGGCCCCTATGTCGATTTCTCCGGAAGAATTACGCCGATGGGCGCGGCTTTTGCCGACCGCCGCCCTGGCTATAGCGTCGGTGGTGCTCCTTCTCGTGCTGGGGGACCGCGGTCGTACGGCGGTTCGGACCGCTCCCGCGGCCGAGTCTGTGACCACGCCGGCGACCGCCGCAAGCTACGCCAGTCCATTGGGCTTGCGAGTCACCTCCAAGCCGCAGCAGTTGCAGGTTTATTGGAATCGCGACGCCGCGGCCATCCACGATGCCTCCAAAGGGGTCATGAAAGTGTCCGACGGCGAAGTATCCGAAGTGATTCCCTTCGATGTGCGGCAGCTTCAGGATGGATACCTGGTGTACCGGCCGCAGACCAACGACGTAAGCGTCCGTCTGGAAGTCGATCAGCGGAACGGCCAGCCTGTTTCCGAATCGGTCCGCGTCGTCGCGATGCCCTGATCGGCGCGTGAACTTTACCGCCCGGTGGTGCCGGCAGCCCGCGCCGCGCGCTTCGATTTGATCCCCAGCGCATTCAGCAGCACCTTCCCGAAGAATCCTCGCCGGCGATCGTCCAGGAACATCCACGACAGCATCCCGACCAGCGCGGGCGGCTGGAACGCCGGATCCACCGCGCGCCGCCGGTCCAGTATGCCGGCCAGAGTTTCGCGCGGCCGCTCGCGAAAATCGTCCAGCATGGCGGTCTGATGCACGCACGAAATAGTGCAGAACGGCGCGCAGCCTTTCACTCGCGCGGCCTCGCGCCGCAGATCGTCCACGGTGTACTGCTCGAGCGGAATCCCCGGCCGGCCGCGTTGCTGTGAACAATAGTGCACCAGCCCGTCCTCGCAGATGTAGAGGAAACGTCCGCCCGCGCGGCAGTGCCATTCCGTCGACAGGCCGCGGCTCACGTTGTCCTGAAAGCTGTCGAAGTGCGCGAACGAGAACAGCGACGACTTGCGCGCGCGGAACTGCTCGTAGACCTGCTGCTGCTCGCCGCTGAGCGGCGTGAGTTGCCCGGTGTGATCGTGCAGAATCCCGACCGTGCTGCTGAACCCCAGCTCGCGCGCGCGCCGCGACACCGCCAGAGCGTCCTGCGGGTAGCGAACCCCGGCGCCCAGCACCGAGTTGATGGTGACGCCGAATTCGGCATGCTCGGCGAGCCAGCGCAGCTTCAGGTCCAGCACCTGGAGGCTCTTCTTCGAAACATCGTCGGGTCGCACGTTGTCGATGCTGATTTGCAGATAGTCCAGCCCCGCCTGGTTGAGACGCTCGATCCGCTCGGGCGTGAGCAGCAACCCGTTGGTGATCAGCGTGGCGATGGCGCCGCGCTCGCGAATGCGCCGGATGATCGCGTCCAGGTCGGGATGCAGGGTCGGCTCGCCGCCGCTCAGCGTGATGATGGTCGCGCCCAGCTCGCCCAGCCGGTCGATGCGGCCCAGCAGAACGTCCAGCGGGACCGGGTTGGACACCTTGTCGTACTCGTTGCAATACGAGCAGTCCAGGTTGCAACGCCGGATCGGAACCATCTGGACCAGGATGGGATGCGAGTCCGACTGCATGGCGCGGGCGAACATCCTGATCTCGCGAATCTTGCGGCCGGCTTCCTTGACGTGCTTGCGGAGTCGCATGGCGCCTCTTCCAGTGTGCCTGAACCCGGCCCTCCCAAGCGAATCCCGAACTTTGCTGAAACCAACGAGAATATTTCAGCGCCTAATGTTGTGAGAGCTGGTAGCCGATAGGGTCTTGTTATGTCGTTTCAAGGACAATCTTTGATTTCGTGCGTGTGGGGCGTTGTTCACCCGGCTTCGTCCGCCGAGTCGACCGAGACACTGAACCAGGCGAGACCCGGACTGGCTAGCCGGGCCGCGAACGCACCGGGCGTTTTCAGCCGGCTGCTACGAAAATTCACGCCGGCCGGCCGAATCACCGGGCCTGGATCGCACCACCAGCGGTAGCATCGCCATTCGCGCCACCAGCTCGCACCAGCTTGCCAAAACTGAAGCCTTGCGTGCGTCCACCCCGAGGACTATGATTGGGGTCGGAAAGGAACGCAAAACATGTCTAGCTATTTGCTCCAAGTAGGCTACACGCCCGAAGCCTGGGCCAGCATGATCGCGAATCCGCACGACCGCTTAGGCGCAGTCCGGCCGGTCGTCGAGAAGCTGGGCGGCAAGCTCACGGAAGGATGGTTTACCTTCGGCGACTACGACCTGGTAGCCATCGTGGAAATGCCCTCCAACGTCGAAGCCGCCGCATTTTCGCTTGCGGCCGCGGCCGGCGGTGCGGTGCGCAGCATCAGGACCACGCCGCTGCTGAGCACGTCCGAAGGAATCGAGGCCATGAAGAAGGCCGCCAAGTCGGGTTACAAGGCGCCTGGCCGCGCGGCCCACGCCTAGCCTGCGCCGGGCGCTCTCGCCCTATAGCAATCCGCGCAAAGGTCCGAATAATCAATAGGAAGGACCGGATGCCCGAGGGGAACGAGAGTGCCCGAATGTCTTGACGCAGCGCCGATAGCCGCTGTTCCGTTGGCCGAGCGATGCGGGCCGGTTGGAACACTGGCGCTCCGAGGCGTCGCCCTCCACCAACGCTTAGCCGAGAAGCAGGTCCTGGCCTGTATCGTAGTCGCCCTGCTCGCGCTCGGAATCCGCGCCGCGCTGCTGGGCGTGCTGCCCGTTCCCAAACCGGTTATTCAGGACGAGTTCAGCTACCTGCTGGCCGCCGATACGTACGCCTCCGGGCGGCTGGCGAATCCGCCACATCCGTTCTGGCAGCACTTCGAGTCCTTCCACATCCTCCAGCAACCTACCTATGCTTCGAAGTACCAGCCCGTCCAGGGACTCATCTTGGCCTTCGGCGAAAAGTTGTTTGGGCAACCCTGGGTGGGAGTCTGGATCAGCGCAGGCCTCATGTGTGGCTTCACCTGCTGGATGTTGCAGGGCTGGCTATCGCCGGGGATGGCTCTGCTGGGCGGGTTGCTGCTGGTGCTGCGCCTGGGGGTTTTCAGCTACTGGATGAATTCGTACTGGGGCGGGGCAGTCCCGGCCATCGGCGGCGCGCTGATTCTCGGCGCTCTTCCAAGAATCGGACTGCGAAGACAGTTCCACCACGCCGCCACACTGGGAATCGGTATCGTTATTCTCATCAACTCGCGGCCTTACGATGGCGCGGTGCTCACTGTGCTCGCTACGGTTTGCCTGTCCTGGTGGCTGTTGCGAAAAGGGAAAATGCCGTTCGGGCGCGCGCTGGCCCGAGTGGCGTTGCCCGTCGCAGGGCTGCTGGCCGTGGCCGCGGTCTTCATGACGTACTTTAACTATCGAATCACGGGCAATCCTTTCGAACTGCCCTATCAGGAACACGAACGCCAATACGCCGCTGCCCCCGTGCTGGCCTGGGGCGCGATGCATCCGGAGAAGACCTACCGCCATGAAGTGATGCGGCGCTATTGGAATGAATGGGGTATCCGAGTTGTGACCATCGTCAGGGAAAATCCCTTCATCGCTTTCGTCGTCCAGATAGTCACGATGTACAAGTTCTTTTTCGGCATGTGGGGCCTATTGATCCCGCCGCTGCTGTGGGTGTATCCGATGAAGATCCCGGAGGAGCGCATGGCCGCGCTTCTGCTGGCCGGGTTTCTGATTGCGCTCGCGCCCCTGACCGGATTCAACCCTCACTACGCCGCGGCCATCACCTCGGTGGTCTATCTGTTCTTGCTGCAAGGAATCCAACGCCTGCGCGGCTGGCGATATAAAGGAAAGCAGCTGGGCTTGGCGCTGGCCGTTTTCTTTGTTACGTTGTTTCCAATTCAGTTCGGCAAACACTTGTTTACGCTGCTCGCCGACGGCGCCTACGTGCGTCCGATGGCGCTGGCTCGCGAGCGCGTAGTCGAGACGCTGAAAAAGCAGCCTGGCCGGCATCTCGTCCTGGTGCGCTATGCTCCCAACCACTATGTTCACCGGGAGTGGGTTTACAACCTGGCGAACATCGATGCCCAACGAATTATCTGGGCGCACGAAATGGGCCCCCGCGAAGACCGCCCCTTCATCGCATACTTTCACGACCGGTACGTCTGGATCTTGGAACCGGACCAGTCACCGCCCCGGCTCACGCCCTATGCTTCGGCCGCCGAGGGAGTCTCCGCAAACGCCGTTGCAGGACACCAGCCGGGTTCCTGAATCCGCGCTCGCGCGCTTGACCCGCACATCGCGGAGCTTTCCGGCGAACGGGATCCATCCTGGCCCGAGGGCAGTGCCTTTCTCAACGAACGCGGGGCCCAATTGAAGATATTGCGCCGGTTTCCCGCCAGTGAGCAGCTCGCCGATGCGGCCGGTGGAAATTTCGTCGAGCGAGACCTCCCAGCCGGCTGCATCGCGCCGAAGTGAGACCTCATGCCATAAGCCGTCCAACACGCCGGCTTGCCCGGCCAGCCGAACATAGGTCCCAGGCTTGGACCGGATCATCAAGCCACCATCCGGCGAGAGATACAATATCGGTTCCATTGGCGGCGCTTCGCCGGCGCTCGCGTCCGTCTGCGGGACGGAAAGCACCGGGCCGGCGCGGCTGGCCTGAAATCCGAACGCCAGCTCGACGTCTGCCGCTGAGGTTATCAGATCTCCGGGTACCCCTACGGCCGCTCTTGCACCGTTGAGATCGCGCGTCCCATTCAGAAGGTAATCGTCTTTCCAGTCTGATGCGACGGCGGCGTTGGCCCGCACCTCGTAGTCCCCCACCTTGCGAATAGCGTGCAGGTGTTGGATGTATGCGACCAGCGGCTGCCGCGCGAGACTGGCCGGCGTAAGCTGCGGTCCGTCGTTGGTCCACCACTCCGAGGCCCGCTTGTTGTACACCGCGCAGATCCGGGATGCCTGGCTGACTCTCGCGATGGTGTGCCGTTCCTCGTCGTCGGTAAGAATCAACGGCCACCCGGAGATGAGAACCGGCGACGTTCGCATGTCGGCCGCCGACTTAGACCACACCAGCAGGCTGTTCATTCCCGGCTGAGTGACCAGAACGTCGCAGTAGCGATCGGTGCTGGCGGTGATCCAATCGAAGTCAGCCCGCACGGCCAGCGGGACACGAATCAAACTCGAGTTGCTGAATCCCAGGCTGGGAGTGCGCCGGTACGAGTTCCACATGCCGAGCATGAAGAACGCCAGCGAGTACAACGCCAGGCCGCCGGCCAGGGCGACGGACAGGCGCGCGAATCTTCGCACGCCTTCGGACCGTTCGGATAGTTCCAGCATTCCGTCGTGCAGCAAAACCAGCGAGCAGGCGCACAGCAGCAAAGAGCTCCACGCCGTCTGCGTGCCGATGATCGGGAAAGCCTGCAACACTTGAAAGGCCGCGATCAAGACCAGGAAGAGGCGCGCGCTGCGGCTTCGATCGGTCAGCTTGCTGGCGGCGCCCGGGAAAACTACCAGCCAGCCAATCGGGCCAATCAAGGGAAAATAGAGCCGGCTGTCCGCCATCGCTACCAGCAAAAACGCGGACAATGCGAGCGCCACTTTGAGCACGGCTTGAGGCGCCCGATGCTCAATCTCCGGGTCCCGCGAAATCCGAATGAACTGCCAAAGGCTTATCAATCCCAAAGCGGCCATTACCGGAATCGTCACAATTCCGAACGACACCGGCCTTAAGAACACGCTCGGATGCTTGGCCGCGGTGAGAATCGTTCCATCCAGAATGTCCAACGGGCGAGAACCGCGCAGCATGGCCAGGAGCACGATGGCCGTAACTCCGAGCGCGGCCGAAGCAGCGCAGATCGCGACATGCCTCCAGGCATAACGCGCCGGAACCGGGCGAAGCAACCAGGCGTAACCGGCCAGAAAGATGACCAGCGTAGACACCACCAGCAGTTGCCACTCCGGACGCCACCATCCGTGCATCAGAACCGCCGGGGCCGCCGTGGAACCCGCCACGAACAGCACGCTCAATGTCCGCCAAAGTTTTCCTCTGGGAAGCGAGGCCAGCAACCAAGCCGCCAAGCCGAGCAGGTACAAAATGCCGACGTTGATCTTGGTGCCCAGGAGCGCTGCGGCGATCAACCCGAGCGTCGCCACCCGCATGTTTTCGGTCAGCCAGCTGGCCTCCGTGGAAGCCACCAGAACCGACACCGCGAGCAGCAGAACCACGAAGTCCTCCGGATGGCCCGGGTTGAATCGCAAGGGGAACATATGGGCGCCAACCACCACCAGGCTGCCGATGGCAAAAACTGAATTTCGGGTGAGGTTTCGAATCGCGATCGCCAAAGCGACGGCGCTCATAAGCCACATCGCCAGCACCCACAGCCGCACGGATTGATGATTGACCGCAATCCCCATCGCGTTCAGCGCCAGCGCCTTGATCAGATACGGCAGCGGCCCATGATAGGCGTACTGACCGGTGTACAGGGGCACTCCCTGGGCCACCAGGCGAATCATGGCTACGTTGTAGCCTTCATCGTCGTAAACCGAGAGGAATCCGAACAAGCTTAGGTAGGCGAACACGCCCACCAGAGCCAGCGCCGACGCCGCCAGGATTTTCGAAGTGATTGTCAATACAGAACTTAATCGGCCGATCGGGGTGGTCCCTTTATACGGGCAAAGCCTTCTTGGAGGTAAAGTTAGCGCCTGCTTCAGCCGACTTTTTGTTATACGCGTACAGGATAAGGTTCCGCAGGCAGCCGGTTTGCGCGCGAACACATTGCCGCGATGCTACATCACCCTCAGGTCCGGGACAAGCACGATGCGAGTGGCTCCACCGGCTCGAGTGTTGAGTTTGATCGCCTGGCTTCCAACTACGACACGCTGCTAGACGATCCTCTAAGAAACCGGTTTGTCAGCCGGCCGGACTTCTTCCATCGCCGCAAGTGGGACCTCATTCAAGCGTTTCTGGCGGCCTCCCGGCTCGACTCGCGCGCCATGGCGTGGCTGGACGTCGGTTGCGGCCGAGGGGAGCTGCTGGACATCGGGGCCGACCACTTCCAATTGGCGGCGGGATGCGACCCATCGCGGGAAATGATCCGGCACGGCCGCGGCCAGATCCATTGGCAGCCGGAACTGAACAAGCTCCCATTCGCCGACGCTACATTCGACTTTGTCACCGCAGTCTGCGTTTTTCACCATGTGCCTGCTCCCAACCGGCCCAATTTGGTCGCCGAGGTAGTCCGCCTCCTGAGGCCGAACGGAATCTTCTGCGTCATCGAGCACAATCCATTTAATCCTGCCACCAGATGGATCGTGTCGCGGACCCCAGTGGATCGCGACGCCCACCTGCTGTCGTCCTCTCTGACAGCCAGAATCCTGCGGAGCCAGGGGCTCGCGCCCGTGGAGACGAGTTATTTTCTGTATGCGCCCGAAAAGTGGTACGAGCGCCTGGGCGGGTTCGAGACCTTATTGAAGCGCATCCCGGCGGGCGGGCAATACGCCGTGTTCGCCAGAAAGTCCGCTACACCCGAATGATGATTGAGCCAATTCTCAGCACTGTCGGTATTGGCCACGACTACTCCGCGGACTTCCATAAGCTTCGGAGCACGATCCGAGCCCGGGGCGGCGAATCCTATGTCGAATTCGTAGCAGGCTTGAAGCCCCGCTACGGCATCGTCGGCCGCGACATTTGTCTGGGCTACTGCGCGCTGCTGGTGACCGGCCTGCTGATCGGGCTCTCCTGTGGCCGCGGCTGGATCACCTGGACGGCCTCCTTGCTGGGCGCCATAGCGATCGGCTATTGGGTGGCCTATCTGCAGCTTTTCATGCATGAGGCCGCACACTACAACATCGCCAGAGATCGGAAAAGGAACGATCTGCTTGCCAACATCTGCGTGTGCGCGATCGCAGGCCAGGAGATCGCTCGCTACCGGCGCGTTCATTTCCAGCACCACCGCGCGCTAGGGAGGCCGGATGACACCGAGCAGACCTATACGAATGCTTTGACGCCGGGCTTTGTCTTGAAAACACTGGCGGGAGTGCGAAGCCTGGAAGTAATCACGCGGCGGCAGAATCACTTGTCCGAGGACTCGGGGCACGACGTTGGAAAAAGTTTTCTCTCGCCCTGGCTGGCTCTGACGCTGGTCCTTCACGCCGGCATCATCGGCGCCGCGTGTTATTTCGGATCCTACGCACTGGCGATCGCCTGGGTCGCCGGAGTTGGTATTTTCTTTCCTTGTTTTGGGGCGCTGCGGAATCTGCTGGAGCATCGGCCGAGCGCCGCGCCGGATGCATCGAGCGCCGACGACCACGCCGTCACCAGGATCTTCGGCGACGACGCGTTCTCGCGCACCTTTGGGGGCGCCGGCTTCAACCGCCATCTCCTGCATCATTGGGAACCGCAGGTGTCCTACACCAATCTTCCGGACCTGGAGAGGTTCCTGCTGGCAACGCCTCTGCGAGAAATCGTGGAGGCTCGGCGCACCAGCTACTGGCGCACGCTCCTCGATCTGTTCCAATGGACCGCGGCATGACGCCCGTAGCCGATCCGCGGGATGTCCTCAAGCCGGCCCTGGCGTCACCGGTATGTCCGGTCTGCAAGTCGGCAGAGGTTCAGCACTGGGCCCGCGCAAAAGACGTCGAGTACTACACCAGTGCGGATTGGTTCGACTATTTTCGCTGCGAGCCCTGTGACGTTCTTTTCCTGAGCCCGCTTCCGGCAGACCGGCTGAGCGAGATCTATCCCTCCAACTACTACGCCTACGCGCAATCCGGCCGCTCCTTTGTGCAGCGTGTCAAATCGTGGCTAGACCAGCGCGGGCTGCGGCGCATCTTGCGCGAGATTGCCGGAGACCGACTGAGCGCGCTGGATATCGGCGGCGGAACCGGCGAGATCCTCAATCAGGTGCGCGCCGTGGACTCGCGCGTCCGTTTCACGCAGGTCGTCGACCTCGATCCGAAGGCCGAACAGATCGCATTGTCCCGAGGCCATGCCTACGCCCGTTCGAGGATCGAGGATTTTCCCGCCGACCGAAGTTTCGATTTGATTCTGCTGCTGAACCTGATCGAGCACGTGGAAGATCCCATCTCGGTTCTGAGGAAAGCTGGATCCATGCTCGCGCCTCAAGGGCGAATGCTGGTGAAGACTCCGAACTTTGACAGCTTGGACGCCCGCTTGTTCCGGCACCGATCCTGGGGAGGCTATCACTGCCCGCGTCACTGGACTCTGTTTACGGCGCAGAGCTTTGAACGCGCGGCCAGCGCCGCCGGACTCCGAGTGAACCGCATCTCGTACACTCAGGGCGCGCCCTTCTGGGCCATCTCCATCTTCGAATTGCTCAGAAAAGCAGGCTGGGTGAAGGCGTCGGCCGATGCTCCCGCTCCGTTCCATCCCCTGATCCCCGTTTTACAAGGCGTATTCGCATTCCTGGACCTGGCCAGGACGCCGTTCAGCCACACATCGCAGATCTTCGTTGAACTCTCTCGCGGGCCGGGCCTCTAGCGATGCTGCTCTCGATCATCATTCCGATTTACAACGAGGCCAAGGCCATCCCGCACTTGGTGCCCGCGCTCCGCTCGGTCTTGGCTCAGCTCGACTGCGAATACGAGATCGTGTTCGTCGATGACGGCAGCAAGGACGAATCGGCGCGCTTGCTGGAAACCTTGGCGGAAAACGATCCCCGGGTCAAAGTGTTTTCCTTCTCCCGCAATTTCGGTCACCAGGCCGCCATCACCGCCGGGCTGGACTTCGCCGCCGGCGATGCGGTAGTGGTGATGGACGCCGATCTCCAGGATCCTCCCGAAGTGCTGCTCGAGATGCTGGAGCTCTACCACCAGGGCTACGATGTGGTGTCGGCGCAACGCGTCCACCGCGAAGGCGACAGCGCGTTCAAGCGCTGGACCGCCGGCTGCTTCTACTGGCTCATGAAGGTCATGGTGGATGAGCGCCTGATTCCCGAAGTGGGCGATTTCAGGCTGTTCAGCCGCGAGGCGCTGGCTGCCATCCGATCCTTCCGCGAACAGCACCGCTTCATGCGAGGCCTGGTGTCGTGGCTGGGCTTGAAGGAAGCCATCGTGCCTTTCCAGCGCCGCGGCCGCGTGGCCGGTGAAACGAAATATCCGCTGTATCGAATGCTACGATTCGCTTGGACCGCGATTTCGTCTTTTTCGGCGCTGCCGCTGCGGATCAGCACCGTGCTTGGCTTTTCACTGTGCGTGGCCGGCCTGTTGTATTTCATATATGTTCTCTATGGCGCGCTGGTGTTGCACGCGGTGGTTCCCGGATGGACTTCCATCGTTGCGCTGCAGTGCCTCTTCTCAGGCGTTACGCTGCTAGGCCTGGGCCTGATCGGCGACTATGTCGCGCGAATCTATGAGGAATCCAAGCATCGCCCGCTGTACGTTCTCAGCCGGGTCGCAAATACATCCGTCCGTCCCGGGCAGGCTCGGCGGGCGGTGGTGTTGCCGCGCTGCGAGGCCAAGGTTCCGGCGATGCCAGCTGTCTCAGACCCGAAGCCGGCGTCCGACCTGGAAGTACTGTCGGAAGTGGTCTCGAAGGGACGTGTAACACGGGTCTGACTCTCGCCATTGAACTTTTTCCACAGCCTCCGGGCCGGCCTATAGAAACGCCCTGAAAGTTCCGAATATTCAATAGGAAAGGCCTGACAGGAGGACCATACCAGTGGCCATTGGAATTCTAGGCGGTGGACTGGCCGGCATCACCATCGCAGCGCATCTGGAACAGGAGTGCGAGGTCCTGGAGAAGGAATCGCGCGGCGGCGGGCATTGCCAGACAGTCCAGGAGCACGGCTTCACCTACGACGCCGGCGGTCCGCACATCATCTTCTCGCGCAACCAGGAGATGGTGGATTACATGGTCGCGCTGCTGGGCGACAACGTGCACCGCGCGCGCCGCAACAACAAGATTTTCTATCAAGGCCGCTACGTAAAGTATCCCTTCGAGAATGGCCTCTATGATCTTGATCCACAAGATCGTTTCGAGTGTCTGTACCACTACATCAAGAACGACTATCCGCCTCCTCAAACGAACTTCAAAGAGTGGATTTACCACCACTTCGGCAAGGGCTTGGCCGAGAAATATCTGATCCCCTACAACGAGAAGATCTGGAACGTGCCGGCCGAGGAGCTGGGCCTGGAATGGGTGGAGGGGCGCGTCCCCAAGCCGCCGCTCGAGGATGTCATCAAGGCCGCGGTCGGAGTCGAAACCGAAGGCTATACGCACCAGCTTTACTACAACTATCCGGCGCGCGGCGGCATCGAATCGCTCCCGCAAGCGCTCGCCAAGTGCGTCCGCAAGATCACGCCGGATTTCGGCGTCGGCCGCATCTGGAAAGAGGGCGGCCAGTGGTGCGTCAGCAACGGCCGCGCGACGCGCCGCTACGACAAACTGGTCTCCACCATCCCCATTCAGGAGCTGGCGCACTCGCTCGCCGGCACGCCGCCCGAGATCCTGGCTGCGGTCGATTCGCTGCGCTACAACTCGCTGGTTACGGTCGCGGTAGGTCTGGACGCCGCGCGGCTTCCGGACTACACCGCCATCTACGTTCCCGATCCATCGGTTCGCTTCCACCGGCTTTCGTTCCCGGCGGTCTTCAGCCCGCACAATGCGCCTCCAGGCAAGTCGATCATAGAAGCTGAAATCACCACCAATCCGGGCGATGGTACGCATGAGATGTCGGACGCGGAGATCCTGGCCGACGTCGCCGGCGATCTCGAAGACATGGATCTGATCCGCCGCAGCGAGGTCTGCTACGGCCGCGTGCTCCGCACCAAGTACGGCTACGTGGTGCAGGACGACAACCACCGCAAGCACCTGAAGCAGGCCAAGGCTTACTTCGAGCAGATCGGCATCGCGCTGTGCGGCCGCGTGGCGGAGTTTGAGTACATCAACATGGACGTCTGCATCGAACGAGGCCGCAAGGTGGCCCAAACTCTCAGCTCGTGCGAGCGCCTGGAGGAGCAGCCGGTATGATTTCAGTCGCGATGATCACGATGAACGAGGAAGCCGCGGTCGAGCGCGTGATCGAAGACATCCGCAACGTTCTGGCAGGCCGCGAATACGAGATCGTGATCGTGGACAGCAGTCGCGACCAGACACCCGAGATCGCCGGGCGCCTGGGCGCGCGGGTAATCCGCCAATTCCCGCCTCAGGGCTACGGACGCGCGATGGCCCGGGTCCTCAAGGAATCGCTCGGCGACGTGGTGGTCACGCTGGACTGCGACGGCACCTATCCGGCCGCCGAGATTCCCCGGATTGCCGACATGGTACTCGCGGACGAGTGCGATCTAGTGAACGCGTCGCGGCTCGAGCACAGGCCCCCAAGCATGCCCTGGCCGAACTACCTGGCCAACTGGCTGTTCGCCGTCGCAGGCCGGCTGCTGGTGGGCGTGAAGTCCACCGACTTGCACTCTGGCATGCGCGCCTACAGCCGCGAACTCATTGAGCGCGTGGAAGTTGACCCCAACGGCCCGGCCCTGCCGGTGGAGCTGCTGCTGAAGCCCGCCGTGGTCGGCTTCCGCATCCGCGAGATCTTTATCCCCTACGGCGAGCGCATCGGCGAGACCACGCTCAACCGGTTCGACTCAACCGTCTGGACCTTCCGCCGTATCCTGCGCTTAGCCTTCACACGTATGCCGTCGCTCGCGAGCCAGAAGCTGGAAACAAGAAATTAGAAAACGAAGCCGTTTGCTCTACTGAAACGCGCGCCGTAAGCCGAACTAATAGCAGGAGTTCGCGCGCGCTTTGAACAATCTGACCGACCTTTTGCAGGCTGTGCGGGAAAAACCCGTCCAGTCGCCTGCCGAATCCATCAAAACCGGCTTCGCCGCGGCGTACGTCGCCGAGACCATTGCGATCCTTGAAAAACTGGATCTGGCGGAGATCGAGCGCATGGCCACGGCGCTGGCGCATGTCCGGGAAGGCGGCGGGCGCCTTTTCATACTGGGAGTGGGAGGCTCGGCCGGACACGCCGGCCACGCGGTCAACGATTTTCGCAAGCTGTGCAATTTCGAAGCCTATGCGCCCACCGACAACGTCTCGGAGCTGACGGCGCGCGCCAACGACGAGGGCTGGGAAACCTGTTTCTCCGGATGGCTGGACGGATCGCGCATCAATTCGCGCGACGGCGTGCTGGTCTTTTCAGTCGGCGGCGGCAACCGCGAGAAGCGCGTATCGGTGAACATCGTGCGGGCGCTGGAGACCGCGGACCACGCCGGCGCGCACATTTTCGGAATCGTGGGCCGCGACGGCGGATTCACGCGCGAAGTGGCCGAGGCGTGCGTGGTGGTTCCCGCGCTGGCCGCCGATCGTATCACGCCGCACACCGAGGGCCTGTGCGCGGTGGTGTGGCATCTGCTGGTGAGTCACCCGGTGCTGCAGCGCGCCGCGACGAAATGGGAGTCGGTGCGATGAAGGGCCGCAAGTTCTTTCTGGCCGGCGGCGCGGGTTTCATCGGGAGCCATTTCACCGACCGGCTGCTGTGCGACCAAAGCGTCGAGGCGGTCACGCTGTACGACAATTTCTCCTCCGGCCGCGAGTGGCATTACGAGCACCACCAGCATGACCCGCGGCTGAAGGTGGTCTGCGCGGACGTCAAGGACCTGCCTGCGCTGGAACGCTGCATGGCCGGACACGATGTAGTGATCCACCTGGCGTCGAATCCGGACATTGCGCGCGCCGCCACCGAGCCTGACATCGACTTTCGCGAAGGCACTTACCTGACGCAGCAGGTGGTGGAAGCCATGCGCCGGACCGGAGTCCCGCGCCTGCTGTACGCATCGGGCAGCGGCGTCTACGGCGACCTGGGGAACTACGAGGCTGAGGAAGACTACGGGCCGCTGGTTCCCGTCTCCACTTACGGCGCGAGCAAACTGGCGGGCGAAGCGCTGATCGCTTCCTACTGCGCGATGTTCGGCCTCACCGCCTGCGCGTTCCGCTTCGGCAACGTGGTGGGTGCCCGGCAGACGCACGGAGTGGGTTTCGATTTCATCCGCCGGCTGCGCGCTCAACCGGACCGGCTGCGCGTGCTCGGCGATGGAACGCAGAGCAAGTCCTACATCCACGTCGAAGACGTGGTGGAAGCCGTGCTCCGGGCGCACGAGCAGACCAAGCCGAACTTCGAGGTCTACAACGTCGCCACCGGCGACTACATCACGGTGACCGAGATCGCTCATCTGGCCATCGAGATCTGCGGGCTGACCGAGGATCAAGTCCACATCGAATACACCGGGGGCGACCGGGGCTGGAGGGGCGACGTGCCGGTGGTCCGCCTGAACACCGATCGGATCCGCGGCCTGGGCTGGACCTGCCGCCGCAACACGCGCCAGGCGCTGTGCGTCGCGCTGCACTCGATGCTCGACGACGCCCGCGTAGGGAGGCTCTAGAGCATGCGGCGCGCCGTGTTTCTGGACCGCGACGGTGTGCTGAACCGCGCCATTCTGCGGGATGGCAAGCCCCATCCGCCTGCTTCGCTGGCCGACCTGCGCCTGCTGCCGGGCGTTCGGGAAGCCTGCCGCAAGCTGCGCGAGGCCGGTTTTGCTCTAATCCTGATCACCAATCAGCCGGACATCGCGCGCGGAGCGGTCAGCGCCCAACAGGTGGCCGACATCCACGTGCGCCTGCAGCGCTTCCTGCAACTGGACGACGTGCGCGTCTGTCCGCACGACGACGCCGACCGCTGCGATTGCCGCAAGCCCAAGCCCGGGCTGCTGCTCGAAGCGGCGCGAACCTGGAGCATCGACCTGCAATCCAGCTACGTGATCGGGGACCGCTGGCGCGACGTCGAGGCCAGCCATCGGGCCGGCTGCCAGACTATTTTCGTCGACTACGGCTACCGCGAGCGGCAGCCGGACGGACCTTTTCTGCGAGTCCACTCGCTGAGGGAAGCCGCCAACTGGATTCTACGCACCGTGCAAATGGGGGTACTGCAATATGGCTGATCAATTGTCCATGTTACGCGTGAAAATCTTCTCCGACAGCGCCGACCAGGCGTCCATTGTCGAGATGGCCAGGCATCCCTGGGTCAAAGGATTTACCACCAACCCCACCTTGATGCGCAAGGCCGGCGTCAAGGACTATGAGGCTTTCGGGCGCGCGCTCACGCGCAGGATTCCGGATCGGCCGTTCTCGTTCGAGGTTCTGTCGAACGACTTCACTGAAATGGAGCAGCAGGCGCGCCGCATCGCCACCTGGGGCGACAACGTGTACGTTAAGATTCCCATTACGGACACCTACGGGCAGAGCGCGGCGGCTCTGGTGCAACGCTTGGCGCGGCAAGGCGTCAAGATCAACGTCACGGCCGTCATGACGCTCCGGCAGGTGGATGCGATCGTGGACAGCCTGCGCGATGGGCCGCCTAGTTGTGTTTCGATTTTCGCCGGGCGCATCGCCGATGCCGGGTGCGATCCGCTGCCGATCCTGCGGGGAGCGCTGGCGCGCCTCTATGACCATCCGCACATCGAGCTGATCTGGGCCAGCCCGCGCGAGCTGTTCAACATCGTACAGGCCGACATCATCGGCTGCCACATCATCACTGTAACGCCGGACCTGTTGAAGAAGCTGCCGCTGCTGGGCAAGGACCTGACACAATACTCGCTTGAGACCGTGAAGATGTTCGTCGAAGACGCGCGCGCCGCCGGCTTTACGCTGGAAACGCAGACGCCGTCGACGCCCGAGCTGATCCCGGCCGAACAGTAGGGAAGTGGCGCACGCATTCGTGCGTGCCGCGTTCGCACTCCTGCGAACGCCTCTCAGCCGACAAAAGCCAGAAACCCGAGATACCCCAGGCCCGCGCCGATCAGCGCCCCGGCGATCACGTCGCTCAGGAAATGCATCCCCAGCAGAATGCGCGACATCGCGATGCTGAGTGCGCAGAACAGCAGCCCGACGGCTAGAGTGGGATAGAACAGCAACAGGGGAACCGCGACGGCGAAGGCTGTCATGGTGTGGCCGGAGGGAAACGAGAATTGGTCGGGCGGCAGCAGCGTGGCCCAGCAATGCGGCTCGATCTGGCAGGGACGGCGCCGGCCCGTGGAACGCTTCAGCCCGAGGAACAGCAAAACGCTCAACACGGCAGCCGTTCCGGCCGCGCCGAGCGCGAGGAAACGATCGTCGCCGCCGAACAGCAGGATCGCCAGTCCCATGGCGTACCACAGCCAGCCGTCACCGGCGCGCGTCGCGCTGATGACATAGGCGCGCAGCCAGCGGGGCGCTTCCCAATTGTTGGCCCGGCGCATCACGCTGTAATCACGTCGTATGATGAAGCCGAGCATATTGCTTTACTACCTCTAACTGCCTCAATTTTAGCAAGCCGACTATTACATTCTGTTGAAGAAATGTTTTCGATTGCATTTTCCGGTCTTGTTTTGAACAAAAGTGTGGCAAGATGTTACATTGAGCGCGCCCGCGAATAGCTTGAAAAAACTGGACTTTGTGTACTTTGAGGCCGGCGGAGGACACCGCGCCGCCGCGCAAGCCTTGAAAGCGGTCATCGAGGAGCAGCAGCGGCCCTGGCAGGTCCGTCTGGTGAACCTGCAGGAGATCCTCGATCCGCTCGACATTTTCCGCAAATACACCGGCATCCGCATGCAGGATGTGTACAACCTGCTGCTGAAGAAAGGCTGGACGCTCGGCTCGCCGCAGTTGACGGTGCTGATGCACGGGCTGATCCGCTTGTACCATCCGAGCCAGGTTCGGTTGCTCAAGAAATTCTGGGCTGAGGGTGAGCGCGACATAGTGGTTTCGCTGGTTCCGAATTTCAATCGCGCATTGCGGCAGAGTCTTTCCGCGACGCCGTTCGTGACGATCCTCACGGACCTGGCCGATTACCCTCCGCATTTCTGGATCGAGCGGCAGGAGCAGTACCTGGTGTGCGGCACGAGCAAAGCCGCCGAGCAAGCCGCCGCGCTCGGTCATCCGCCGGAGCGAGTGTTTCGGACATCCGGGATGATTCTGCGGCCGAAGTTCTACCAGCCCGTCACGGCCGACCCCGCCATCGAACGCGAACGCCTGGGACTCGATCCGGCACAGACCACCGGCCTGGTCCTGTTCGGCGGCGAAGGATCCAGCGCCATGCTCGACATCGCCAGGCGAGTGACCGCCGCGGCGCAGTTCATCTTCGTCTGCGGACGAAACGAAAAGCTGGCGGAGCGGTTGCGCCGGCTTCCCACCAGGTTTCCGAAATACGTGGAGGGCTTCACCGGCGAGATCCCTTACTACATGCATTTGGCGGATTTTTTCGTGGGCAAGCCCGGGCCGGGCAGCATCAGCGAAGCGCTGGCCATGCGGCTTCCGGTAGTGGTGGAGTCGAACGCGTGGACGCTGCCGCAGGAGCGCTACAACACCGAGTGGGTCCGCGAGCGCCAGGTGGGCGTGGTTTTGAAATCGTTTCGCGACATCGACGCGGGCCTGCGGGAACTGCTCGAACCGGGGAATTTCACGCGCTTTCGGGCGAACGCGTCGGCGATCCAGAACCGCGCGGTTTTTGAGATTCCGGATATCCTCGATTCCTTACTGCAGCGAAAAAGCCGATAAGCCCGATGGCTTCTCCGGCCAGAAATAACGGCCAGTTGAAGGGATTGGGCATGCCGCCGGCGGTGATGTTGCGGTAGTCCCACACGAAGGACAGCACGATCACGAGCGCGCCAACCAGGACGGAAAGCCAGTGCAGCGGTCCGGCTTGGAGGCCGTTGGAACCGAGAACCACCAGGCCGCAGACCACCATGCTGAAAGCCACCAGCACCGGCGCCCACACCGGGCCGACCCAGGGCAGAGGAATCAGAAACAAAATGTCCCAGGTGGCGAGCGAATCCGGCCAGTGGATCATCAGCCGGAGAAACGCATAGAACGCGATGTCCCAGATTCCGAACGCGACGGCGAAGGCGGCCACGCGCTCCTGGAAGTTGCGGCCGCAGGCCAGCGCAATGGCTGCCAGCATCGCCATGGTTGCGGCTTCGCGGCCGAGTTCGATCGCGAGGCGGCGGGGGTTGTCGGGTCCCGCGTCGGCGAGCTGTTGCGGGGTGATCAGAGGAAACAGTTGATTGGGTGCGCGGTCCGGATGCAGGTGTTGGCGGATCGGGTCGTAGATCGCGCGCAGGTACACGACCACTGCGGCCTCGAGGTAGCCGAAGGAGATGCCAAATAAGAATAGGGCTGCTATGGTTCGGCGCATTGCTTTCATTCAAGCATGTGCGTTCACACGAGTGTGAACGCGTCACGCACGAGTGCGTAGGCCACGGCTACGGGTTTTCGGGCCATTGGTGCTTCGGGTAGCGGCGGCTCAGCTCGCGGCGGACCTGCGGGTAGAGACGCTGCCAGAAGCCGGCCAGGTCGGTGGTGGTTTGAACCGGGCGCTGGTTGGGCGCGAGCAAGTGGACCACCAGCGGCACCTTTCCGTTCGCGATGCGCGGCGTTTCTCGAAGGCCGAAGAAGTCCTGCAGTCGGGACGCGACCCAAGGCGGCTTGCCGGCTTCGTAGTGGATCTTGGCCTGGCGGCCGCTCGCCAGGCGGACGCGAGTGGGCGCAACTTCGTTCAGCAACTTCGCGTTCGCGCGCTGTTCGAGCAACGGGATCATGGACGCTGCGGCGGTCTTCAACTCGGCGAAGCTCTTGAGGCCGCGGCAAAGTTGCTGGAAGGCCGTTTGGACATCGATCTGGGGCACGCGCGCGTGCTCGGAGGCAAACGCGACGCGCGCGAGAAATTCGTCGAGTTCGCCGCGATCAACGAAGCGCTCGATTCCGGCTTCCAGCGCTTTCACGGCGAGTAGCTCGGCAGCCTGTTCGGGATCGGGCGCGCCGCTGCGGGTTTCTTCGATGACCAGGCTGTCGTAGAGCAGGGAACTGACTGCCTCCACTCGCTCGGCTGCGCGGTTCCATTCGACGCCGGCGCGTTCCCGGATGCGGTCGGGGAAGAGATCGATGAGCCAGTCCGGCTCGATCGCGCTGTATAGCCGCACCAGCGGTTGAGCGTGCTCGCTGCGGTCTTCGATGTCGACGGCTACCAGGAAGTCGACGTGAGCTTCGCGCTCGAGCAGCGCGGATCCGCCCGATGCGAGCAGGAGCTGGTTGTCCTTGCGGCGGCGCGCCACGCGATCCGGGAAAGCGGCGAGGATGGAGAGCGGGAGCGCGTTGGGGTCGTGCTTGTGTGTTTTGGGCGGACGAACGATGCGGCGGATCTGTTCGAGGTGCCGCTTGGTGGACGCATCCAGTTCGGAATCGAGCAAGCGCAACAAGTCGCCGGATTCCGAGCGCGCGCGGGCGCTCAGCAACGCCGCCACCGCACAGCCTTCCTCGCCGGCGCCTCGCTCGACCGCTTCCATCACCAGGCGCGCCAGTCGAGGATGCAGCGGATAACGGGCCATGCGGCGCGCGCGTTCGCCGGTGGCGCCCAACCGTTCGAGCAACTCTTCGGCGCGTGAAACGGCGGCCTCCGGCGGTGCATCGAGCCACGCGAGGGCGCCAGGATGTGGAATGCCCATGGCACGCAAGGTCAGGCACAGTTCCGAAAGTTCGCGCCGCGCGATCTCGGGCGCGTCGTGTTCGGGACGCCGGCTGAAATCTTCGAGCGTGTAGAGGCGAATGGCGCGGCCCGGGGCGGTTCGCGCGGCGCGGCCGGCGCGCTGGGTCGCGGACGCCTTGCTGATGCGGGAGACCGCGAGCGTCGGCAGGCCGGTCCAGGGCGAATCGCTGGCCATGCGTGCGAGGCCGCTGTCGATGACGGCGGTGACGCCCTCGACGGTGATGGAGCTCTCGGCGACGTTGGTGGACAGGATCAACTTTTGCTGCGCGGCCGGGGCGACGGCGCGATCCTGCTCGGCCGCGGGAAGGTCGCCATGCAGCGGAAGGACCAACAGGCCATGACGGGCCGCGAGCGGCTGGCACTCGCGCGAGGCACGGCGGATCTCGGCGGCTCCGGGGAGAAAAACCAGAATGTCACCGTTATGTTTTTCGGTGAGAAGGTTCGAGACGGCCGTGGCGACCTGAGTCTCGAGCGGAGCGGCGGAGTAGGGCTGGTAGGTGATGGCGAGATCGAACAGCCGCCCTTGTGAGCGCAGGATGGGAGCGTCGCCTAGTGCCGCTGCGATGGGCGCGGCATCCAGCGTCGCCGACATCACGATCAGCAGGAGATCGGGACGGGACGTGCGCTGCAACCTGCGCAACAACGCCAGCGCCAAGTCGGTCTCGAGATGCCGCTCGTGGAATTCATCGAGCACAACGATGTCGACGCCGGCCAGCCCGGGATCGGAGATCAGGCGCCGGGTGAGGATGCCTTCGGTGAGGAAGCGCAGGCGAGTGGCTGCGCTAGCAACTTCTTCGAAGCGAACCTGGTAGCCGACCGTCGCGCCGAGGCGTTGGTCCAGCTCCTGAGCGACGCGGCGGGCCGCCATGCGCGCTGCGATGCGGCGCGGTTCCAGCACCAGCACCTGGCCGCGCACCAGCGAGAGCAGCGCGGGAGGAATGCGCGTGGTCTTGCCCGCGCCGGGCGGGGCTTCGATGACGAGATTGGGACGCTCCTCGAGCGACCGCAAAATGGCGGGCAGGAGGCCGTCAATCGGGAGCCGCAACGTTACTGCTTTTTCGGCGGCGCCGGCGGAGGCTGCGTCTTGTTGGGATCTTCGACGTCGCCGTACTTGATCACCGTGTCGCTCTTGAACTGCTTGTAGTCTTCGTACTTCACGGTCATCTTCATGCGCTGGTCGCCTTCTTTGAAGTGCAGCACGGCGTTCGCGAAGGTGTAAGTGGGGAACCAATACTTACCGTCGATCTGCTCGCGGTAGGTCTCGAACTTCGGATATTGGTTGTCGTCGTTCTTCTTCTGATATCCGATGCCGCGGCCGTAGCTCTTGACGATCTGCAGGTCGCGATCGTCCACCCAGACCTCGCCCTCGAAGTAGCGCTGTCCCGCGTCGAGCTTCTTGGGCTTGACGGCGAACACGTAAGTGCCGATCTCGTCCACCTGCTCGCGGCCCAGATAGCGAACGTAATACTTGGGCAGCTCGGCGGTGGTGAGGACGAAAGGCTGCACGTCGCGGAGGTCCTGGATGTCGCCGGGATCGAGCTGGAACGCAGTGAGCGTGCTCATGGGAGCGTACGAGACTTTCTCGGTGCGCTTCCCCTCGGGTGTGAAGACGATGTCGCTGACCTCTTCCCATTTGCCGGTGGTGGCGCCGCCGTCGTCGAGCGACATGACGCGCGCGGTCTGGCGATAGGTATAGTTGCCGCGCGCCTGCGAGAACGCAGCTTCCTTGGCGGCGAACTTCGCGATGATGTCGTCGACCTGCGAGGGCGATGGATCAGAGGAGTTGGCGGCGAAGGCCGCGCCCGCTAGAAAGGCAAGAATAGCAACGAAGCGCATAGTTCTCTCCAACTTCGACGAGGCCCGCCGGCGGCGGGTTTCTGTTATCAGTGTAGCTCTCGAACAGGTGTCAGGTGTCAGGTGCCGGGTGTCAGGTGAGGATTTGCTTTGCTATGGTTAACTTTTGCATGTTGCTGGTGCCTTCGTAGATTCGGCCGATTTTGGCGTCGCGGTAGAGTTTTTCTACTGGATAGTCTTTGGTGAAGCCGACGCCGGCCAGTACCTCGACCGCGCGTGAGGCGGTGTTCTCGCCGACCTGGGACGCGAAATATTTTGCCATGGCGGCTTCGGTGACGAACGGAAGGCCGGCGTCGCGCATACGGGCGGCGTTGTAAACCAGCAGGCGCGCGGCTTCGACGTCGGTGGCCATCTCGGCCAGCTCGAACTGCACGCCTTGAAAATCGGCGATGGGTTTTCCGAACTGGTGGCGCTGCTTGGCGTAGCTGATAGCGTGTCCCAGCGCGCCTTGCGCGAGACCCACCATCTGAGAACCGATGGCGATGCGTCCTTCGTTGAGCGTTTCGATCGCGATCTTGTAGCCCTTGCCGATTTCGCCCAGGATGTTCGCGGCGGGGACGCGGCAGTCGTCCATGATGAGCTCGCAAGTGGAGGAGGCGCGAATCCCGAGCTTGTCTTCCTTCTTGCCGACCTGGAATCCTGGAAATCCGCGCTCCACCAGGAAGCAGGTGATGCCGCGATGTCCGGCTTCGGGGTTGGCGTTGGCGAACACCAGGTACAGGCCGGCTTCAGCGGCGTTGGTGATCCAGAGCTTGCGGCCGGTGAGCAAGTAGTGATCGCCGCTCTTGGTGGCGCGGGTGGCGAGCGCGAATGCGTCGGAGCCGGAGCCGGCTTCCGACAGCGCGAACGAAGCCACCATGTCGCGGGCGAGCTTCGTCAGATAGCGGCGCTTTTGATCGTCGTTACCCCAGCGGATGATGACGTTGTTGGCGATGGTGTTCTGGACGTCCACGATCACGGCCGCGGATGGATCCACTTCGGCGAGCGCTTCCACGGCCAGCACGGCCTGGAAGAAGTTGCCGCCCTGGCCGCCGAATTCCTCGCCGATTTCGATGCCCATGAGTCCGAGCTCGAACATCTCGTGCAGCAGGTCCTTACGGAAAACGCCGGCCTCGTCCATCGCGCGCACGTGGGGGCTGATCCGCTCGCGGGCGAATCGCCGCACGGTGGCTTGAAACATCTTCTCTTCTTCGCTCAAGACGGTGAGTGGCGGCGCAGTTAGATGGGTGGTTTCGGTAGCAGCAGGCATGCAAGATCCTTGGATTCTCTCTTCAGTTTACTACCGATGAGTAAGGGCTTTGCGGAATTTTCCCCCAGCCGGCTGGTTGCAAGGTGTATAATCGCGAGCCAGAGGTGGCTATGCGAACTTGGTTGGTTGCGGGGCTGGCTGGCATGGCGATCACGCTATGGGCGTTCCAGGGGCTGCTGCCACGCTGCACCTCGGTAGATCCGGATACCGGCAAGACGGGGGACACGGTCACGGCGAAGGGTGAAAACCTGGGAAAGAGCAATATCGCCGAGGTGTATCTGACAGACGGTCAGAAGGACACTCCGGTCACAGTGAGCGATCAGTCGGATACCGAGCTCAAGTTCAAGGTACCGCAGCTAAAGGCAGGGCGCTACCATCTGCTGATCCTGACGGCGAACCGGGCGTCGCTGATCGAGCAGCCGGTGGTGTTTACGATGCAGTGAAACTGGCTCAGGCCGGGAGCAGCATGTACGTAACGATGCCGACGGCTGAGAGCTTCTTGTGGGTATCGAACATATCCACGCGGCTCACGAACAATGTCTTGCCGGCGCGCAACGCGTAGGCGCGGGCCACCACCTTGGAACCTGCGATGGGCCGCAGATAGTTGATCTTCAGCTCGGTGGTGGTGGCGTTCTGTTTGTGATGGTAGGCGTGGAGCATGGCGTGCCAGGCGGCTTCGTCGGCGATCGACGCAATCACGCCGCCGTGCAGGACGCCCTGGCTGTTCTCGTAATCCTTTCGCAACGGGCATTCCACGGTGACGCCATCGGTGTGTTTGCGCACGACTCGGATCGCCAGGGTGTCTTCGAAGGCCATTTGGATATGATACCTGGGTTGCCGGAGCGTTCACACGAGTGTGAACGCGGCACGCACGAGTGGGTGCGCCACGTCAGCGCTTCGGTAGTGAGATTGTTATGTTGCGGTACTTCAGGCCGCCGGTGTGGTCGCCCTGCAGGTAGATGGGGCCAGGCTCGGATTCGTGGCTGTCGAGTGCGCCGCCCGTGATCCCGGGGATCTCCTGGTTGTCGATGATCTTCACGCCGTCGCGAATCACGGTAACGGTGCGGCCGACCAGAGTGACGTCGTAGCTTTCCCAATCGCCAGGCTTTGGCGGCAGCACCTCGGAAGGAGCGAGGAAGCCGTAGATCGAACCCATGCTGTGGAATTGATCGTTCTTTCCGGCAGGTTCGTATTCCACCTGGACCTCGTAGCGTCCACGCAGATACACGCCGCTGTTGCCGCCTTGGGGGCAGTTGTATTCGATGTGGAGTTTCAAGTCCTCGAACTTGCGCGTGGTGTGGATGTTCGCGCCGCCTTTGTCGTTGCGCAGCTCGCCGTTCTGCGCGGACCAGTAGGTCTTGGAAGGATCGTCAACTTCCCACCCGGTGAGATCCTTTCCGTTGAACAGCGCTTCGGGCGCGGTCCATGCAGCGGGTGGTTGCCGCTTCAAGGACGGCGCGGGTACTCCCGTGAACTGGGTGTCGGCGCCGCGTGAGCGATGCTGGACGCCGCTTAGTTTGTGGCCGCTGACGGTGATGTCCCAATTGCCTTCTGAAGATTTGAAGGACAGGTGATCGCCATCCACCTTGACGTCGGTGCCCGGGTGGACGCTGCCGGTTCGCCCGACGACACGAATGGCGGGCGTGGGCGATTCATCGGCGAACTCCATCCAGGACGGATAGGTGGCCTGGGGCGTCGTGACGGTGAGGTCCCAGCGCCCGGCGAAAGGAGAGCTCGCGGCCGAGGCGACGGCGGCCGCTGCGAAGAGGATGGCCGGCAGCTTCATCATCACGCCAAATCCTCGGATCGAATCGGCAAACGCCGGACGCGTTTGCCGGTGGCGGCGAAGATCGCATTGGCGACTGCCGGCGCAATTCCAGGCGTGCCGGCTTCTCCGATTCCGCCGGGCGCGTTGCGGCTGGGCACGATGTGCACTTCGATGGCGGGCATTTCCTCCATGCGCAGCACGTCGTATTGATGGAAATTCTGCTGCTGGACGCGGCCTCGATCGATGGTGATGCCGCCCTTGAGAGCTGCCGAGAGGCCGAACACGATGCCGCTGCGGATCTGCTGCTCGATGCCGGCCGGGTTGACGGCGTAGCCGCAATCGACCGCGCACACCACGCGATCGACGCGCAGCTTTCCGCGATTGATGGAAACTTCCGCGACTTGCGCCGTGAAGCTGCCGATGTTGTTGACCACCGAAATGCCGCGGCCCTTGCCCGGCGCGAGCGGCTTGCCCCAGCCGGCTTTGTCCGCAGCCAGTTCCAGAGCGGTGCGCAGTCGCGGTGCGTTCGAAAGCAGGCGGCGCCGCAACTCGACCGGATCTTTTCCACCGGCCGCGGCCAATTCGTCGAGGAAGGATTCGGCGAAGAAGGTGTTCTGCGAGTAGCCGACCGAGCGCCAGTAGCTGACCGGAATGCCCGGATCGAGCGCGTGATAATCGACCAGGATGTTCGGAATGGCGTACAGCATGTCCACCACGCCTTCGACGCCGGTGCGAGCGACGCCGTTGTTGAGTCCACCGAAGGGCGGGCAGATGAGGCGAGCGGAGAACGCGACGGGCCAACCCTCGGCGTCCAGACCGGCGGTGAGGCGCGCGTAGGCGGCCGGGCGGTAGAAATCCTGCTGCAGGTCGTCCTCACGCGACCAGGTGAGCTGCACGGGGCGGCCGAGAGCTTTCGAAACCTCGACGGCTTCGCCGACGTAATCGGAGCGAGCGCGGCGGCCGAAACCGCCGCCCATGAACCTGGTATTGACCTGCACTTTTTCGGGGGCGAGGCCGGTGATCTTGGCTGCGATGTCGCGTGCGGCGGTCTGGCCTTGGGTAGAGGCCCAGACCTCGCAGCCATCCGGGCGGACGTGCGCGACGCAATTGAGCGGCTCCATGGGAGCGTGCGCGAGGAACGGCGTTTCATACACCGCCTCGATCTTTTTCGAGGCGCCCGCGAGCGAGGCAGCAGCGTCGCCGGTCTTGCGCGCCACCGCGCCCGGCTGTTGCGAGTGCTCGGCGAAATCCTTGCTGATCCCGGCGCTGCTGATGGACGCGACCGCGCCCTCGTCCCACTGGACTTTGAGAACGCGGCGGCCCTCCATGGCGGCCCAGGTATTTTCGGCGATGACGGCCACGCCCGAGGAGATCGCGACGACGTCTTTCACGCCGGGGATCGCTTTGGACTTGGAGGCGTCGAAGCCAGCCACTTTGCCGCCGAAGACCGGACAGCGTTCCACTACGGCGTGGAGCATTCCGGGGACGCGCACATCGATACCAAAGGCAGCGCGGCCGTTGACCTTGTCGTGCGTATCCAGCCGCTTGGTGGGCTTGCCGATCAGCCGGAACTGGCTCGGATCCTTCAACGCGACGGCGGTGGGACGCGGCAGTTTCGCCGCTACTTCCGACAGGCTGCCGTAGCTCAAGCGCGCATTGGTCGCGGTGTTGATTACCTCGCTCGATTCGGCGCGGCATCGGGACTTGTCGATGCCCCAGCGTTGCGCCGCGGCTTCGACCAGCATTTCGCGCGCGGTGGCGCCGGCTCTTCTGAGAGGCTCCCAGGAAGTCCGGATACTTTGGCTGCCGACCACGCCTTGATACGGGCCATATTCGGGGCTGACGCCGGGAAACTCGGTGCGGATCTTGTTCCAGTCACACTCCAGCTCTTCGGCCAGGAGCATGGAAAGCGAAGTGACAGTGCCTTGCCCCATTTCAGCCTTGTGGATGAACAGGGTCACGAAGTCGTCGGAGCCAACGTGGACGTAGGCGTTCAGTTTCGAGTCGGTCGCCGCGGCGGCGAGCTCGTTGCGTTCCGGAAGATAGAAGCCAATGAGGAGGCCGCCGGCAGTGGCGGCGCCGGTCTTGAGGAAAGTGCGGCGATTCACTGGGATGCTCATTTCGACGCTCCTGCGCCGCGCTTGATCTCGGCCGCGCGGTGGATGGCGCTTCGAATGGTGTCGTAGGTTCCGCAGCGGCAGATGTTGCCGTGCATGGCTTCGTCGATGTCGGCGTCGCTCGGGCGCGCTGTTTTGGCGAGCAGCGCGGCCGCGGTCATGATCTGGCCGGACTGGCAATAGCCGCACTGCGGGACGTCTTCTTCGATCCAGGCCTGCTGGATGGGATGGCTGGCGTCGGCCGACAGGCCCTCGATGGTGAGCACCGTCTTGCCCGCGACCGTCGAGATGGGCGTTACGCAGGAGCGTACCGGCTGTCCGTTGATGTGCACGGTGCAGGCGCCGCACAGCGACATGCCGCAACCGAACTTGGTGCCGGTGAGACCGAGCGTGTCGCGCAGGACCCACAGCAGCGGCATGGCTGGGACGGCATCCACGGTTTGGGGCTTGCCGTTCAAGGTGAATTTGACTACCGCCATCGTTCGCCTCCTTTGGCTTCGTCGTTAACCGAAAGTATACAGCGTAACGGGTGCGGGCCGGGTGGCGAGGCGTCAGGCCGGGGCTTAGCTCAAACTCTCGGCGCTATAGCGGGCGATGAGTCCGGTGCGGAGGGCGTGCTGAAAGATGCGCGCGAAGAACCAGCACGCGAGCAAGATGTACAAGACCGCCAGGCCGGCGCCCCACAGCAGCGCAATCGGGGAGGCTGCGCCGCCGGAGACGATGGCCCGCATGCCTTCGAAGACGTACGCCGGCGGCAACACGTGCGAGACAACCTGCATCCAGCGCGGCAGCGTCGACAGCGGGTAGAAAACTCCGGCGAACGGCGAGATGAGCGCGGGAATGGGCCAGACCAGCCATTCCGCCGCCGGTCCGAGCCGGAGCACCATGGCGCTGGCGACGATGCCCAGAGCGATGCCAAACGCGAAGAGTACGAAAAGAAACGGGACCAGCACGAGTCCGTACATGAAGAACGACAGGCCGAAGACTGTAGTCGCCAGCAGCAGCATCGCGATGAGGCCGATCGAGCTGGTGGCGATACTCGAAAACACCAGGCCGGCGACGTACTCCCAGATGGACAGCGGCGTGGCGAAGATGTTCAGGAAGTTGCGCGACCATACGTCCTCGAAGAACGCGGTGGTCACTCCCTGCATCACGCGGGTGAAAAAATCCCACAGGAGCACCGCGCCCAGAAGCGCCGCGACGAGATTGAAGCCGGAGCGCGTGATGGTGCTCAGATAACGGGTGATGAATCCCCACAGCACGATGTCGATGGCGACCCAGCCGAATAGCGGCAGGATGCGGGCGGGGCTTCCGCGCAGCAGATAGAGCTGCCGAAGGACGAGGGCCGCGGTGCGATTCAGATGCATAGAGGGTTAGTCGCGGGCGAGCGCGAGCGGCTCACGCGCCACGGTGATGAAAAGTTCCTCGAGGGTAGCTTTGCCGTGCTCGCCCGGCAGAGTTTTCGGATCGCCTTGCAGCAGGATCTTGCCATGCGAGAGGAAAAGCACACGGTGGCATACTTGTTCGACTTCATACATGTTGTGCGAGGTCCACAGCACGCCGGCCGTGCCTTGCGCGGCGAACTCGCGGATCTTGGTGCGGATATCGCGCGCGATGGCGGGATCGAGCGACGCCGTCGGTTCATCGAGGAGCAGGAGTTCCGGTGAGTTGAGCAAAGCTTTGGCCAGCCCCAGGCGGGTTTGCTCTCCCGAAGAGAGGACGCCGCTCCGAAGGTCACGAAATTTCTCGAGATCGAACTCTTTGATCAGAGCTTCGATGCGCTCGGCGAGATGGCCGACTCCGTAGATGAGTCCGAAGAAGCGCAGATTCTGGTACACCGTCAAGTTGCCCGGCAGCGGCGCATAGACGGCGGCGAAGTTGGTGCGCTCGAGCGCCTGGGAGCGGTGCGTCGCCAGGTCCAGGTCCTGGATCCGGATGCTTCCCGAGCTGGGCTCGAGGACTCCGAGAATCATGTTGATGGTGGTGGTTTTGCCGGCGCCGTTGGGACCGAGCAAGCCGACGATTTCGTTGCGCGCGACATCAAACGAGATCGAGTCCACGGCCAGGGTGTCGCGATACTGCTTGCTCAGGCCCGTGACGGAGAGCACCTTGGGTGCGGGGGACGCGTGTTCCACAAATCGAAGCTCAAAGCTATGGTCGCATTTCTGTTAATTCTTGGCCGCTGTTCTCCAGGGCCGAGCTTCCGGCCTGCGGTGCAGCCATAATGATTAGGGATGAAGACGCTTTTGAGCAGAACGGGCCGGGCGTCCACGGTTTTGGATCCGGGGGTGCGGGATGAAGAACGTCTGGGTCCCTCCGGCCCGCGCATCCGTTGTCCGCGGTGCGGCTGGTCGCCCGCGAATCACGACCGGTGGAGTTGCCGCTGCGGCCACGCCTGGAATACGTTCGACACGGGCGGAGTGTGTCCGGGCTGCGTCCATCAATGGACTTCGACGCAATGTCTGGAGTGCGGGCAATGGTCGCCACACTCAGATTGGTATGAGCAATGCTAGACACACTCGGCAACTGGCACGAGATCGGGAAGAGTTTTGGGCAAGTAGCGATCGCCTATCTTCTGACAGCCGTGATCGGCTGGGACCGAGAGCGCGAGGCGCACAGCACCGGCGTACGCACGTTTCCCATCGTCGGGATGGCGAGTTGCGGCTATCTGCTGATCCTTGGCCCGCAGCCTGACATCGCTGCGCAATCGCGGGTGCTGCAGGGACTGATCACGGGAATCGGATTCGTCGGCGGCGGGGCGATTCTGAAGGAAGGCGCGACGGTGAAGGGAACCGCGACCGCCGCCAGCGTTTGGAATGCCGGCGTGATTGGAGCTTCGGTGGCGATGGATCACTACGGAATCGCGATCGTATTGGCCGCGCTGAATCTCCTGACTCTGCGCGCGCTGCTGCCGTTGAAGAACTGGGTTGACCGGAAGCGCAACCCCGAGGGTTGAAGATAGGCTGGCGATTAAGCTGGTGGAGGCGGCGGGAGTTGAACCCGCGTCCGAGAAAGCCCGCAATGAAAAGAACTACGTGCGTTTCCGGTTCGGTAGTTGTCGGCCGCCGCATTAGAGCCGGCAAGAAAACGGCGGCTTAGCCCGATTGTCGTCAGCCCTCGGCTCCGAGCAGAAGCCTGCGGCCCAATCCTCGAAAATGACGCTCCTTGAAT
The DNA here is from genome assembly GCA_020073265.1 of Terriglobia bacterium. GTDB lineage: Bacteria > Acidobacteriota > Terriglobia > Bryobacterales > Bryobacteraceae > Palsa-89. The sequence continues at coordinate 61,585 of JAIQFN010000020.1, read as the reverse complement.
GCCGTCGAGGCCCGGCACCCGGAGCGGCTACCTAATTAATTAGGCAGCGTATGCAAACTGCTGATTGGCAGTTATGGTTTTCCGATCGTTTTACGGGAGCTCGGAACCCGGCACGCCTTTCCACCACGATTCGATCCCGTCGAATCCGTTGCGCCCCCTTTCGTCGCGCACAATTGCCGCGAGGGCGGCTGGTGCGCTTTCTTGATTTGATGATAGCACCCCGGTCCGTGATTCACCGCTATCATGAATAATCACAGATGCCTAGCGTTACCGAAACACCTGGCGTCCGAGAGGAAAAGCAGGACCAGCTTACGCCGCTGTACAACGTCGTCCTGCTGGATGACGACGAGCACACCTACGAATACGTGGTGGAAATGCTGCAGAAACTGTTCGCGTTTTCGGAAGCCGACGCCTTTAGCCACGCAGTGGAGGTCGACAGCACCGGCCGTACCCTGGTGCTGACTTGCGAGCTGGCGCAGGCCGAATTCGGCCGGGACCAGATCCACGCTTACGGAGCCGACTGGCGCATGCCGCAGTCCAAAGGATCGATGTCCGCAATTGTGGAACCTGCCGGCAACTGAGCTCGTATGCTGGTTGGTCCGTGTTAAGCTCGTTCTTATCGGATCAATCCGCCCTTTGCGGGCTACGACCACAGGGAGAAGATCATGTTTCGTAAGGCAATCGTTGCGACTATCGCTCTAGGCGCGCTTGCGGCCTCGCTGGCTGCCCAGAGTAAACCGAACTACAGCGGCACCTGGAAGCTGAATGTCGAGAAATCGGACTTCGGTGTCGCGCCTCCATCCAACAGCCGCACCGACGTCATCGAACACAGCGACCCGAGCTTGAAGGTGCACACGACCGACGATGGCGCTCAGGGCAAGCAGGAGTACACTCTGAACATGACCACGGACGGCAAGGAAGTAACCAACCACGTGGCTGAAATGGAAGTAAAGAACACCGCAAGCTGGGACGGCGGCAGCCTGGTGGTGGGCACCAAGCTCAGCGTTCAGGACATCGATCTTGCCGTGAAAGCCACCTGGCTGATGTCCGACGACGGGAAAACGCTAACCCAGAACGCGCATATCGTTGCGGGAGCGGTCGGCGAGTTCGATCAGAAGCTTGTATTCGAAAAGCAGTGAATCGACCGCCGGCTTAACGCGGCGTGGGGAACGTTTTCGAAATGTGATCGTGCCAGGTTAGGGTTTCTTCGTCCGCGATGGCCCACAGCAGACCGAGTCCGCCGGCGGCCAGGCTCAGGAATCCCGAGGCGGCGCGTGAGATGCGCTGTTGCCGGTTGGGTGCTTGTCCGTCGAAGTTGATCAGCATCAGATGGGACCAGCGCATGCCGGGCGAATCCTCTTCCGCGAAGCACCACAAGAGCCGATAGCAGACCACCAGAGCGCCGACCACCGCCAGGAACAGCGGAGCGGTTTTGGCGTTGAGGATCACCTGTCCGCCGAACAGGCGAAATGTGATGGTGAACAGCGCCAGTGATATCAAAATGATGCTGCCATCCAATGCGGCCGCCAGCGCGCGATGCGTGGGAATGGCGACCGGGGCGTCGCAATAGATAGCCCCCTCCGGCGCGCGCGGGGACCGCACGTTCGGCGAGAACTCCAGGCTCTGCTGGCCGGCCACAACTTTGCGAGGACGCTGGCGCGGAAGCGACGGAGAGACTTTGCGGGGAGGCGCTTCGATGGAACCCGGCGCGATGGTCTCAAACGGCACCACTCGCGGAAGCTCGCGCGAAGTGAACAGCGAAGGCTGATAGGTGATCGGCTTCAGAGTGCGGGCCGGCGCGGGGTCGGCGATTGCAGGTCGCAGTGCCGCGACAGGCTGGCTTTCCGGCCGCAGTGCCGGCGCGGCCGCGGTGGCCACGTAGACCGGCGTCATGCGCAAGCGCCGCCCGCAACGGCGGCAGCGATGTTCGTCTTCGCTATTCGATGCCTGGCAGTATCGGCACTCCATCAGATGTCGTCCTTGAGACCTTTCATCCATTCTGTCCGCTTGCAGCCGGTTCCAATGCCGTGCTACGGTTTTCGGTTGAGGCCTTCACTTCTCGCTTCCCCAGGCCGACCTTTCCCGGAGTTGCCCGTAACAGCGGGTATCTTCCTTCGTAACATATTTGCCCTAAAATGTCACGAACTTTATTTGGGCCGCTGGCTGGGTTTCTGCCTGGTTACGTGCTGTCTGGCAACCCGGCCGGGATTTTCGCAGACCAGCCCGCCGGCCTTCATCCCGCCGCCGCCGGCCAGCAGTCAGGCCAACGCAGCCAATCCGGAGCAACGCGTGCGACTGCAGCGGCCGGACGCCCCCGGACCGAATGACGTTGTTACGACCGCGGAGAGCCAGGAGGCGGACGGGCCGCTGCGCCACCTGCGGGGCAATGTAAAGATCGAGACCTTCGACAAGAAGCTGGAAGCCGACGAGGCTGACTACGACCAGGACACAGGCGAAGCGGAGGTCCGCGGGCATGTCCGCTACCAGAATTTCGCGGACGGCACCAAGCTGAACTGCGATCACGGCAAGTACAACGTCAACACCGAGACGGGAATTTTCTACGATGTCAATGGGACTTCGCCGTCCAAGATCGTGGCGCGCCCGGGCCTGCTTACCAGCAGCAATCCATTTTATTTCGAAGGCAAGTGGGCCGAGCGGAAGGAGGACCGCTACGTCGTGCACGAAGGGTTCGTCACCGACTGCAAAGTTCCCAAGCCGTGGTGGCGGCTGACGGGTCCCAAGTTCGACATCATTCCGGGCAATCGCGCCATTGCCTATCACACCGTGTTTCACATCAAAGGGCTGCCGCTGCTGTACACGCCGGCTTATTACAAGTCGCTGAAAAAGGTACCGCGGCAGAGCGGCTTTATGACGCCGAATATCGGCCGCAGCTCGCTGTACGGCGGGATGCTGGGCCTGGCTTACTATTGGGCCATCAACCGCAGCTACGACACGTTCTATCGGATTCAGTACTTCACCTCGCGCGGGTTCGCGCACACCTACGACTTCCGCGGCAAAGTGACTCCCGGCACGGATTTCAACTTCAGCTTGTACGGAGTGAACGATCGCGGAGTTCCGATTGGCGGTGGGCAAGTGCAGAAGCAAGGTGGAGTGCAGTTGACTTTCGACGGCAAGTCGGACCTGGGCGACGGCTGGGAAGCGCGGGCGCAACTCAATTATCTGAGCTCCTTCCTGTTCCGGCAGACGTTCTCGCAGTCCTTCCGCGAGGCCATTTCTTCGGAGTCTCACTCGGTGGGATACGTGACCAAGCACTGGTCCAGTTTCGGATTCGATGTCGTGGCCGACCGCGATGAGCAGTTTCAGTCCGTGACCCCGGACGACAAGATCGTGATCCGGAAACTTCCGGAAGTCGATTTCCTGAGCCGCGACCGCCAGATTGTAGGAGGTCCGCTGCCGATTTATTTCTCCTTCGACAGCAGCGCCGGCTTCTTCGATCGCACGCAGCCCACCTTTCAATCGCGGCAGTTCGTCAATCGCGTGGATCTATATCCACATCTGACGTCCGCGCTGCACTGGGCGGGTTTCAGTCTGGCGGCCAGCTTCGCGGTGCGGGAGACCGAATACGGGTCCAGCGTGGTGAACGGGCAGCTGCAAGGCGCCGACATTCTGCGCAGCGCCCGCGAAGTTCGACTGGAGCTGCTGCCGCCGGCCCTGGAGCGGATCTACAAGTCGCCGAAATGGCTGGGCGGCGAGAAGGTGAAGCACGTGATCGAGCCGCGCGTGGAATACGCGCTGGTGGACGGCATCGACAATTTCAACCGCATCATTCGTTTCGATGAGACCGACATCATGTCGAATACCAACCAGGTGACGCTGTCGATCGCCAACCGGCTGTTGGTCAAGAACAAGGACGGCAACGTGAACGAAGTGCTCACCTGGGAGGTCTCCCAGAGCCGCTATTTCGATCCCACCTTTGGAGGCGCGGTAGTCCCGGGTCAGCGCAATGTGGTGGCCAGCTCGGAGGAGTTGGATGGTTTTGCATTTCTGAACGGGCCCCGCCACTACTCGCCGATAGTCTCTTCGCTGCGCTTTCAGCATCGAGTGGGCTTCGAGTGGAGACTGGATTATGATCCGCTGCTGGGACAGGTCAGCAACAGCGCGTTCAATGTGGATTTGCGTTTCTCCAAGTACTTTATTTCGGCTGGTCACAATCAAGTGCGCACCGATCCGGTGGTGGCGCCGAATTCCAACCAGGTGCACGGGCTGATAGGATACGGCAACCAGAATCGCAGGGGCTGGAACGCGGCGATGAGTCTCTACTACGACTACAAGAAGGCCATTCTGGTGTTCGCTACCACGCAGATCAGCTACAACACGGATTGCTGCGGGATCAGCGTCGAATACGGGCGCTTCAATGTCGGCAGTCGCGATGATACGCAGTACCGGGTAGCGTTCGCCGTGGCCAATGTAGGATCGTTCGGGACGCTGCGAAAGCAGGAACGAATCTTCTAGCCGGCGGCGGTCTGCGCCACCTCGAATGTTACAATAAGTTACTCCACTATTTTCTTCGGGGACTGGGTTGTCAAACACGCACAACTTGATCGACGCGGCTGGCCGCTGGTTTCTGCACTCCGGGATTCAAGCGACGCACGGCGGCGTGGCGCGGTATTATCGCTCGGATCTTGGTTGCAACGCGAATGTCTCAACCGAGATCACCGGGTACGCGGTGAGCGCGCTGCTGTTTCTGCACCAGCGAACGGGCCAGCCGGAATACCTGGATGCGGCTCTGCGGGCCGCGCGGTTCCTGACGCGCTGTGCCTGGGATCCTGTCCTGCGGACGTTTCCGTTCGAGCACACGGTTAACGGCGACGGCACCGGCGCTTTCGCCTATTTCTTCGATAGCGGAATTATCGTCCGCGGGTTGTTGTCCGCATGGCGAGCCACGAGCGAAGGCGAGTTCCTGGACACCGCCGCGGCGGCCGGCCGTGCGATGCTGGCGGACTTCGGCGCACCCGGCGCCATCCATCCTATCCTCGCGCTGCCGGACAAGCGCCCGCTCCAGTATCAGCCTCGCTGGTCGGCCAGCCCCGGCTGTTATCAACTGAAAGCTGCGCTGGCCTGGTACGATCTGTTCGAGAGCACTGGCCAGACGGAATTCTTGCGCGCCTATGAATCCACCGTCGAAGCGGCTATGCGGAGCCAGCGCGACTATCTTCCCGGAGAAACCGACTGCGAGAAGGTGATGGATCGGCTGCACCCCTATGTTTATTTCCTGGAGGGGCTGCTTCCGGTCCTGGATCGGCCCGAGTACGTAGCGGTTTACCGCGCCGGAGTGGAGCGTGCCGCCGCGTACCTGCGCGAGATCGATCCCCAGTTCGTTCGTTGCGATGTTTACGCGCAGGTGCTGCGGGCCCGGCTGTACGGTGAAAGTATGGGAGCCATTCCACTGAATTGTGCGGCCGCCGCCGAGGAAGCCCGTGGCGCCGCGGCGTTTCAGCTCGAGTCGGAAGACCCGCGGATCGCCGGCGGATTTGGATTCGGACGCAAGGCCGGCCAATCGATGCCGTTCGTGAATCCGGTGTCCACCGCGTTTGCGACGCAGGCGCTGGCGATGTGGAGTGACCGCCAGAACAACGCGCTCGAAGCTGGCTGGCAAGCCCTCATTTGAGCCCGGCGGTGCGCGAAACCGTAAAGGTGCTGTTCGCCTCCGGGTTCGAGGACGTGGTCTCCGTCGCCATTCAATACATGCAGAAGCTTTTTCCCGAGCTTCCTCTGGTGGTGGTAGCTGAATTCCCGCCGGAGCACCAACGCTGGATTCCATTCCCCATCTCGCGCGGATTTTTTGAGAACCTGGCGCTGTTCCGTTGGCATTTTCGCGACAAGGACGTGCGCCTGTCGGCGGTGATTCTACACCGGGCATCCCGCATTGGCAGATGCGCCTGATCGGCTTTCTCATTTCACCCCGGAACTTTCTGCCATTCAACGAGAACCTCGGACACTTCATGCTGCGGCCGCGATCCGCCGGCACGGTGATCCGCCACTTCCTGTGGAGGGCGGAGAGCTTTCTGGTATGGGAGTTTTCCCCAGGCGGCGACGCGTACACTTTTCTGTGGCGGCTGGCCCGCTCGACGCTATGGGCGAAGCCTATCAGCCGTACGTCGAAGACCTGGATCTCGGCTTCCGCGGTTGGCAGCGAGGCCGGCCTTCGGTGTTTGTCTCGGGTGCGCGGGTTGAGCATCGGCATCGCGCCACGACCTCGCGTTACTTCTCGCGCGAATATCTGGACCGGACGCTGGAGCTGAACTATCTCCGGTTTCTTGCGCGCACCATCGCGGAACCTCGGGTCTTCCGTCGCTTGTGGAGCGAAGCGATCCTGCGCCTGAATCATCCGGCCGCGCTGCAGGAACCAAATCTCACCGCGGCCGCCATCCTGGGGACGGCCTGGCGAGATCCGTTCTGGATCAAGCGGCGCGCACAGCCGGCAATTCCGGAGGATGAAATCCTGGCGCTCGGAAGCGGTGCGGTGGTCATCGCGCCGGGACGCGCGGCGCAAAACCGGCCGGTACTGCTGGTGGTCAGTCCGTATCTGCCCTTCCCGCTGGCGCACGGGGGCGCGGTCCGGATGTACAACCTGATGCGCCGCGCCGCCGTCGATTTGACCAGGTGCTGGTGGCGTTCGCCGGAGATGCGCCGGAGACGCCGGTCGAACTGCTGGAGATCTGCAGCGAAGTTGTGCTGGTGAAGCATCCGGGTACTCACTTGCTGCCCGCCAGCCAGCGGCCCGATGTCGTCGAGGAGTGCGACTCGCCTGCCTTTCACGCCGGTGGAACGAGAATTTGACTGGGATGCGGTCGCGCGCCGGCAATGCCGGATGTACGAAGAACTAACTTCTAGCCGAGTTTGATAGCGAAAGCCGCGAAGTCCAGGCTTCCGAAGAACTCCTGGCGGAACGCCGGCGGCAATTCGGCGATCGATGGCATGCTGTCCGCGGCCGGAGACAGCCGCTCGATTTCGATGCGCCCAAACCCCGCCTCTTCGAGGTAGAAGCTGAGCAGCGCGGGAGGAATGGGATGACGGTGCGTAGGATCGAGGTAGAAGTGCGTGGCGAAGATCGCCAGGCACTCCGGGTTGGGCGTCTCGATGGCCACCAGCGCGCCCGGCCGCAACTTGCGGTGCAACAGCCGGATCATTTCCGGCAGGCGCTCGGGTGGCAGGTGTTCCACCACCTGGCAGCACACCGCGCCGCCCAGCGATGAGTCCGCCAGCGCGTTCAAGTAGCCGAACAGATCGGCCTTCTCGGCATCCAGTCCTCTGCTGAGACAGATCGCGACCGAGTCGTCGTTCAGATCGATGCCGTGCGCGCGCACGCCCGCTTCGCGGAACACGTCCAGCATCTCGCCGCGGCCGCAACCGATGTCCAGGACCGGCGAATGATCGCGGAATCGCGCCGCGTACATGCTCTGCCGCTGGCGGATGTCGGACTCCGAGCCGCGGAAGCGGTCGGCGAATTTCAGCCAATCGATGTGTGCGAATTCCGCTGGCGCGCTCTCGGCAACCTGGACCACAGTCCTGGCGAACGAAACTTTTTGCCGCAGCAGGCGCAGCTCACTATGGATCAGGGTTTCGTATTGTCCGCGAACGCGGTCCAGCTCCATCCAAAATCTGTGCTGCGTCTCTTCGGCGGTGCGCGCCAAGGCCCCTTCGAAGTCGGCGTGCTGCGCCTTCACCTGTTCGCGATAGTGGGCATCCATCAAGGTGACACGGTGCTGGAACGAGGACTGCAGCTCGGCGACGCTTCTGAGGAACTGGATTTCCGTTTCCGCCAGTTTCTTTTCCCAGGCGACGCGCCATTCGGACCAATGCACGCGAATGTCCTTGAGCTGCTGTGCCTCAGCTAGACACTGCTGCATTTCGCCGGAGACGCCAGAGATGCGCGCCGACACGGCCGTGATGTTGCGATTGCACTCATTCAGCGCTTCGAGCGTCGACTGAACGCACGCGATCACCGCGCGATTGAATTCCACCTGCTCGCGCACGTGCCAGTCCAGAGCGCGGGCCGCCAACCGCTTCACACGCTGGACCACGGAATTCACGAATCCCGGCGCGCGCGGATTCACCGTGCCGATGCTGGCCACCTTACCCTCGGCGGCGTCACGGGCGTGCATCAGCGGCAGGAGATCGGCGATGGGCGCGTCTGGAACCACAGCGCCGTTCGGGTTCCGCGATCGAACGCGCTGGCGAATCTCCGCGATCATCGCGGCCAGTTCGTCACCCTTTGCGTCCATGCTTCCCGCTCCCACTCTTGCTCCAACTGGCGGTGATCCTGGTATAGACTCCGCCGCGAGGCGTGAATTCTCCGGTGACGCTCGCCGAGACCGGCCGGCAAGCTTTGACGACGTCCTGTAGAAAACGGTTCACCACGTTTTCCTGGAAGATGCCGAGATTGCGATAAGCCAGCATGTACATCTTCAGCGACTTCAGCTCCAGGCATAGCTTGTCCGGAACGTATTGCAGCCGGATCTCGCCGTGGTCGGGAAGCCCGGTTTTGGGGCAGACGGAGGTGAACTCGGGCAGCACGATTTCGATTTCGTACCCAGGATACTGGTTCTCCCAGGTTTCGATGTCGGGCAATTTGGCGTGCACTCCCGCGCGCGCGTGCGTTTCGGTGTACTGGCGTTTCATGAGGCTGGAATCAAAGTTCGCGCCAACAAGTCCAGGAACAAGCCGACGTCGGTGACCACGCCGACAGCCTGGCCGGTGCCGCGGTCGCTCACCTTGGTGGCGACGGCCGGGTTGATGTCGACGCACACGATCTTGACCCAGCTCGGCAGCATGTTGCCGACGGCGATGGAATGCAGCATCGATCCCAGGCACAGCACCAGTCCGGCGCTCTTCAACTGCTCGGCGTAGGCGTCCTGGGCTTCGTTCATGTCGGTGATGGTATCGGGAAGGGGGCCGTCGTCGCGCAGGCTTCCCGCCAGAACGAACGGCACACCGGCGCGAACGCATTCATACATCACGCCGCTGCGCAAGCGTCCGCTCTCGACCGCGCCGCGAATTCCGCCGCACTGGTAAATGGCGTTGATGGCGCGCATGTGGTTGCGGTGGCCGTGCTCTTCCTGACGGCCATCGCTCTGCCGGATGCCGAGCGAGGTTCCGAACAGCGCCGCCTCGATGTCGTGCACGCCCAAAGCGTTTCCGCTGAGCAAGCCGTTCACGTAGCCTTCGCGGATCAAGCGCGCGAGCGAACTGGCACCGCCGGTGTGAACCACCACGGGTCCGGCGACGGCGACGATCTTGTGTCCGGCTGAGCGAGCATGCTCGATCAGAGCCGCGGTCTGCTTGACGGCGGTCTCCACCTGGCGTTCGGACGAGATGCCGTTGCTCATGAACGCGAAAGCCAGCCGGTCGCGCTCCTTGGATTCCGGAACCACGCGGATTCCGCGCATCCCAGTGACCACCTGGTCGCCCGCGCGGATATCGCGCAGGCGGCGGCACCAAGCCTGGTCGCCTTCCACCACGATCAGTGCGTCCATACGCTGGTTCTGCACTTCCACCCATTCCTGTTTGCGGCGGACAAAGGTGCGATGGTTGGTGGTGGAGTAGAAATCGTCTGGAGCGCAGCGGTCGCGCTGGACCGTGGCGAGTTCGGTGTCGCCGGAATCCACCATCGAGCAGCCCAGGCCGAGCAGTTGCGAGAGAATTTTGCGCATGGACTCGGCATCGTCGGTGTCCACCTTGAGGCGCAGATAGGACGCCTCGCTGTTGGTGCGTCCAATGCGAAACTGCTCCACTTCGAACCGGCCGTTGTATTCAACGACGGTGTCGAATATCTGCTCCATGATGTGCGAGTCAATCAAATGACCCTGCGCCTCGACCCGTTCTTGCAGGGGAAGCGACGTGCGGGGTGCGTTCATAGCGTCTCAAATACAGGATACCTGCTATTGGGATCTCGCTGATATGAAGCGTGACACCGTTCACGCACCCTCGGCGCCCCACGATGAGGTGGTGGTTCCGCAAAATCGAGGTAGTTGCGGAGAGGGGACCTGGAAAAGTCGTGATCGAACGCCGCGCGGAATTTCGCCCATGGAAGTGAGGAGAAGATCTTCATATGCAAGCGACACTTCCGTCCAGCAGCGAAACGCGGACGCAGGACCAGTCAACAAAGCGCACTTCTTCGTCCGGCCGTCTCGCCGGCTTGGTGATGATTGCGATCGGAGTTGCAGCATGGTGGTACAACTGGCATCTCGCGTCGACCGCCGGCGAGTTTTATATCAAGCTCTGCCTGTTGGGGCCGCTGGGCGTTTTCGGAGGCATCCTGGTGCTGCTGCGCCCGGATTGGGTCGGGCCAGTGAGAAGCGACAGCACACGCGGCCACAAGTTCGCGCTGATTGCAGTAATCGGACTTATGGCGATTGCCTCAGGAATCGATTTCTACCTGCTGGTACACCATCGGTCGCCGCGGTCTAGCGTTACTGTTACGCCATGGTCTCCGAAGCTTGGCACTCCTCCGATAGCGGCGGTTTCGGCAATGGCGGCCACCCCGGCCATAGCTTTCCAGGCGCAGACGTACTGCCTGGGATCGTTCAACCAGCAGCGCACCGCCATGTGGGAGTTCGTCCCAGCGGATGAGAACATCAACGACTGGAAGACACTGCTGACGATTATCGATCGACCGGATGCCCGGACGCGTGAAGAACTGGACCGCCTCGCCGAGGGGATCATGTCGGTATACCAGTCTCAAGGCGCGCGGATTCTCTTGGCCAGGACAATGCGCGAAGAGTCCGGCGCTGTCTTCAACTACCTGGTAGCGGCCTTCGACGAACCGGACAAGCAGCGGTTCGAACTGGACTTCGTCAAGGTGGAGCTGGGAGCCAAGAACGCCGCTGTGGTGGTGTACGGAGTTCGCGTCACGGATCCCAAGGACTACCGGACCAAGGCCAAGGACTTTCTGGATATGAACTCGCACCAGGTCGGCCGTGCGCTGGGCGAACTGGCGGTGCCGGACGTTAGTAAACTGCCGCGCAGGGTGTTCTGAAGCGCCTGGATATCGCCTCAACTCTGGGGGCGGGTCAGCTTGTCGGCGCGAGCACGCACCATTTCGGGTTTCAAGATCGGCGATGAGCAGGTGGTGCCGGTGCAGATGAATGCTGCCGCGGTCTTTAGTTCCGGATACTGCACGTCCGCGTTGGGGAGCCGGCCCTCGCGCGTGTCCCACCATTCGACGCGCAGGTAACCGGAGGGGTACGACGCAGCGGCATGAAACAGCGCCTGCGCAGCCGGATCGTCTTTGTGCCCGACCACGGTTATGTGGATCGGCTCGCTCGCGAATTCCAGGTTGGCAAGCAGAGTGCCGCCTGTGGGCAGGAACTTTGCAATTTGCGGCGCCACCAGATAGCGCATGGCGCGTTCGGCCATTTTGCGGTAGTCATCGTTTCCGGCGTAGCGTGCCAGCAGATTGGCGAACCGGGCCACCAGTATGTTCTCGTCGCGCTCGGGGCGAGGCGCGTAGGCGCGATCGGTAGGGGTTTTCGCGGTGCTGAATCCGGCCGGCCCGTCCGAGAAATTGGCAGCGATGAACTTTGCGGCGGCTTCGGCGCGAGCCAGCCAGCGACGGTCGCCGGTGGTTTCGTACAACGCCAGAAAAGCCCGGCCCATCGCGAGCGAGTCGGCCAGATATGGCCCGGCTACGTCCTTCGAATCGTGCCGGAATCCGCCGCCGTCCAGCGTGCGATTTTGCAGGATCCATTCCGCGGCTCGCACCGCTTCGTCCAGATATTGCTGGTGTCCGGTGCCAGCGTAGAGAGCCGCTACTGCTTCGATCGCCCAGCCGTTCTCCCGCGAGTAGATGTGCTTGTCGATGCGCGGAATGCCGAGCTTGCGGCGCCCGGCGTCGTCCAGCTTGAAATACGCGGCGCTGTGTTGGCCGTCGATCAAGTCCGCGTCCTGGCTGGTGTAGAACGCACCTTCGGGGCCGGTGAGAAAAGTTTTCAGGAAGCGCTCCACGTCCTGCGCGGCTTTCAAATAGGCCGGATCGTGCCATTCTTCGTACGCCAGTGAGTAGATCCGCAAGTTGCCCGCCTGCATCGCCATGATCTTTTCGAAATGCGGCTCGTTCCAGTCGCCACCGACCGAGTATTGATACACGCCGCCCCAAACCGGATCGACCAGCTTCAACTGCGCGTCGAGCGATTGCCGCGCCATCTGCTCGGACTGCTGGTCGCCCGATCGCGCGCGGGCCATGGCGTATTCAGTTGAATTCCAATCCAGGAATTTCTGATCGAAGCCCCAAGCGCCGTGCTTGGAGTCGTACTGGCCGAAGTAGCGGCTCTCGAGATCCTTGCGCAAGTCGTCTGGGAGCAGGGAATTCTCGCCGAATTTCACGTCGACCTCCGGGCGCACCGATGGACCGGGCGAGGGATCGGCGATGATGGCTTTCAGCATCGCGACCATCTCGCGCGGTTCGATGTAGCCCTGGCGCTTCACGATCTCCTTGCCGTCGGCGCCGAAGACGATCGTAGCGGGCCAGCCGTAGTCTTCGTAGCGGTTCGAGAGATCGGGCCGCGAGTCCTGGTCGACGCGCACGGCGATGTACTTTGACCGCATCAGGGAGATGACCTTGGAATCCCGGTACGTAGTTTCGTCCATGACGTGGCACCAGTGGCACCAGACGGCTTCGAGATCGAGCAGCACGAACTTGTTCTCGCGGCGGGCCTGATCGAACACGGTGTTCGACCAAGGTTGCCAGGCGATGGCGCTCGGCTTTTCAGATGGATTCGCGGCCCACAGCGAGCCGGCCACGAGCAGTACCAGGGTTGTTCGCAATAGCATGTGCTTCCTACTTTGGTATATACGACTATCGGCCGACGCTTGGATTTTATTCCGTTGCCGGCTGGAAAGAGTTGAAAAAGCTTAAGATAGTTATTGATCTCCTGCCGCAACCTGAGCATGCGCTTCGGCGACTTTGTGGCCGTCGATCAAGCGGCGTTCGAAATTCCTGGCGGGGGAATCTGCGCGCTGCTGGGCCCGAACGGCGCCGGCAAATCGACGCTCATGAAGATGCTGACCGGGTTGCTCGCGCCGTCGGCCGGCACCGCTTTCGTGGAGGGGATCGACGTTCGAAGAAATCCGCTGGCGGTCAAGCGTGTGGTCGGCATTTTGCCGGAGCTGCTTGGGCTGTTCGATACGCTGACCGTCGAGGAGCACCTGCTGCTGTGTGGACCCATCTACGGTTTGAGCGCGGCCGAGACGCGCGGGCGCACCGATCAACTCCTGCATGCGCTGGGCCTCGAACACGGCCGGCACACACCTGCCGCGCAGTGCTCGCACGGGATGCGCAAGAAGACCTCACTGGCTTTGGCGCTGCTGCACAATCCTCGCGTCCTGTTTCTGGATGAGCCTTTTGAAGGCATCGATCCGGTAACGGCGCACACCATCCGCGAACTGCTGGTCATGCTGGCCGGACGCGGCGTCACTATTTTCCTGACTTCTCATATCCTGCCGATCGTGGATCGCCTGGCCGGCTGGATCATCGTGATCCGCGGCGGCCGCATTGTCTGGCAATCGCCGGCGAACGAGTTAACCGGGTCGCTCGAAGACCTGTACTTTGACCTCGTAGAACCGTTGCGAGTGGCCGATCTTCCGTGGCTGGGTTTGTCGCAGTCCTAAGGGCGCTGGCGCGCTCGGTCTGGCGCGACCTTCGCACCTTCAGCTCCGTCAGCGGCAACAATCTCGCGCTGTTCATCGTGCTGGTGATGTATCAGCAGCCGCAGAGCATCGTGTTTTTCGGGATGGTGGTCGGGGCTCTGCTGCTGGGGCCTTTGTCCGGCGATCCGCTGCGCAAAGTTCCCGCGGACCGTTGGGCGCTTTGGCCGCTGACGCTTCGCCAGCGGGTGAGTTTGCGCTTGGGGAGCCTCGCGTTGAGCCCGGTGGTCTGGGTGGCCTTGCCGTTTCTGTTCGTGGCCGGTGGCGTTTCGTTCGCCGCACTGATGATCGGCGGCGCTCTGGCGATTCAGGGCGCGTTGGCGCTCTGGAGCCATTTCACCGCGGGACGCGCACGATCGATCGGTTTGGCGCGGACGCCCAAGCTGCCCGGACGGCTGGGTGGCCTGGTCCAGAAGAATATTCGACAGATGCTGAGCACGTTGGATTTCTATGCGGCGCTGCTGCTCGCGCTGAGTGGATCGCTTTATCGGGTTTTCGGATCCACTCCGGATCCGGAAGCGTTCATGATCCTGGCGCTAGTGGTGGTGATCGCGTTGAGCACCTATGCGCAATGTCTCTTCGGCCTGGACCTGCCCTCCGGCATGGCGCGCTATCGCGTGCTACCGCTGCGCGGATACGAGATTCTGCTCGCCAAGGACATCGCGTTCCTGTTGGTCGCCGCGGTCCTGGTTGCGCCGCTGGCGCCGTTGCCCGGCCTGGCCGGAGCGCTGGTCGCCGTGGCGGTGGGTCATCACGGATCGGTTCTCCGTCCGATCGCGCAGACGCGCTGGCGCTTCACCGGGGGCGTGATTTTTCCAACGGGATTCTTCCAGGTCTTTCCGCTGGTAGCAGTCGGCGTCGCGACGGCCCGAGCAAGCGTGTGGTACCTGGCGCTGGCGTTCGTCGCATACGTCGCTTCGCTTTGGTACTACGGGCGGCAGTGGGACAATCTAGTCTGAGCATGTCGACTACTCTGCTGGAGAACAGCTACGGCGCGGCTCGGGTGCGCCTGGTGAAGGTGAGGCGCTTCGAAGATCGGCATGATCTCAAGGAGCTGTCGGTCGGCATCCAGTTCACCGGCGGGTTCGAGGACAGCTACACCAGCGGTGACAATCGCAGCATCCTGCCCGCCGACACGATTAAGAACACAGTCTATGCTCTGGCCAAGCTCTACCCCATCGAGCAGATCGAGCAGTTCGCGCAGGAGTTAATCGATCATTTTCTCACCGGCAACCCGCAAGTGCGCAAGGTGCGCGTCCAGATTGCCGAACACCTGTGGAGCCGCATTCCTTTTGGCGGCAAGCCGCATCCGTGGTCCTTCACGCCGGCCGGGCCCGAGCGGCGGACTGCCGTTGTCACCGGCACGCGCGAGACGGTGCTGATCGAAGCAGGTATCGAGAACCTGCAGGTGGTGAAGACCAGCGGCGCGGGCTTCGAGGGTTACTTGCGCGATCCGTTCACCACCCTGAAGGAGACCTCCGACCGCATCCTGGCCACGTCAGTGAGGGCGACTTGGCTCTATTCGGACAACGAGATTCCGTTCGCGGTCTACTGGCACGGCGTGCGCGAGGCGATTGTCTCGACGTTCGTCGAGCACGAGAGCCGGTCGCTGCAATACACGCTGCACGCCATGGCGGAGGCGGTGCTCGACCGCTACGCCGACATCGCGGAGATACATCTTTGGGTGCCGAACAAAGACTGCCGCGTGGTGGACCTCAGCCAGTTCGGACTGGAGAACAACAACGAAGTTTTCGCGCCGGCTGACGAGCCGTGCGAGCTGATCGAAGCGCGCTTGCGGCGCGAGACGATCGACTAACGTCAACGCACAGGGACAGACGGATCTGTCCACGCGCAGAGCCCTCGAATCTAATTCAGCCGACACTCTGCCGCTTGGGACAGATTCGTCTGTCCCCGGCTAGATGTCGTAATACAGCGCGAACTCGTACGGATGCGGCCGCAACCGGATGGCATCCGCCTCGTTGCGGCGCTTGTAGTCGATGAAGGTCTCGATCAGGTCCTCGCTGAACACGTCGCCCTTCAGCAGGAAGTCGTGATCCTCTTCCAGACACGCCAGCGCTTCCTCGAGCGAGGCCGGCATACTCGGCACGCTGCGCATCTCCTCCGGCGACAGATCGTAGATGTCCTTGTCCAGCGGCTCGCCCGGCTCCAGCTTGTTTATCACCCCGTCCAAGCCCGCCATCAGCATGGCCGCGAACGCCAGGTACGGATTCGAGGACGGATCCGGCGGCCGGAACTCCACCCGCTTGGCCTTGGGAGAAGCCGAGTACATCGGAATGCGGCAGGCTGCCGAGCGGTTGCGCCGCGAGTACGCCAGGTTCACCGGCGCCTCGTAGCCCGGTACCAGCCGCTTGTAGCTGTTGGTGGTCGGCGCGATGATCGCCGACAGCGCCCGGGCGTGCTTCAACAACCCGCCGATATAATTCAGGGCCAGCGGACTCAGCCCCGCGTAGCCGTCGCCGCCGAACAGCGGCTTGCCGCCGGTCCAGATGCTCTGGTGCGTGTGCATCCCGCTGCCGTTGTCCTGGAACAGCGGCTTGGGCATGAACGTTACGGTCTTGCCGTTGGCCTGCGCCACGTTGCGGATCACGTACTTGTACAGCATCATGTTGTCGGCCGATTTCAGCAGCGTGTTGTAGCGCTGGTCGATCTCGCACTGCCCGCCGGTGGCCACCTCGTGGTGATGGCACTCGATGTTCAAGCCGCACTGGATCATGGTCTCTACCATCTGGGCCCTGAGGCCCTGGTAGTGATCGGTGGGCGGCACCGGGAAATAACCTTCCTTGTAGCGCGGCCGGTAGCCCAGGTTGTCGCCCTCGCGGCCCGAGTTCCAGCGGCCCTCTTCGGCGTCGATGAAGTAGAAGCCGGAGTGCTGGTTCTGATCGAAGCGCACGTTGTCGAAGATGAAGAACTCGGCTTCGGCGCCGAAGTAGGCCGTGTCGCCGATGCCGGAGTTCTTCAGGTACAGCTCGGCTTTGCGCGCGATCCAGCGCGGGTCGCGGTTGTAGTTCTGGCGCGTGATGGGATCGATCACGTCGCACACCATCACCAGCGTGGGGATCTCGTAGAACGGGTCCATGAAGGCGGTGGTCGGGTCCGGGATCAGCAGCATGTCGCTCTCGTTGATGGCGGCCCAGCCGCGGATCGAGGAGCCGTCCATGCCGAAGCCTTCCGCGAAGCTCTCTTCCGACAGCTCGCTCATCGGATAGGACACGTGGTGCTGGAGTCCGGGGATGTCGGAAAATCGCAGATCCAATTGTTTGGCCTGATGCTTCTTGGCGAAGTCCAACACTTCTTTAGCGTTCATCTAAATCCTCCTGGGGTTTGCCATCGAAAAATAACCTTTCCAGGATACCGCACCCACTGGCCGCGGACGCGCACTAGACCAATCCAATCTTTGAATGGACCGCATAAACAACTCTTTCGCGGGCTGCTCGACTTCCTTATGATAGAGGGATGCCCTCAGCCGAAGAACTGCAAGAACAAGCCGAGCACGCCCACGGCAGCTTCGACAAGCGAGTTGCCGCCACGATGGCGATCATCGCCGCGGTTCTGGCTATTGTTTCGGTGCTGGGTCATCTGACGACCACCGAGGAACTGCTCAATCAGCAGAAGGCTTCGGACCAGTGGTCGTATTATCAAGCCAAGTCGATTCGCCGCTACGAATCAGAGTTTGTCCGGGATCTGTTCGCCTCGCTGAAGAACGACGCGATGAGCGAGCAATACGCCAAGAACGCCGAAAAGTACAGGCACGACGACGATGAGATTCAGAAAGAGGCCCAGGGCTTAGAGCAGGAAAGCCATCTCAAAGGACGACAGGCGCTGCGGCTGCACTTCGGCGAAGTGTTCCTCGAAATCTCCATTGTGTTTGCCTCGCTCGCGATTCTGAGCAAGCGCGCCTTGATCTGGTACGCCTCGATAGCGGGAGCGCTTGCCGGCGCTGCGATCGCTGCGACCACGCTGTTGATCAACACGTAGCACGCCGCTTCGGCCGCTGCTAGCCGTTGGCGTAATACCCGTCGCGCGTCCGCACCAGCAGGCCGCTCCGCTTGGTTGTCAGGTGAATCCTGCGATAACCGGGGCCTGCGCCGGCGCGGTCGGACGTGTAGCCGAGGCTGTACTGGTTGCGCAGCTCCTCTTGAATCTGTCCGTAGATCTTGTCGAGCGGTTCTTTGTTGGACACATCGAAGTAAGCGCCGCCGGTGGGATCGCACAGCCGCTGCAAGGTCTTCTTGCCGTCCAGCCGGTCGCCATAGACGTAGGGCGGGGGAGCGCCGCCTCTGCGCGATCGGCCGGAGCCGTTGTAGGCATCCGGATCGGCGATTCTGACGCCGTAGACCAGAGTGTCGGCCTGCTGACCCGCCTCGAACGCGCGGTTTAAGCCGACCTTGCTGCCGTTGTCCACGCCGTCGGTGAGCACGATCAGCGCTTTGCGCCCGCTCTGCTTCTTCATGAGTTCGTCAGACGCCAGCAGGATGGCGTCGTAGAGCTCGGTTCCTCCAGCGCCGCGCCGCCCGCCGCCAGGATAGCCGCCACGGCGTCGCCCGCCTCCTGGGTAGCCGCCGCCCAATTGGGGACGTTGCCGTTGCTGCCGTTGTTGCGCCGGAAGCTCTATTTGAGCCAGGGCATCCTCCAGCTTCTTACGTGAGGAGGTGAGATCCTCGAGCAGCTCCACCTCGCTGTCGAAGTGGATGATGAACGCTTGGTCCTTGTCGCTCAGAACCTGATCCAGAAAGCGGTAGCTCGCGGTCCGCTCTTCTCCGAGCACGCGGCGCTGGCTGCCGCTGGTATCCACCAGCAAGCCGAGCGTCAGAGGGAGGTTGGATTCACGCGCGAAATATCGAATGCTCTGCGGCCGGCCGTCTTCGTCCAGTAGGAAATCTTCCTGGCTCAGGTCGCGGACGATTTTGCCTTGCTTGTCGCGCACGGTGGCGAGCACGTTGACCACTTTGACGTCGGTGCTGAAGGTCGTATCCTTTGCGTCCTGGCCGGCGAGTAGACGTGCGGCCGGGGCCAGTGCCGCTATCCTCATAAATTCGCGCCGCGAAACTGAACCTGGTGAAGCCGACATCGGTCATTGAAGAGATGTCCGTCTAACGCCCGCGGTTACATGCATAGACAGCCTCAAGACGAAGCATATTTGTATGCAATCACTTACGTGTCATTATATAATTTCTAACTTCAATACAGGGGCGGCTCGCCAGGACGCCGCGTTTTCCAGCGACGGTGAATCCAGAGCCACTGCCCCGGATGCTCCCGGATGACGTCTTCCAGAGATTTGTGGATGCGCTGGGTGTCTATGGCGGCATCGCCGGACATCGCGATGGGCGGATAGAAGCGGAGCACGTAGCGCGTTTCGTTTTCCGACCAAAGCGCGAAACCTGGTATGACGGCGGCGCCGGTGCGCGCGGCGATTTTCGCGAATGCGGTGTTAGCGCAGGCCGGTGTACCGAAGAAATCAACGAAGGCTCCTTCGTCGAGCGAGGTGTTCTGGTCGATCAGAATGCCGACTGCGTCGTTTTGCTGCAAGGCGCGCAGGACCGCGCGGGCGCCGTCCCGCTTCGCGATCAGCTTATTGCCGGAGAGCTGGCGGCGTTCTTCTACTAGCCGGTCGATGGCAGGATTGTCCAGCGGCCGGATCATAACGTGCATCGGCTCGGTCATGAGGGCGTGCGCGAACGCGCTCAGCTCCCAATTGCCGAAGTGCGCGGTGGCGACCAAAATGCCGTGGCCGGCTTTCTTTGCTTCGAGGTAATGCTCCAGACCTTCGTAACGGATCCAGTTAGAAATGTTTTCGCGGTTGATCTGCGGAAAACGCGCGAAGGCATACAGCAGGCGGGCAATGGAGAGAAAGACCTGGTTGGTAATGGCCTCTCGTTCGGCCGCCGTTTTTCGAGGGTATGCCAGCTCGAGGTTTCGCCGCGCGGTCCGCCGCAAACGCGGGACGGCCAGATCCAGTAGCCTGGCGTAGAAACGGGCCAGCCCCAGAGGCGAATGCGCGAGCGACCACAACACGAACTTGGCGATCAGGTATTGGATGAACGTTATTCTATCCACCCTCCGCCCAGCACGAGGTCGCCGCCGTAAAAGACCGCGCCTTGTCCAGGGGTCACGGCGCGCTGTGGTTCGTCGAAATGAACTTCGACGCGGGCGGGATCCGTCGTCGGATAGAGCGTCGCCAGCGCGGGCAGGTGCTTGTTTCGAATTCTGACGTGGGCGCGCGTGGGCGTCGAGATGGGTGGGATCGAAATCCAGTTGACATCGGCGGCCACCAGGCGGGCGCGCAGCAAATCTTCATTGCGGCCGACGATGACGCGCTGTGAGGCAGGCTCGGTGGCGATCACGTACAAAGGCTCGCGGGCGGCGATGCGCAGTCCGCGGCGTTGTCCCACGGTGAAGCGGTGCACGCCTTCGTGCTCGCCCAGGACGTGCCCTTCGGTGTCCAGGATCTCGCCGTGCGTGCGGTCCGGCTCGATGCCGCGCTCGCGGAAATATGCATCGATGAAGGCCGCGTAGTCGCCGTTGGGCACGAAGCAGATTTCCTGGCTGTCGGGCTTCTCGGCCACCGGCAGTCCGAGCTCGCGCGCCAGTTCCCGCACTTGCGGCTTGGTGAATCCACCGAGGGGGAAATCGGTGCGGGCCAACTGCTCCTGCTTCAATCCGAACAGAAAATAGGTCTGGTCCTTGGAGGTGTCCACGCTGCGGCGCAACTGGTAGCGGCCGCTGGGCTCATCATAAGAGAGGCGCGCGTAGTGCCCGGTGGCGATGCGCGACGCGCCGACGCCCGCGGCCATGTCCAGAAATTGATCGAACTTGACGAAGTTGTTGCATAGCGTGCAGGGGATCGGCGTGCGTCCGGCCAGATACTCATCGATGAAGGGGCGGACCACCTGCTCTTCGAAGCGGTCTTCGAAATTGATCACGTAGTAGGGAATGCCGAGGTGCTGCGCCACGTAGCGTGCGTCGTAGACGTCGTCGAGCGAGCAGCAGCGGCCGGTGGGTCCGCCTTCGGGAACCAATTCCGGCAAGCGCCGCTGGTTCCAAAGCTGCATGGTCAAGCCGACCACGCGCGCGCCGCGTTGCTGCAAGAGTCCCGCGACGACGGAGCTGTCCACTCCGCCCGACATGGCGACGGCTGTAAGGTTGTCAGGCACTGGTGTAGGTGGGCGAGAGCTTTCGCAACTGCGCGGCCGATTCGGCGACCGCATCGATCAACGCGTCCACTTGCTCGGCGGTGTTGGAGCGGCCCAATGAGAATCGCAGACTGGCGCGCGCGCGTTCCCGCGCCAATCCGATGGCCAGCAGTACGTGCGACGGCTCGACGGCGCCGCTCGAGCAGGCCGCGCCGCTCGACACCGCGAAACCCTTCAAGTCGAGCGAGATCAGCATGGCCTCGCCTTCCACGCCGTCAAAGAAAATATTGGTGGTGTTAGGGCCGCGTCGCGAGAGGCTGCCGTTGACGCCGCACGCGGGAACGCGATCCAGAATGCCGCGTTCCAATCGGTCACGCAATTCAGCGATGCGCGCCGATTCTGTAACCAGGTCGGCCTCGGCTGCCGCGGCGGCGCAGCCCAGTGCCAACGCACCCGGAACGTTCTCGGTGCCGGGCCGGCGCTCGCGCTCGTGACGTCCGCCGAACTGAATCGGCCACAGCCGCGTGTCGCTCTGCACGTACAGCGCTCCGATTCCCTTGGGCGCATACAGCTTGTGGCCGCTGATCGAATACAGATCGACGCCCAGCGCCTTCACGTCCGTCGGAATCTTGCCGGCTGCCTGCACGCCGTCGGAGTGGAACAGAACTCCGGCTTCGCGCGCGATGGAGGAGATTTCCGCGAGAGGCTGGACGGTGCCCAGCTCGTTGTTGACGTGCATCACGGAAATTAAGACCGTTTCCGGCCGCAGCGCTCGCCGGACATCTGCCGGATCGACGACCCCGTCGGAGCCAACGCGAACATAGGTCACTTCGACTCCCTCCCGCTCCAGCTCGCGGCAGGTATTCAGCACCGCGGGATGCTCGATGGCGGTCGTGATCACGTGCTTTTTGGCGGACGGATTCGCGCGCACGGTTCCAAGGATCGCCAGGTTGTCGGCCTCGGTGCCGCCGCTCAGAAACACCAGTTCCTTGGGGTCGGCATGCAGCAGGGCAGCGGTGTGGCGGCGCGCGGCTTCCAGCTTCTGCTTGGCCAACTGGCCCTCCCGGTGGATACTGGAGGCGTTTCCGTACACTTCAAGTAGGGCTGGAACCAGTACTTCGAGTACCTCCGCAGATACGGGCGTGGTCGCGTTGTGATCAAAGTAGTAACGCCGCACTTCAACTATCAGTTTAACAACGTTACGCCGACCAATTGTTCTTGTAGGGACTATCCGAAAAGATAGGCGGGTCGCCTATAATTGAAGGGTCCCCATGGCTGCGACATGAAACCCGCAATATGTTTGTTGAGTGGCGGCCTGGATTCAGCCACCACTCTGGCCGTTGCGCGGCGCGAAGGCTTCGCGTGCTACGCCTTGAGCTTCGACTACGGCCAGCGGCATCGCGTGGAACTGAAGGCCGCGGCTCGAGTGGCTGAGAGCCTGGGCGCGGCGCAACACCTGGTTGTCCCGATCGACTTGCGGCTGTTGGGCGGCTCGGCTTTGACGGCTGATATCGACGTGCCGAAATCAGGGGTGAGCGCCGGCATCCCGATCACTTACGTCCCGGCTCGCAACACCGTCTTTCTCGCGTTCGCGCTCGCCTGGGCGGAAGTTCTGGACTGCTCCGACATTTTCCTGGGCGTCAACGCCATCGATTACTCGGGTTATCCGGACTGCCGGCCCGAATTCATCCAGGCCTTCGAGCGCATGGCGAATCTCGCCACCAAGGCTGGCGTCGAGGGCCGCACGCGAGTGAAGATCCACACGCCTTTGATTCAACTTTCGAAATGCGCGATCATCAAGCTAGGCGCCGAACTCGGCGTTGACTTCCGTCTGACTCACAGTTGTTACGATCCCGATGAGAACGGCCGCCCGTGCGGTCTGTGCGATTCCTGCCGGCTGCGGCTGCGCGGTTTCGCCGAAGCGGGTCTCAAGGATCCGCTCGAGTACACGAGTGAGAATCGCTGAAATTTTTTATTCCATTCAAGGCGAAGGTGCGCTGATCGGCACGCCTTCTGTTTTCGTGCGCACCAGCGGCTGCAATCTGCGATGTGCCTGGTGCGACACGCCCTACACTTCCTGGCAGCCGGAGGGCGAAGAACGTTCCATCGATTCGATCGTCGAGGAGGTCAACCGGTATGGCGCGTCGCACGTTGTCGTGACCGGCGGCGAGCCGATGATCGCACCGCAGATCGAAGAACTGACCCAGCGGCTCAGCCAGCACGTCACCATTGAGACCGCCGGGACCGTGGACGTACCGGTGCGCTGCGACTTGATGAGCATCAGCCCCAAGCTTGCCAATTCGACGCCGCACGAACGCGATGGCGGGCGCTGGGCCGATCAGCATGACCGGCTGCGTTATCAGCCCGAGATCCTGAAGCGGTTGATCCAGCTCTATCCGTATCAACTGAAATTTGTCATCGTCGAGCCGGGCGACCTGGCGCAGGTGCGCGCGATGGTGGAGGAAATCGGAGCGGCGAAGGGACGAGTGCTGCTAATGGCGGAGGGCATCGACGCGGCAGCGTTGGCGGAGCGCGGCCGTTGGCTGGCGGAAATTGCCAAGCGCGAAGGCTACCGATTCACACCGCGTCTGCACATCGACCTGTGGGGCAACCGCCGCGGCGTGTAAGCTGGTGGCGAACGCCGGCAATCAACTCAGCTCATACCCACGTTCGGAAATGTGCACCCACAGCGTTTCCGACTTGTGCCCATGCAGCGCGAAGATCTGGCGCACCAGGTCGCACACCTGCTCGCAGCCGCGTTCGTAAAACACCAGAATCGACGGACCCGCGCCGCTGAGCGCGCATCCCAGCAGGCCGGGCGCGCGCAGGTTGACCATTTCCTCCAGCCCCGGTACCAGCGAATAGCGATAGGGCTGGTGCAGCCGGTCTTCGAACGCGACCGGAAAAGCGCTGGTGGTTCCGGTGGCGAGCGCCGCAATCAGCAAGGCGCTGCGCTGCACGTTGAAGATGGCGTCCTGGCGGGAATAGCAGTCGGGCAGCACCTTGCGCGCTTCGCTGGTGGGCAGGACAAAATCCGGAACCACCACGGCCACGCCATAGCGCGCGGGCAACTCCAGCCGCACCGCGCGCGCCACGCCGCCCGCATCGATGGCACTCGCCACGATCGATCCCAGCACGCACGCCGCGACATTGTCGGGATGGCCTTCGATCCGCGCGGCTTCGTCCAGAATGCGATGCGGCTTCCAATTCAGGCCCAGCAGGTGATCGGCGATCACCACGCCGGCGATCAGCGCGGCCGCGCTCGAGCCTAGTCCCTTTCCGATGGGTATGTCGTTGTCGATTTCGAGCGCGATGGCCGGCAGCTTCCCGCCCACGTCCCTGGCCACCGCCAGCGCCGTCTCCCAGATCAGGTTGTTCGCGCCGGTGGAGATCTGATCGGCGTCGCGGCCGCGCACGCGGATGGAGAGTTGCTCGGCCGGCTCGAACCGGCACGTCAGGTAAATGCCCAGCGCCATGCCCAAGGCGTCGAATCCGGGGCCAAGGTTAGCGCTCGAAGCTGGGACGCGAATCTGCATGCGGGAGTCTTCCGGCTATAGCCTCACGACGTTTCCCGTGCGGCAGGATTCGTAAATCGAACTGACGACCTTGAGGGCGCGATAGCCATCTTCGCCGGAAGATAGCGGCTTGCGTCCGCTGCGGATCGCGTCTCCAAAGTCGAGAAACTGCCGCTGGAAAGGCGCCAGCGCGATGGCTGCGGGATCGGTGGCGGCCCAGGGATCATCGCGCGCGAGCGGCGGCGGTTCGCCCGAATCGTTCTCCACATGCCAGGTGGTGAGCTTGTCGCCCGAGATCACCGCGGTGCCCTTGGACCCGTGGACTTCCAACCGTTCCGGATAACCGGGCCAAAACGCAGTGGCCGCCTGGATGGTCCCGATGGCGCCGGACGGAAATTTCAGCAGCGCCGCGACGACATCTTCCGATTCGATCTTGTGCAAGCCGGCCAGTTGCCAGTAGCCGAAAACTTCGCAGACGCCGCCCATCAACCACAACAGAATGTCGACCTGCGGAATCGCGTGGCTGATGAGCGCGCCTCCGCCTTCCGTGGACCAGCTTCCCTTGATGGGCCGTGAGTAATACGCCGCCGACCGGTACCACTTGACGTAGGCGTCCACTTCCAGAATTTTGCCCAAGCGCCCGGACTCGAGAGCGCGCCGCAG
Source organism: Terriglobia bacterium (assembly GCA_020073265.1). Lineage (GTDB taxonomy): Bacteria > Acidobacteriota > Terriglobia > Bryobacterales > Bryobacteraceae > Palsa-89. The sequence continues at coordinate 36,591 of JAIQFN010000020.1, read as the reverse complement.
GAATTGCATCGAGTCGTCGAAGCGCCGCTGGCTCACGACGCCCAGTTGAATCCCGCCGGCGCGCGCGGTCTCGATCATATGGCGCGCGGTGTCGAGATTGGTAGCGATCGGCCGCTGCACCTGGACGTGTTTCCCGGCTTCGGCGCAAACCTGAACGGGCTGCAACCGGAAATCCGGGAAGGTGCAGACGTCGACGTAGTCTACGCCCGGATGCCGGCAGACCTGCTCGAAGCTGGGGACGAATTCGCATCCGTAGCGCCGGGCGAATGCGCGGCCGCTCTCGGGATCGATGTCGGTGCAGACGGTGACTTCGTAGCCGATGTTGGCGTAGGCGTGCGCGTGCTTATTAGAGATTGCTCCGGTGCCGATGATGCCGACGCGCATGTTCGTTGGTTAGTTCGTTGGTTCGTTGGTTCGTTGGTTCTTTAGTTCAAAGAACCAATTATGGTCATTGTGCCATGCTTGGCGGCGCGAACGTTGTGTGATGACGGATGCGGCATGCTATCTTGAGTAAGAACGCCTTCCTTGCAGCAACTCCGGGCCGGTAGCTCAGGTGGTAGAGCATTTGCCTTTTAAGCAAAGGGTCGCGGGTTCGAGTCCCGCCCGGCTCACCAAAATTTCTTTTTCGCGTCGCGGATATGTCGCTGCTTTCGAGTCGGACCTCGACTAGAGCCGCAATGCAATTCCGGGCCTCCTCGCAAGTCAAGGGATGGTTCCTGATAAGATGAACCTGAATTCGGCAGCACGCTCGGCAAGGAGGTTTTAATGGTCACGATCACTGTGAATGGAGTCCGGCGTGAGATCCAGGCGCCCAACGACACGCCCCTGCTTTACGTCTTGAGAAACGATCTCGAGCTGTCGGGACCGCAGTTCGGCTGTGGACTTTCGCAGTGCGGGTCCTGTTCGGTTCTGCTCGACGGGAAAGAAATCCGATCGTGCGTAACACCGCTCTCGGCTGCGCTTGGCAAGGAAGTCACCACTCTCGAGGGTCTCCCGGCCAGGTGGGCACAGCAGAAAGGCCTGTCGAAGGTTGAAGCGGAGAAAACACTACACCCCATTCAACAGGCGTGGATCGAGGAGCAGACTCCTTTGTGCGGTTTTTGCCAGAACGGCATGATGATCAAGGCGACCGAGCTGCTGGAGCGCAACACCACACCGACTGTCGCGGAAATCAAAGAGGCGTTCACAACCTCAGGCCCGTCGGCGCATCTGTGCCGCTGCGGGAGTTACACCTCCATCATTGAAGCCGTGCAGCGCGCAGCGCAAGTGATGGCGAAAGCGAGGTAAGAGATGGCGACCCCGAACGAGAAAACCGTGAACGTTTTTGGCGCGACTCTGACGCGCCGTCAACTAATGACAGCGGGCGGCGCCCTGTTCGTCGGCTTTGGCGTTGTTGGCGCCGCGGTCGTGAAGAAATCCGTCAAGGCCGTGGGCGCCAGGAACACGCTCGACGCTACACTGCCAGGTTCGTGGATTGAGATCCACCCCGACAATACGATCCTGATGCGCACTGGCAAAAGCGACTTCGGCCAGGGCACTACGTTCACCGCATACCGGCAGATTGTGGCCGAAGAGCTGAACGCGCCCTTCGAGGCCATCACCACCGTGGTGATGGGCGACACAGACCGCACGCCGGACGGAAGCGGCGCCTTCGATTTTCTCGGGCGCGGAACGCCCAACATCCGCAAAGCAGCGGCCTACACTTATCAGGCGCTGCTCGATCTGGCATCCCAGCGGCTCGGCGTTCCCAAGAGCCAGATTTCCGCGAAGGACGGTGTCGTTTCCGGCGGCGGCAAGAGCATGTCGTACGGTGAACTCGTGAAGGGGCAGCAGTTGAAGCTCACAATTCCGGTGAGCGGCGATCTGACCAGTCTTATGGGATTGACGGTCACCGGCAATCCTCCCATGAAGCCGGTCAGTGAATACAGCATTGTCGGCAAGTCATTTCGCAACACCGTGACCACGTCCAAAGTCACTGCTCGCGAAAAATGGGCCACCGATGTGCGGCTGCCCAATATGCTGCATGGCCGGATGGTGCATCCGAAGACGCTGGGATCCAAGCTGGTGTCGGCCGGCGAATTGGACAAAAGCCGTTTTCCAAACGCGCAGATCGTAGTGAAAGGCAACCTGGTGGGAGTGGTTGCGCCCACGGAATGGGAAGCCGTTCGCGCCGCGCAGCAAGTAGCCAGCGCCACTAAGTGGACAGACTGGAAAGGACTGCCTGGCAGCGCAAACCTGTTCCAACACCTGAGAGAAAGCGCCGACTGGAAAACGACTCCCGTCAAGAAGAGCGATAAAACCAGAGGCGAGGTGGCGCCCGCGATGGCTGAGGCTGCGAAGAAGCTCACGGCCACCTACGAGCTGCCCTTCATGAAGCACGCCCCCATCGGACCGACTATGGCGTTGGCCGATGCTCGCCCGGATGGGACCGTGTACATCTACACGCACAACCAAAACCCCCAGGCGCTGCGCGGCGAGATTGCGCAGATGCTCGGCACCACCACCGATAACATCGTCGTGCGCTCCTACTCCGGTCCCGGCCACTATGGCAGGTCGAACGGCGGAAACGCCGGCGCGGAGGACGAAGCGGTTCTGCTGTCGAAAGCCGTTGGCCGGCCGGTGCGCGTGCAATGGATGAGGCCCGAGGACTTCCAGTGGTCCACGCAGTCGCCGGCTGCGTTCTCGGACGTAGAGATTGGACTGGATGCGAACGGCAAGATGGTCGCGTATCAGGTGGACCACTACATGCCCGCGATGCAAGACGACCGGCCAGTCGGTGCGGTGCTGGCGGGCCTGCCGACCATGGCGGCTCCGAATGAGAAGGCTGATTTCATCGGCTCCACCGCCAACGACATTTCCGATCCGTGGGTGTACGACGGCGTCGCGATCCTGATGGAACGCGGCCACGGCACATTCCAAGTCGGTCAGAAGGCTTCGCCGCTTGCTATCGGCCTCCGCGATCACAGCATGCGAACTCCAGGACAATTCCAGCAGAATTTCCCGCGCGAACTGGCGATCAGTGAGGCAGCGGCGCTCGCTAAAGCCGATGCCATCCAGTTTCGTATCGACCACGCGAGGGAAGAACGCGTCATCGGCGTGCTCAAGGCGGTCCGGGAAGCGTCAGGATGGGAGACGCGTTCGTCGCCGCGTGCCTATCCAGCGTTGAATGACGCGGCGGCGCTGCGTGGCCGGGGAGTCTCGCTGATGTTCCGTTCGGGAACCTACTGGGCTTGCGTGTGCGAGATTGCAGTTACCCCTGGCACGGGCGCGATCGCGGTCGAGAAATACACGATTGCAGTAGATCCGGGCATCGTGGTGAACCCCATGCAGTTGAAGCGGCAGGTGGAAGGCGGAGCGGTGATGGGGATCAGCCACGCGCTACTCGAGGAAGCAACCTTCGACGAGAGCGGGATCACGACGCGCGACTGGCTGACCTACCCGATCCTGAAGATGGCCGACGTTCCAGAGATCAAAGTCGTGCTTCTCAACCGGCCGGAAGTCGGCAGCTACGGTGGCGGATCGGAGGCGGCGAATGCTCTGGCCGCGCCCGCGATCGCCGCGGCGCTCTTCGACGCAACCGGGAAGATTGCCCGGCGCCTTCCCTTGAAACCGCAGTACGTACAGGCGCTGCTCAAGGCCTGAGTCCTGCCAAGAGGACGTGTTACCTTTCGGAAGGATTCAGCTATGTTCGACTTCAAGGCCAGTACGCCAACCGGTTTCCACGCCGATTTTGCGCGCTGCGTCATGATTCCGCTCGCCGAAGCGGCCTATGCCGTGATGAACAAACCGGGCGTGCCGCCCCAATTGCCGCCGGGCTTCCAGATGACTGGGCTGATTCAAGCCGATGATCCCCTGCGGCAGGCGATCCTGAAGTTGCCGAATCAGTCGATAGTGGCGAAGGCAATGATGGACGACTCCGAGATTTTTGGATTGATGGGCAAGAATCCGGCTACGAAGACCGCATTTGTCGCTTTCCGCGGCACGCAAACGTTCGAGGATTGGGTGGGGGATTTCGATGCACTCTTCGAGCCCTACAAGTATGTCCCGAACGGTGGACAAGTCCACATGGGCTTTCAGTTGATTTACGGCGCGCTGCGCAAGAGCCTGGCGGCTGGAATCGGAGCCGCTGTCTCAGGTTGCGACAATTTGCTGGTCACCGGGCACAGCCTTGGGGGAGCTTTGGCCGTGACCGCCGGTCCCGATATCGCGAAGAATCTCACGCCCTCGCTGGTGCCGGAACTGATTACGTTCGCTGGACCCGCAGCCGGGCTGGCGGATTTCGCCCGCTTCTTCGACTTGGCCATCCCTTCGTGTTACCGAGTGGTGAACTTCTGGGACGTCGTGCCGCGTCTTCCTCCACAGCCACCGATCGGCCTTTTCGAGCAAACCGGCACGCACGTGAACGTAGATCCGGGATTCGCACTTCCGGTGGAAGCACACAGTCTCGAAACAGCCTATGTGCCGGGATTGCTGAAGCTGCTTCCTCCGGGCTATACGTGCGCGTAGCGAATCAGTGGAATAGCGCTGACCGGGCGTAGCTCCGCTCGACCGGCCGCCCATCTGTAGTAGAATTGCCCCCAGGTCAAGGAGATTTATGCCCCGATTCGAGCGTTTACTTTGCATCCCGGCGCTGTTCGCCGTCACGTGTGCCGTCACACCTGCGATTGCACAACAGCCAACCATCACGCCCACCGCGAAGGAGCTGAACAAGAGCTTTGATGTGGACGCGTCGCAGTGGACCAAGCGATTCGAGCACGAGGGCCGTGCCATCTATGACAAGCGCTTCCAGATTCTGGACGCCATGGGTCTCAAGCCGGGCATGGATGTGGCCGACATCGGGGCGGGCAGCGGCCTGTTCTCGAGGTTGATCGCGCAGCGCGTCGGTCCCAACGGCACCGTGTATGCCGTCGATATCGCGAAGAACGAAGTCGATTACATCGTCAAGACCGCGGCTGAGGACCACATCCCGAATCTGAAAGCGGTGCTGGGAGATCCCCGTTCGCCGAAGCTGGCGCCGAACTCCGTGGACGCCATCTGCATCATCGACTCCTACCATCACTTCGAATTTCCCACCGACATGCTGGCGGAGATCAGCAAGGCGCTCCGGCCCAACGGCGTGCTGACGCTGATCGATTTCAAGCGCATCGACGGCGTTTCGCGCGACTACATTTTGAAAATGGTCCGCGCGGGCGAAGGGACTTTCACGGACGAGTTTCTGAACGCCGGGTTTGAATTGATGGAGCGCCGCGACGACATGTTCCCGGAGAACTACCTGCTCCGGTTCAAGCATCGCGCGCCCGCGGCCAAGGCGGCTTCGGCTACCGAGTCTCGCCGCTGAGTCCTCGCGCCACAAGACCATCGGCCGCTTCACCGAAGCACTCGGCGGCGCACACGCTATCCTCTTAGTTGGCCGCGATCCTCATCTTTGCGATCACCTACCTGGTACTGGCGATCGGCCGGCTGCCTGGATTCCGCATCGACCGCACGGGTGCTGCCATCATCGGCGCCAGCTTCATGGTGGGTGTGGACGCCCTGTCACTGGACGACGCCTATCGCGCCATCAATTTCGACACCATCATTCTGCTGTTCGGGATGATGATCGTGGTTGCCAACCTGCAGCTCTCCGGGTTCTTTTCTCTGGTCGCCGAGCGCGTCGTCGAACATGCGCATCGCCCGGTAGTGCTGCTGGCATCGATCGTCGGAGTTGCCGGCTTCTTCTCCGCGTTCTTTGTCAACGACACGATGTGCCTGGTTCTGACGCCGCTGGTTTTGGAAATTGCCGAGACCCTCGGGCGCAATCCCGTGCCCTACCTGCTGGCGGTGGCGATGGCGTCCAACATAGGCAGCGTCGCAACCATCACAGGCAATCCACAGAACATGATGATCGGCAGTTTTTCCGGGATCGCCTACCGCCACTTTCTAGAACGCCTGGCCCCGGTGGCGGCTCTGGGCCTGGTACTGGCGGTGCTCGTGATTCTGATTGCTTATCGCCGGGAGTTTGCTTCCACCGATCGCGTCGAAGTAACCAGGAAACACGTGCGTGTCGACCGAGGGCTGATGTGGAAGGCGCTGCTGGTCTCGCTCGGCATGATCGTCATGTTCTTTGGCGGCTGGCCGGTGCCCAAGGTTGCAGTCGTGGCCGGAGCGGTGCTGCTGATCACTCGCCGCGTCAATCCCGAAAAAGTCTACCGCGGCATCGACTGGAGCCTGCTGGTGATGTTCGCCGGTTTGTTCGTCGTCATCGCCGGAATCGAGAGGACCGCGCTCGAACAGCACCTGGCGGCGCTGGTGGAAACGCTGCACCTCGACGACGTATTCGTGCTCAGCGGCCTGGCCGCGTTTCTATCCAACCTGGTCAGCAATGTTCCCGCGGTGCTGGTTTTCAAGCCTGTGGCCGGCCATCTGGCGAATCCGGCGCAAGCCTGGCTGACGCTGGCCATGGCGTCGACCCTGGCCGGAAACCTCACCGTGCTGGGATCCGTCGCGAATCTGATCGTGATTGAGCAGTCGCGGCACAAAGTGAGGATCGGGTTCTGGGAATATTTTCGCGTCGGCGGCCCGCTGGCGGTGCTTACGATCCTGCTGGGGGCTGCCTGGATCCACTGGTTCGGTTCCTAAACGCCCCAAACAATTCCGCGCTAAAATGATCTATAGTAATTTCGTGGTCACCTGGATTGCATTTCTCGCGGGCTTGCTGTTGGGCGGGCTGCTGATCGGCCTGTGGATGCGGGCGCGGCTGGCACGCCTCGAAACGGCCAAACAGTTCGCCGACAGCACCGCCGCGCGGCTCGGCGAAACGTTCCAGTCGCTTGCCGACGCGGCCTTGCGGTCCAACCAGAGCGCTTTTCTGGACGCCGCGCGCGCCACTCTGGAGACGGCTCGCGCGCAGATGACCGGCGATCTGGCGCAGAAAGAGACCGCGATCGAAAGCGTGGTGCGTCCGTTGAGCGATTCGCTGGGACGCCTGGAGGTCCACGTGCGCGAACTCGAGCGCGCCCGCGAGAAGGCCTTCGGCAGCCTGGGCGAGCAACTGCAGGCTCTGTCCCGCGAGACGACGACGCTCTCAACCGCTCTCCGCTCGCCGCAGATCCGCGGCCGCTGGGGAGAGATCACGCTGCGGCGCGTGGCCGAGCTTTCCGGCATGGTGAAGAATTGCGATTTTCTCGAGCAGGAGACGCGCCAGGCCGACGGCGTACGCATCCGCCCCGACATGCTGGTCCGGCTTCCGTCCGGCCGAACTCTGGTGGTGGACGCCAAGGTCCCGCTGACGGCTTATCTGGACGCGGCCGGAGCCACCGACGAAGCCGCGCGACGAACCGCGTTGCACCGGCACGGACAGCAGGTGGCCGAGCACGTCCGGCAACTGGCGAGCAAGCAGTATTGGAGCCAGTTCCAACCCGCTCCGGAGCTGGTGGTCCTGTTCCTGCCCGGCGACCATTTCTTCAGCGCGGCGCTGGAGGCGAATCCCGAGCTGATCGAAGACGCGCTGGCGCGCAAGGTGGTGATCGCGACTCCGGTCACGTTGATCTCGGTGCTGAAGGGCATCGCTTACGGGTGGAACCAGCAGCAACTGGCCGAGAACGCCGAAGAGATCCGGCGCGTGGCGGCCGAACTGTATGATCGCGTGGAGTTGGTTTGCGGCCACTATGCCGACACCGGGCGGCAGATCGAGAAGACGGTGGAAGCTTACAATCGGTCCGTCGGCTCGTGGGATTCCCGGCTGGTTCCCGCGCTGCGAAAGATGCGCGAGCTGGGCGTTTCGACCGGCGAGGAGCCGGAAGCGCCGGAACAGATCGACCTGCTGGCACGCCGGCCGCGCGCAGTCAGCGGGTTCTGAGATTCGAGCGGCGTTCCGCCCTTAAGACATGTCGATAACGTGGAAAGTGAACCGCTCCGGCGGCAGGTAGGAAACCGGATCGGGCGTCAGGTGCGCCCAGGTCTGGAAGGCCGTCGAGGCCACGCTGGAGTTGAGATAGAACAGGAACTGGTTCGAGAAACAGGAAATCGGCGGCGGCTGGCGAAAGGTTAGCCGAAGGCCGACGGCGCTGCCGAAATCGACCCCTTCGCTCGGGACCGCCTTAGCCTCGAGCAACGCGACGAAGCTGGCGCGGCCAGCGTGCGGCCACACGTCGGGACGCAGCAGATTGCGCAGCTCCAGGCGCGCGCCGAACGTAATCTCGCATTGCCGGATCCATTCCAGGATGCTATCGCCCCACTGCCACGTCGTGACCAGGCGCAGGTAGCGGTCCGCCAGGTTGATCGCCAGGTCCATCTTACGCCGGTCGACTTCGGAATCACCGGGGAAGGTTTCCGGAATGGGGATCATGTCCTCGGCGTCGATCAGGTCGTTGGCCATGCCGACCACGCGATCCAGACGCTTAACCTTGGGGGTGGTGTGAACCAGCAGCGGCGGGAGTTCGTGGGTCTTCTCTCCCGGTACCTCGACGAACTTTCGATCTCCGACGATGTCCATATCCACGACCCACCTATCTTATCGACAACAGGGTCGTAAACCTTCAACTAACTGTAGGACGGCCTCGCGGCCTCCGGCGTTTCAAGACCCAAGAACGCTTGCCCAGCAACCGGATAAAACAATTCTGCAAGATTTGTTGGCGATTGTAAAGGGGCGGGCGGGGCAGCCCCCCCTGTGGATGGCGCTATTGGCCAGTCTTGGGTGTGCTCTCCTTGGACTTGGCTGGAGCCGAGGACGCCTTCGGCCGCCAGAAGCCGGGATCTTCGTCCTCAATCGCCTTCGAGGCGTAACTCATCTCGGGGCTGACGGCGAACAATGTGGATTCCATGGCCTGGAAGACATCGCCTTCACTCTTCATCAGGCGGCCGAAGTTGGCGGCGCCCATGGCATCCACCACGGCTTTCATGCGAGCAGGTTCGTCGTCCAGTTCTTTCAAAGAGGCCAGGGGCTGCACGACGAGGTAGGTCCCTTCCGGAGCGCCGGCGATCAATGAATACATGAACACGGGGGACTGAGAGTTCGCCTTGCGGTAGGCGTCGGTGAACATTTTTGCGCCGACCTGGAACTCGTCGTCGTGCCCCAAACGAACGCGGAAAGTCTCGATCATTACGTAGCGGGTCTTGCCAATCGTGACGCCGTTGGGCGGCAGATAGCTCATGTCCATTCGTAAAACAGCGGTCATGGTTCGCGAGCTGGCGCGCAATTCGCCGTCCCGGGCCTCCACCAGTTCGATGTCGTTCTTCAAAGGAGCCTTCCCGCTCAGCTTATCCGACTCCTCCAGGGCGGCGAAGGACGCATAGGCGCTGGCGAACCAGACCTCGTTCGATCCTGATTCGGTGGTCAATGCGATGTAGTTGTACGGCGACTTGTTCTTGCGAAAGGCGTTGGCGTAGTCCTGCTCGGTCCTTCTGTGGGCCGCGCCCTTGCCTTCCTTGATGGTCTCGCGGGTGATCTGGAGTACGGGAGGTGGCGGCGTCGGTTGCGCGCACAGCGGCAGGACGCAACCGGCCAATGCCATCGCCACGAGTGGGTTTCTCATAGTTTTCTCTCCTTTACTGAAAATTCGACCTCTGGCAGTAGCGGCGAAAGAGGTGTTGTCCAGTGTAGCGTAGTGCCGCCAGCGGGGCATCGGTCGCCGCGCTACAATTCGGCTTCATGACGTTTTGGCTGGGCATCGACGTCGGCACCGGTGGCACGCGCGCGCTGCTGGTGGATCGAGCCGGCCGCGTGCAGCATGCCTGCACGGCGCCGCACGAAGAGATGAAGATGGAGCGGCCGCTGTGGGCCGAGCAGCGCCCCGAGAACTGGTGGGAAGCGGCGCGGCATGCGATTCGCGGCGTGCTGGCGCAAGCCAAAACCGACGGCGGCAACGTTCGCGGCATCGGCTTGTCGGGCCAGATGCACGGCCTGGTGATCCTCGACGACGCGAATCGCGTGATCCGGCCCGCCATCATCTGGTGCGACCAGCGCAGCCAGGCGCAGGTGGATCGGATAAACCAGGCGGCCGGCGCCCGGAACGTGCTCCGCTGGACCGCGAATCCGGTGTTGACCGGCTTCACTCTGCCGAAGCTGCTGTGGGTACGCGACCATGAGCCGCAGCACTTCGAGCGCGCCAGGAAAATGCTGCTGCCGAAGGACTACATCCGATTCCGGCTGACCGGCGACTATGTGAGCGACGTCTCGGACGCTTCCGGCACGGCGCTGTTCGATGTCGTGAACCGTCGCTGGTCGCTCGAGCTGGTCGACACGCTGCAGTTGGATCGGGATCTACTGCCTCGAGTATGCGAGTCGAGCGAGATCGCCGGCGTGGTCGGCGAGACTGCGGCGCGCGAGACCGGCCTCGCCGCTGGAACGCCGGTAGTCGGCGGGGGCGGCGATCAGGCCTGCGCGGCGGTCGGCAGCGGGATCGTCGCTGCCGGCGTGGTCTCGTGCACTCTCGGAACTTCCGGCGTGGTTTTCGCGCACAGCCCGAAGCCGCAGTATGATCCTGCGGGCCGTGTGCATACGTTTTGCCACGCGGTGGCCGGCGCGTGGCACGTGATGGGCGTGACGCAAGGGGCCGGTTTGAGCCTCGAATGGTTTCGGAATCAACTGGCGCCCGGCATGGATTACGACGCGCTCACCGCGGAGGCGGCCCGAGCGCCCGCCGGTTCGCAAGGCTTGTTCTGGCTGCCTTATCTGATGGGTGAGCGCACGCCGCATCTGGACGCGTCGGCGCGCGGAGGCTGGATCGGAATCACGGCCCGACACTCCCGCGCGGACCTGATCCGCTCTCTGCTGGAAGGAGTTTCGTACAGCCAGAAGGACTGCCTGGATATCATCGAACAGATGGGTGTGGCGGTCGAGAGCGTGCGGGTTTCAGGCGGCGGCGCGCGCAGCCGCTTCTGGCGCCAGATGCTCGCGGACGTTTTCGGCAAGCCGGTTGTGTCGCTTGAGACCGAGGAGGGTTCCGCATACGGCGCCGCTTTGCTGGCGTTGGTTGGCACGGGAGAATATTCTTCGGTGCCAGAGGTCTGCCGGGCTGTCATTCACGAGGTCGATTCCATCTCACCGCAGCCGGACGCGGCGAAGGTTTACGCCGCGGGCCATCCGGTCTACCAGTCGCTGTACCCGGCGCTGCGGACGTTCTACTCTCGAACGCCTTCATGATCTATTGCGACGTCAGCCTGCCGGTACCGCTCGATCAGAGCTTCACTTACCGCATGCCCGAAACTTTGCGGCATCGCATCGCGGTGGGGTGCCGTGTCCTGGTTCCGTTTGGATCGCGGAAGCTTACCGGTATGGTCGTCAAGGTGCACGACGCGGCGCCGGACGGTCCGGTGAAAGAAGTGCTGCGGTTGCTGGACGAGGAGCCGGTGCTCGATCGCGAGCTGCTTTCGCTCGGCCGCTGGATTTCTGAATACTACTGCGCGCCGCTGGGCGAGGTGTTGCGCGGCATGATCCCGCTCGCCGGCGAAGTGCGCAAGACCAGGCTGTATTCTCTGACCGACTCGGGTCGCGACGCCGCGCGCCAGCTTCTGTTGGGCGCCGCCACCGACGACCAGGCGCTGGAGATGCTGCGGATGCTCGAAGCGCGCCCGCTGTCGGCGACTTATCTGCAAAAGAAACTCCCGAACGCCCTGAACTTGATCCGGTCGCTCGAGAAGAAGGGATTCATCGCAGTCGAGGATCTCGAAGCGCAGCGCGATCCCTTGCGAGCGTCCGCCGCGCGCCTGCGTGCATCGTGGCTGGCTCCCAGCGCGGCCGACGCCAAGCTGACCAAGCGCGAGCGCGAGCTGCACGCCTTTCTCGAGCTGCATCCGGGCACGCACAATCTCGAGCAGTTGGAGGCGTCCGTGAAAGGCGCCAGCCAGGCCGCGCGGTCGCTGGCGCGCCGGGGGTTGATCGCGCTCGAACCGGAAGCGCCCACCGGAGTTTTCGCCTCGGAAGGACCCGCGAGAACGCTCAACCCGCATCAGCTTCAGGCCTACCAGCAAATCGAAGCCTCGCTGCGGAGCGGGAAATTCCAAACCTTCCTGCTCGAAGGCGTGACCGGCTCGGGCAAGACGGAAGTCTACCTGAAGTCCATCGATGCTTGTCTGGCGCTCGGGCGCAGCGCCTTGTTGCTGGTGCCGGAGATCGCTCTGACGCCCGCGATGGCCGGGCAGTTCTTTCACCGCTTCGGCAACCAAGTCGCGATCCTGCATTCGGCCTTTCACGATGCGGAGCGCTCCGAGCAGTGGCGCCGCATCCGCGCGGGCCTGGCGACGGTGGTGGTTGGCACGCGCTCGGGTGTATTCGCGCCGGTGCGAAATCTCGGGCTGGTGGTGGTGGACGAAGAGCACGACCACAGTTACAAACAGCAGGAAACGCCTCGCTACAACGGGCGCGATGTCGCGATTGTGCGGGGGCAGGCCGCCGGCGCCGTGGTTGTGCTCGGATCCGCGACGCCCAGTCTCGAGAGCCGTTATAACACAGAGCGCGGCAAGTACAAGCTGCTGGAATTGCCACAACGCATCGAACAGCGGCCCATGCCGGATGTCGAAGTGATCGACATGCGCCAGGAGTTTTTGGAGACGCGCAAGCTCGCCACCTTCTCGCGCCGGCTAGTGGAAACCATCGGGGAGCGTCTGGAGCGCGGCGAGCAGACCATGCTGCTGCTCAATCGCCGCGGGTTTTCGAGCTTCGTGGCCTGCCGTTCTTGCGGCGAACGAGTGGAGTGCGTCAACTGCGCCGTGACGCTTACCTATCATCGGCGCGATCGGCGGATGCTGTGCCACTACTGCAATTACGCGCAGAAGGTTCCGTCGGTGTGTCCGAAGTGCGGGAGCGAGTATCTGCACTTCGTCGGGACCGGGTCGGAGAAAGTGGAGGAGGAGCTGCACCGCGACTTCCCCGAGGCGCGGATCGCGCGCATGGATCGCGACACCGTCAGCGGCAAGCGGCATTTCGAGAGCATCCTGCACGGGTTTCGCGAGGGCGATTTCGACATCCTGGTCGGCACGCAGATGATCGCCAAGGGGCACGATATTCCGAACGTCACGCTGGTGGGCGTGGTGTCGGCGGACGTTGGTCTGGGGTTGCCCGACTTCCGCGCCGCCGAACGCACCTTCCAGCTTTTGACACAGGCGGCCGGGCGAGCCGGGCGCGGCGAGCTGCCGGGCATCGTCCTGATCCAGACCATCAATCCGGAGCACTACGCCATTCGATTCGCTTCCGAGCAAAACTACCCGGGCTTTTACGCCAAGGAGATTCAGTTTCGCAAGTTGATGCGCTATCCGCCGTTCAGCGCGCTGGCCAATGTCTTGCTGCGCAGCCAGAAGCAAGAGGACGCGCTTGCGATGAGCGCGGAGTTGGGCCGGTTGCTGGATCCGGCGCCGGAGGGATTGAAAGTGCTGGGACCGGCCGAGGCGCCTGTGCCGAAATTGAAGAGCGAGTTCCGATATCAGCTCTTGATCAAGGCGGTGAATCGGAAGCGGTTGAACGAGACGCTGCGAGAGCTGCAGAAGTTTGCGCGGGAGAAGAGGTGGGGTCCGACCGCGCTGGTGATTGACGTTGATCCGTTGACGTTGTTGTAAGCCAGGCGTTCACACGAATGTGAACGCGGCACGCACGAGTGCGCGCGCCACGGCCTAGATCACTCGGCGGAGCAGGGTGCTGACGCGGGGGCCTGGCATGATGATGCCGGCCAGGTTCAGAGGGTCTGAGTTCGGAATGTTAGGCTGTTCGGCGGCGTCCGAGCGGCGGACGGCGCGCAGGAGTTCGAGAGCTTCCGGACGAGCGAATTGTTCGCCGCTGAAGCCGGCCACGAATCGGCCGCCGCGAATTTCGCCTTGCGCTTCTTTGCGGCGCAGCACCGGAAGCAGGTCGCGCCAGGGCGGCGCCAGCGATTCGCGGGCCAACAGGTCGCGAAAAACGACGCCCCAGCGCGCCAGCAGTTGATCGGCGAAGAATGCCGGGCGGGCTTCGGGCGCCGATGCGTTGGCGGCGTGGCGAACCAGCGCCCACCGTCCCGCGGCGTGCCGTGGCCGTGAGTGTTTTCCTCGGCCCTCGCCGCGGCGGCGCTTCGGGTCAACCAGCGCGCGAAGATTCTCGAACCCGTCGGCGGTCACTAAGCCAGCGGCCACCAACTCCCAGAGCCCGTCTTCGACTTCGCTCGCCAGACGACCCGTACCTCGGACCAGATCGGCGAAAAACGATGCGCCGCGCTGCTCCAGTTGCGTCAGCACGTCGCGGGCCGCGTGAGAAAACACTGGCGTGGCTCCCGAGGCCATCGGAGCAAGCCAGTCCGTACTCTCGCGCAAGAAAATCGCGATGGGCGCCGTTCGTGTCGGCCGCACGCGGCGAGGTTCGGGGACTTCAAAGGCCGGATGCGGCGACAACCGCGCCCACATCACTTCACCCGCCAGGCACAACTGATCCAGAAACTCCGGTTCATAGTGGGCGACGCGCTGCGCCAGCACATCCGGCTCCCAGGCCGCCGCCGAAATTTCATACCCCTGAAGCTGTTTGATGATTTGCAGCGTGCCATCGATCCCGTGCAGGCGGCTGCCCGGCAACACATGCTGCCAGCGATACAGGAACTGCTGGAATTGAGCCGCCGTCACCGGCTCGATCTCGCGGCGAAGCTGTCCCAGCGTCAGGCGATGGATGCGCGCCAGGATGCGGCGATTGCACCATTGGGTCTCATCCGCGGCGAGCTGCGAATTGAAGCGCCCCCGCATGACCTGGCCTTCCGATTCAAGCTGCAACAGCGCCGCTTCGATCGCGTCGCCCGGGAAAGCGAGCGTCGCGCCCAGCGTGCCGGCAGTAACTGGACCTAACGACTCCATCCAGCCGCGCACCGTGGGAAGCACTTCGTCGCGCAGATCGAATCGCTCGACCGCCACCCAAAACAGCTTGCCCTCACGCTCGGTGACGCGCGCGCGACCGGCACCCATGAGTTCATCGAAGAACGCCTGCCATTCCGAGGCCGGCGGGAGCGTGATCAACGTAAGCAGCGCGTCGTGCAGTTCATCGGCATTTCGAACGTCCGGCCAGGACTCGGCGGCTACTTGCGCGATCGCGGCCGGATCCAGAATGCCCGCGCCACCGGCCACGTCGGCTCGCAGCGTGCGACGCAATTGCACGGCGCGCGCCCGCCGTTCCTCGAGCGGTGCATCGTCGAGATAGGCGTACGGGTTGGCGTTCAGAATTTCGTGCGAGAACACTGACGGCTCCGCCGTATCGATGGCAACCTTGCGGATACGGCCCGATTCGAAGCCCTCCAGTATCGCCTTGAGACCCTCGATGTCCATGGCCTCGTGCAGACAATTGTCGATGGTCTCATTGACCAGCGGATGATCCGGGATCCTGGGTTCACCCGTGAGATTCTCGGCGCACGCGACTTGATCAGGAAAAACCGAAGCCAGCAGATCGTCGGAGCGCATGCGCTGGATGGGCGGCGGAACCTTGCGGCCTCCGGAGAAGCGCAGGATCGCAAGCGCCCGCGACGCATTCCAACGCCAGCGCGCAGTGAACATCGGCGCGTCCAGCAATGCCTGGGTCAGCACGTGCTCCACGGTTTGGGTCTTCAAAAACTCAAAGACCAGCTCGAGCGGAAAGGCGTGCTGCTCGGTGAGCGAGATGTTGATACCGTTGTCGGTGGCGGCGGCCTGCAGCTCGAAATTGAAAGACCGGCAGAAGCGTTTGCGCAGCGCCAGGCCCCAGGCGCGATTGATCCGCGAGCCAAAGGGCGCGTGCAGGACGAGCTGCATCCCACCGGCCTCGTCGAAGAATCGCTCGGCGATCACCGTGTCCTGCGAGGGCAGGGCATTCAGCGATGCTGCGCCCGCCTGAACGTAAGCGACGGCCTGCCGGGCGCCCGCGTCGCAAAGCCCGCATTCGGTGGTCAAGAACGTCGCGGCCCGGTTCGGATCCCGAGCGATCTCCTGGCGGACATCCGACACCGCGCGCGACAGCTCCAAAGTGCGCCCCGGCGCTTCGCCATTCCAGAACGGCACCGAAGGCGGCGCTCCATGCGCGTCCTCCACTCGTACGCGGCCCGGCTCGATGCGCTTGATGCGCCACGAATTCGTTCCCAGCAGGAACGTGTCGCCGGCCAGACTTTCGACCGCGAAATCCTCGTCCAACGAGCCGACCACTTTGCCGTCGGGCTCGGCCACCACGGCGTACTGGGCCGTGTCGGGTATTGCCCCGCCCGAAGTGATGGCCGCCAATCGCGCACCACGCCGGCCGCGCACGCGCCCATTCACCTGATCGCGATGCAGGAACGCACCGCTGCGGCCACGCTGCGTCGTGATTCCGTCCGATAGCATGCTGACGATCCCATCGAAAATCGAGCGCTCCAGATTGCGATACGGATACGTCGTGCGAACCAGTTCGTACAGCTCGTCCTCGCTGCAATCGCGCGCGGCGGTCTCGGCCACGATCTGCTGGGCCAGAATGTCGAGCGGCGCGGTCGGGATTTCGAGCCGATCCAGGTCGCCAGTGCGGATGGCGCGAACCAGCGCGGCGCACTCGATCAACTCGTCGCGCGTGGTGGCGAACAGGCGGCCGTGCGGCCTGGCCCCGATCCAGTGCCCCGAGCGGCCCACGCGCTGCAGAGCCACAGCGATGGACCGAGGCGATCCGATCTGGCACACCAGATCTACCGAGCCGATATCGATGCCCAGCTCGAGCGAAGCTGTCGCAACCACGGCTCGTAGCTCGCCGTTCTTCAAGCGCGCTTCCGCGTTTAAACGCAGCGCGCGCGAGAGGCTGCCATGATGGGGCAGCACTATGTTCTCGCCCAGCCGTTCTCCGAGTGCGTGCGCCACACGCTCGGCCAGGCGGCGCGTATTGACGAACACCAGCGTGGTGCGGTGCGACAGAATCAGCTCCGCGACGCGATCGTAGATCTCGGCCCACATTTCGTTGCTCGCCACCGGGCCGAGCTCGTCGCGCGGAACCTCCACCGCCAACTCCATCTCGCGGCGATGACCGATATTGACGATGCGCGCGTCCGATGCCAGGAACTGCGCCACCTCCTCGATCGGCTTCACCGTGGCGGATAGCCCGATGCGCTGAGGCTTCCCATGCTCGCCTGCCAGGGCGTCCAGGCGCGCCAGTGAGAGCGCCAGGTGCGAGCCGCGCTTGTCGTCGGCGACTGCGTGGATCTCGTCGACGATCACCGTACGCGTCGTGCGCAGCATCTGGCGCGACTTCTCGGCGGTCAGCAAAATGTAGAGCGATTCGGGCGTGGTAACCAGAATGTGCGGCCGCTGCTTGCCCATCTGCTGCCGCTCGGAGGCGGGCGTGTCGCCGGTGCGGACCGCGGTGCGAATCGGCGCGAGTGGGATGCCTTGCCGTGCCGCAAGCTGAGCTATCTCCGCAAGCGGAATTTCCAGGTTCTTGTGAACGTCGTTGCTCAAAGCCTTGAGCGGCGACACGTACACTACTTCGGTTTCGTTAGGCAGCTCGCCCAGGCGGGCGGCGCGGACCAGCCGATCCAGACAGATCAGGAACGCAGCCAGCGTCTTGCCCGATCCGGTCGGTGCCGAAATCAGAATGTTGCGCCCGGCGCGAATTTCGGGCCAGCCGAGCAGCTGCGGCTCGGTCGCGCAGGCGAAACGAGCGATGAACCATTCGGCCACCAGCGGGTCGAATCCGGACAGAGGAGTAGCTTGCATCTCAGGAATCGGGTTCACTCAATACCATTAGACCGCACCCCGCAGCCGACAGCCCGTCAGCCGAGGTACGATAGTGCCCGAGTGGGGAGGACAGCATGGTTCCAATTGCACGAGTGTTCACGTTCGGGTTGCTGAGCTGGCCGCTCTTGGGCCAGGGCGGATTTCAAGGGCCGGGGCGATACGAGATCACGAATCTGAAATCCGGAAAAGTGCTGGATCTCGACCGCAACGATCAGACCAGCGTCATTCAATTCTCTTCGCGCGGCACCGACAACCAGACTTGGGACATCCGGCCCGCGCCGGACGGATTTGTCTACCTGCGCAACGGGATGAACGGCAACGCGCTGGATTCCGGCGGCGGTCAAAAAAACGAGCCGGTGCGTGGAACGCCGTTCAACGGCGGTGAGACGCAGCAGTGGCGGATCGAACCCGGCAAGGACGGCAACGCTCTCATCAGGTCGCGTCTGGGAAGAACGCTGGATGTTCCGGACGGCACCAATCGGGACGGCGCGCGCATTCAAGTTTACGATCTGAATGGTGATTCCAACCAGCGCTTCCTGTTCCGGCGGGTGGCCGGGCGGAACTGGGACTGGGATCGCGATGCGAACCGGGACCGTGATCGAAATCGCGACCGCGGAGCCACCATCACTTGTTCCTCAAACCACGGTGAACGCGTCTACTGCGACGCCGACACGCGCGATCGCGACGTCCGGATGGTCCGGCAGATCAGCGGCAGCCCGTGCCGCCAGGGCGAAACCTGGGGCTGGGACCAGCGTGGAATCTGGGTGGATCGAGGATGCCGCGCGGAGTTCGCGGTCAAGCGGCGCTAACGGGTGGTTTCAATCGCCAGCACGCCCGCCGCGGACAGCTTTCGCCGCGCCCGGCTGCGCTCGCTAGCCTCGGCGTACGGGCCGATCAGGATGCATCCGGTAGCGTCGCCGGGATTGATCTCCAGGTAGGCGTGGAAACCTTGGGAATGCAGCTTCTCGATGTAGTTCATATCCCGCTTCGAACCGAGCGCCGCCATCTCTAGATACAGCTCCGGAGGGGCGGGCGTAGTGTCCTCGACCGGAGGCTGCTGCGCAACCGGCTGTGCTGGAATGGCGGGCAGCGGGGTTGGCGCCGCGGTCACGACACGCGTTGCATCCGCCGCTACGATGCGATTGCCCAGGTACCAGCCGGACAACGCCAAACCGAAGACAACGGTGCCTGCAAACCCCACGAATACACCTTTGCGCGACCTGGCAACAGTACCGGTTTCGGTCTCAAGCGTTACGGCTTCAGGCGCCAGCGGCGTGGCTTCAGTTAGATGTGCGGTCGTGGACGTAGGTCCTCTCCTGTATGACCTGCTAAGACAGACACCCTACCTATCGGCGGATTCCGCACAAAACAGTAGGTCGCGCTCAGACCCCAGCCCTCGGAAAGGCTGGGCCGTTCAGTAGAGAATGCGCGTTCGGATGGTGCCCGGCACCGACTCCAGCCGGCGCTTGACCTTGAGCGAAGCCCCCGGTTCCCGCGTCTCCACATCGATCACCACGTAGCCGATCTTGGCGTTGGTCTGCAGGTACTGGCCGGCGACGTTGATCTGCCGGTCGGAGAAGACGGCATTGATGGCCGAGAGCACGCCCGGCTGGTTGCGATGGATGTGCAGGAGCCGATGCTGGCCGGGATGTTCGGGCAGCGACACCTCGGGAAAATTCACGGCGCTCAGCGATGAGCCGTTGTTGCTGTACTTGATCAGCTTCTCAGCCACCTCGACGCCGATGTTCTGCTGCGCCTCTTCGGTGCTGCCTCCCACGTGCGGGGTCAGCAGCACGTTGTCCATACCGCGCAGCGGCGAGACAAACTCCTCGCCCGCCGATTTCGGCTCCACCGGGAACACGTCCATCCCCGCGCCGCCCAGGTGCTTGGATTGGAGCGCCTCCACCAGCGCGTCGATGTCCACCACGGTTCCGCGCGACGCATTGATCAGTTGCGCGCCCGGTTTCATGCCAGCCAGTTGATCGCGTCCGATCATGCGATGCGTCTGCGGCGTTTCCGGGACATGCAAGGTCACCACGTCGGCGGCTTCGAGCAGCGCGTCGAGCGAGGAAGTGGCGCGAGCGTTGCCCAGCGCCAGCTTGGTTTCGACGTCGTAGTAGATCACCTGCATGCCGAGCGACTCGGCCAGCAGGCCCACCTGTGTCCCGATATGCCCGTAGCCGACGATGCCGAGGCACTTGCCGCGAACTTCATAAGATCCGGCCGCGCTCTTCACCCACACGCCGCGATGGGCGCTAGCGTTGCGCGACGGAATGCCGCGCAGCAGCAGGATGATCTCGGCCAGCACTAGCTCGGCCACGCTGCGGGTGTTGGAGAACGGCGCATTGAACACCGGGACGCCGTGCTCCTGGGCGGCGTCCAGATCCACCTGGTTGGTGCCGATGCAGAAGCAGCCCACCGCGATCAGCTTGGGAGCCTGATCGAATATTTTGCGCGTGAGCTGCGTGGCCGAGCGTATGCCGATGATGTAGGCGTCTTTAATCGAAGCCGCCAGCTTGGCTTCAGGCAGCGCTTTGGGATGCAGCTCGATATTCGTGTAGCCATCCCGCCGGAAGGCTTCCACTCCGCTCGAATGAACGCCTTCGAGCAGCAGAACCTTGATCTTGCCTTTGTCGAGAGAAGTTTTTTCGAGTGCAGCCGGCATCAATTCAATGATACGTGGCGCGCGCGCCCGCAAGCGCAGGGTCGGGCGCCTTATGACAGAATGAGGCGATGTCCTGTGGATCCAGCGGTCGCGCTTCGGACCGAGTAAAATTCGCGCAGTCCAGCGCAGGTTCGGCGGCCCACGGTCGTATAAGATGAGGATGAACCTACCAGTTGCAAGCGCGGCCGCCGGAGAATCGAAATGAAACCAAGACTGGCTCTGATCCTCGCTGTGTTCACGATCCTGGCGCTGTTTTACCTGGGATTCTCTCGTGTCATCCAGGCGCAAAGCCCTCGCGCGAACGATTACCTGTCGTCCCAACTGCGGCAGCAGGTGGAGCAGTTGAAGCGCGACGCGGCCTCGCAGCCCACCAATGCCGACAACGCCGTCGCGCGCGGCCTGCTGCTCTGGCAGTGGATCAACGCGTACTCGCTCACGGGCGGGCCGATGCCGGTGAACGCGACTCAGGAACTGGCGCCCGCCTTCGTATTGAATGACGCCAGGCAACAGGGCACCCCACCGGCCGGACCGGCCAACGTTCGCGCATTAATCGGCAACGTCGACGCACTGATCTACGAATTCCGCATCAAAGACGAGCATCCCCAGGCGATCCCCACCATCCGCGCCGACAAAACCGGTCCTTTCCCGGCGTCCAGCTTGCAGACCTTCGAGCAGACCATCACCATCGGCGAAATGCCGATGAGCATCGGCGGCGCCATCATGCTCGGGCGCATGCTGATGAGCGACGCGGGACCTCCCCAGAACCACGATCCGGCGGCGCGCAACTATGTCACCATCCGCAGCTCGAATCCGCGTGCCCGTTTCGCCAAGGCGGATGTACCCTGGTCGGGAATGCACGGCGGCTTCCGGGGCAGCGCCGACAATTCCGGCTTCCGGCTGGAGGGCGAAGCGCTGCGCTCCGGCGATACCGTGACGCTGACCTTCGGCGACCGCAGCGGTGGATCGCCCGGAATGCAGATGAACAGCTTCAGCAACGACCGCATGCTGTACCCGCTCTACATCGACCTGGAAGGGAAAGGACGATTTCTGACTCCGGCCTGGCCGGCGTTCTCGATCCAGGGAACTCAAGTTGCGTACGTGCATCCCACCGCGCCCTCCGTCGTGCGCGCGGGCGAGCGCTTCGAGCTGGCGGTGCGTAGCGAAGACGATCGCTGGAATCGCGCGACCGGCGCCATTCCGAGTTACGAGGTTTCGCTGAACGGCAAGAGCGTCCGCACCATCCCGGCCGGGACCGATGGCCTGGTGGTGCTCAGGGATTTGCAGATTGACGAGCCCGACACGTATCGCTTCGACGTCCGCTCCGCCGACGGCAAATTCACCGCCCGGAGCAATCCGATCTGGGTGGAGCAGAACCCGGCGACGCGCGTCTATTGGGGCGAGACCCACGCCCACAGCGGCTATTCGGAAGGCATGGGCAGCATCGATCGCTTCTATACGTGGGGCCGCGACGACGCTCGACTCGATTTCGCCGGTCTCAGCGAGCACGACGTCTGGCTGGACGACTCTGAGTGGCGCACCATGAACGACGCTGTCCGCCGTTACACCGAGCCGGGCCGCTTCATCGCGTTTCTGGCTTACGAGTGGACCGTGAATCGCACCAACGGCGGGCATCACAACGTCTTCTTCCGCACGCCGGGGCGCGACCGCGTGCCCTCGCAGATGGCTTACGATCTCTCGCTGCTGTATCAGGGCCTGCGAAGCAAATACCAGACCAAGGACGTCCTGGTGATCCCGCATGCCCACCAGGCCGCGGACTGGCGCCGCAGCGATCCAGACCTGGAGCGCGTGGTGGAAATCGCGTCCATGCACGGAACCTTCGAGTGGTTCGGAAACTACTATCTGCGGCAAGGCTACGAAGTCGGATTCGTGGGTGCGTCCGACGATCATCGCACGCGGCCCGGATACAGCGGCGGCATGCCGAACGGCGCTCTGCAGCAGATGAACTCGCTGGTGGCGGTGCGCGCGCGTGAAAAAGAAGGCAACGCGATTTTCGATGGCCTGCGCGACCGGCATACCTACGCCGCCAGCGACGCCCAGCGCATCCTGCTGGATTTCCAGCTCAACGGCCAGCCCACCGGTCAGCGCATCCCGGATAGCGACGTGCGGCGCATCCATGCGCGGTTCTCCGGCACTTCGGCGGTGGATCGCGTGGAGGTCATCAAGAACGGCGAGGTGATATTCGCGCGTCGCATGGCGCAGGCAACGCTCGAGCCGCGCTCGCGCGTCGAGATCGGTTTCCAGTCCAGTTCCGAGCCCTTCATTCGCGATAATCCGCGCGGCTACCGCCGCTGGCGAGGAACGCTGGACGTCGAGGGCGCTCGCCTGGCCGGCCTTCAGAGCTACTTCGACAACCGCTATTCCGAGTTTGCGCGGCAGGATCCGCAGAATCCGAATCGCATTCAGTTTTTCGACGACACCCGCGGCCGCGCCGACATCCTGATGCTCGATCTCGACCAGGTGACTCCTTCCACGCGCATCGTGATCCACCTGGATCAGACCACCGAGCATGACGTGGCTCCGCCCGTGGTTCGTCCTTTCGCGACCATACCGGCCACCACCGTGGAGCTTCCGTTCAACGAACTGAAGGAGGGACTGCTGGCGCGCGAGCTGCCGGTGGACCGCCACGTCGATTCGATCTTCGTGCAACTGGTGGACCCGCGCGCGCCCATGGACGGGGAGTTCGACTATGTGGATCGCAGCAATCCGCAGCCGGGCGATTACTACTACCTGCGCCTCACTCAACTGGACGGCGCGCACGCCTGGTCGTCGCCAATCTGGGTGGGCGGCGAGCCGGTGAAGTGACCCTGAGCCGCGACCGTTAGGGAGTCGGTGTCCGGGTTCTACCCAGGCTCCTAGTCCTTCGGATCCCAATCGTTCAGGTGACCGGTCATCGGACCGATGCTGCTCGTGACCAGCACTGTCGCACCCGGGCGCTGACGGCCTTCAATCGGCACGGAGACCACTCGATGCGTGACGGTCTCGCCGTCGATCACGGTTCCGTTTTCGAGTTCCACTCGAAACTTGCGCCGCGCCGCGATCGGGTCGAACTGCGCGGTCTTCACCGCCACGATCTTGTCCTCGATCCACGCATACCCGTACGCTCCCGCTTTTCGCCACACCGCCAGCAGGCCGGTGCGATCACCGATGACGTTCAGGTAGGTGAAGGCTGGAGCGAAGCGCGGCCGGTCGCCCACCTGCTCGTGCCACTTCCCGTGACCGCGGATTCGGCTGACGCGGCCGGCCACGTGAATCACCGCCTCGGCGTGGCCCATCACTTCCATGCGTCCGGGACGAGCCTGCACAGGATGATGGCCGGATTCGAAGTTGGCGTCGATGCGAATACGCACCGGTCCAGCGCCCGGCGGCGGCTCCGCGGATTCGTGCGCGCCGGCCGTGACTCGTGCTGAGCCGAGCAGCCCGGCATTGCGCGTCCTTGTCATGTGCGCCTCGCCGTCCCCCAGCACCGCGAATGTGGCTTTCTCCGTTTCCACCGGCGTCCGTCCTTTAAACGATCCCAGCTTGAGATTCTCCAGCGCCGCGCTGTAGACCTTATCGCCCAGACACACGGTCACCCACAGGGTGGCGTCGCCGCGCCGTGGAAAGCGCCCCAGACGAATCGCGATTTCGTCGGTAGCGTCCGGCGTGAACGCGTCCAGTGCCGCCGATTCCGCATACGCGGGAGGCAGTCCGGGTTCCTGCCCGCGCAGCAGCGACGCAACCGCAGCGCTCAGAACTTGACGCCGGTTCAG
The DNA here is from genome assembly GCA_020073265.1 of Terriglobia bacterium. Lineage (GTDB taxonomy): Bacteria > Acidobacteriota > Terriglobia > Bryobacterales > Bryobacteraceae > Palsa-89. Next base: position 12,513 of record JAIQFN010000020.1, on the reverse strand, counting down.
TGTCACGCTCTATTCCTCTGTCGAATTCCCGCGCGGCGCCTTCGGCAGATTCTTGAGGACATTCTAGTGATCGGCCCAGGCGGAGCGGACGCTAATGAAATCAGGGTGGTCGAGATGCAGTTCGCTGGCGATCTGCCGGATCTCGTTATCTTCGACCAGGGATATGTCGTCTTCCGCGGCCGATACCGCGAACAGACAATCCAGCAGCGCCAGCTTTTGCTCCCGTGTGGCGATGCGGTCGAACTCGCGCGTCACCAGAAAATTCTCGGTGCCTCCAAAAAGCTGCGCGCGTTCCTTGGCCATCTCGACCACGATCAGAGCCTGTTCCTCGGGCAAGCCGCCGGACTCCATCACGATTCGCTCCATGGCGCGCGTTTCTTCCGGGCTGATGTTCATATCCGCGTTGGCCACTCTGCTGAGCAGATAGCCGAATGCGGCGATAAATCGCGCGCGGCTCGGTTCCAATTGATTGAGCGCGTCCACGACTTTTCGCACCGTTTCGGTTTCGGCCGAAGGTGCGTGCGTCGCCGTGTGATCCATTCCGAGGAAGCTGCGAATCGACACTCTTTCTTTCTATCATGCAATTAGCCTGCTGCGGCGCACGCCCTGAGCTAAACTAAGACAACAAGCTGGACCAGGGGCGGAAGTCGAAAGATGAACCACCACAGCGGCGCGAATCCCAATTCGCTCACCGACGCGTTGAATGCCCCGGCCACCTCCGCATCCTCGCGCTGGCGCCGCATTGGACCGCTGATCGATCGCGAACTGCAGCGCATCGCGGGCCGGCTGGTACGCCAATTCCCCTGGATGGGCCGGCAGACTCTCGAACCCGCCGAATTGGTCGCGGAATTTTACGTGCGCGTGCTGCAGGATGATTCCAAACACTGGGTGGACCGCAAGCATTTCTTCGCCTACGCGACCGTTTGCATGCAGAGCATCCTGCGCGACCGGCATCGCGCCCGCAACGCCGTCAAGCGCCGGCCAAGCTCTCAGGATGCGCCGGAAAATCCGAACCTCGCGCCCGATCAGCCGTTCGCACTGGCGGTCGAGATTCAACTCATTCTCGACCGGCTGGGGCGGATGAGCCCGCGGCAGGCTGAAGTGGTGGAGATGCGATTCTTCCGCGGCCTGGACATCGGCGAGATTGCCGCGGCCATCGGCGTTTCGGAAAAGACCGTGCAGCGCGACTGGCTGGTGGCCCGCGCCTGGCTGCACGCGGAGCTGAGCGGCCGCCCGCCCGCGCCATGACACCGGCTGAGTGGGAGCGCGTCACCGGCCTGTTCGATCAAGTGCTGGCTTCGCCTGATGGAGCCGGGACCGCGCTGGCTGGTGAATCCGCGGAGGTCCGGGCGGAAGTCGAGAGGCTGGTGGCCAGTCACCTCCAACTTCAAGCTCGTCCGGAACGGCAGGGTCGTCACCGTGCCGGCCAAGTGCTGGCGAGCCGCTACCGTTTCGAACGCCTGCTGGGAGCCGGAGGCAGCGGCGAGGCTTGGTTGAGCAGCGACCTGGCACGCGACGGCGCGTGGGTGGTGGTCAAGGTTCCGCATTCCTGGGAATGGTTCCGGCAGGACCTGAAGCGGCGCTTCGCGGTGGAATCGGAAACGCTTCGCAGGCTGTCACACCCCGCCATCGTGTCGATCCTCGCAGTCGGCGAAAGCGAAGACGGCGCTCCCTTCCTGGTCATGCCTTACATCGATGGCCAGCCTCTGCGTACGCTGCTCGAGATCGGACCGCTGCCGGCGGAAGTGGCGGCGCAAATCTGGGAAGCCCTGGGCGATGCCATCGGCTACGCGCATCGAAACGGCGTGATGCACCGGGACATCAAGCCCGAGAACGTCATGATCCAAGGCTCCGGCGCCGAGCTTCAGATGCACTTGATTGACTTCGGCATCGCGCAGTTCGGCGAGCTGGAGCAGCAAAGTTCCACCACTACGCGATTCTTCGGGACCACCCAATACATGGCGCCCGAGCAATTGCTGGGACAACCGTCGCTTGCGAGCGATCTGTACGCGTTCGCGCTGGTGGCTTACGAGATGGCCGTGGGAAAGCCGCTGTTCGAAGCCAGCCCTCCCGCGGCGCTCTATGAACAGCAGCGCAAATTGCGTGAGTCGTCCCTCGACGCCGTCGCCGCCTGGCCCTTGCGCCGGCTGCTTCTGTCTGGCCTGGATCCCGACCCGCGCAAGCGTCCCCGCGATGCCGCCGGATATGGCCGCGAACTGGCCCAGGCGATCCGCGATCCCGCGAGCTGGCACATTCCCCGGCGCGCTCTGCTGGCGGGCGGTCTGGCGGTTGTCCCGGCGGCCGGCTGGCTGGCCTGGCGCTATCGGCCGGCACCGGATTCCGAGCGGCACATCCGCTATCAAGGCGGCCAGACCTTCTCTCAGATCGGTTGGAAGCGCTGGGGCCAGGTGGATTCCGACATCGTTGAATTGGATCGCACGCACGCGCGCATCATCGGCAACCGGCTGGTGAGCCGCAATCAGGGCGGTTATTACTACCCGCTCTCCGAACCAGCCCAGCGACGCGCGGTGAACCGGGACTGGAGTGTCTCGGCCCGCCTCGGCGTCACACATGGTTATGCGGCCATCGCGCTTTTCCTCCGCGATCTCAAAATCAAGTTTGTCCTGAGCGTGGCGATTCCGGACGCCGGCCCGCCGATGGTCGAATTCCTAACGGTTAACTATCCAAAGATCGAGAGCATGTCCCGCACAGTCCGTTTGCCGATACCCGGTGAGCTGGCGCTGCTTGAAATGCGTTACGACTCGGCGCACCGTGAGGCTTCCGCCTGGTATCAGGGTGAGAAGGTTCTTGAAGCCTATCGCGGATCCACGGAATACGTCGATACGGCCGGCCTGGTGACCGGCGTCGGCCAGCGGCTGAGCGAGCTCGGAGAGGGCGTGGTGGGCGACATCCAGTTCGACATGGATTAGCTCGTGAACGTGTCCGGCCGCTCCGCTAAGTCCAGAGACTGAGCGCGGGCAACCGCTCGAACCGTTCGAGAGCCGGCGACTCACCAATGAGAATGCGTCCGTCCTGCTCCACCCACGCATGAGCGTCGAGATGTCCCGCTTCGTCCCGCATCACTCCGATCCGCAGGTCAGTCAGAATGCCGCGCCGCCAGAGCAGCCATTGCGTGGCCATCGCGAGCGGAAGGCATGGTCGCGCGCCCAGCACCATACGGCCGGCCGTCCGGACTGCCCAGACGATCCGCTCCACTTCCTCGGCGCCTGCCTTGGTCGCGCTGTGCCGTGCGCGGCGGAAATCAGACAGCAATCGTCGCAACTTCGCGTAGCCCAGCCAGGCCAGTCCCCAGCGCGTCAACATAAGCACCAGCACTGCGCGGATCAGCAGGCTGCGATCCGCGGCTCTCAAGCCCAGGAATTTACGAAGCCGGCGCAGATTTCACCTCGACAAGGCGCTTGCTGGCGAGCTTTTCGAGCAGGTCCAGCAAATCGCGCGTGCACTTTTCCCGATCCACCTGGTATTCGTCCAGTATGACGTCTCGAATCGCGCCGACGCGCCGGGGTTCCTCCATCAGACTCCACACCCGTCGGCCCACCGGATCAAGACCATAATAAATGCCGGAGGCGGTCTGCAGGATCAGCAGCTCGCCTTTCATATCGCAAGCCACCTGCTCGGCCGTCACGTTGACGATCGATTCTTCATCGATCATGCTCGGCTCCCGGCGGTTTCGAAGTCCCGCTGCACCAGCTCCGCTACCTCCTGCAGCAGATCCAACCGGCGCGGACGGCGCAAGCGGCGAATGGGCAGACAATCAACCAGGGCCGCGCACGACTGCAGATGGAATGCGGACATCCCGGACCCACCCAGGCAAGGAGACGCGTAGGAGTAGCGAATCAGCTCCACCGCCGCCTCCTGCGGCTTCAGCAGTTCTATCTCCGGCCGATCGCCTTCCTCCAGTATGTAGATCCGCGCCAGCGGCAGAGGAACATCGGGATCGGCGCCTTCCACCGCAACATGGCGCCGGTTGTCATCCGGCGCGACCGCAGCCGACTGGTCAATCTCGTAACCCAACGTTGTTCCCGCGTCCTGCCCGAGTTTCAGGAACGGATAACCCGGGAGCGCGATCGGCCGGCCGATACTCAGTGACACCGGAACGAGATCGTCGGAGAAGGCGCAGTATCCCAGTTTGACGAGGGCCGCGGCCATGGTCGATTTCCCTCGTCCGGAATGGCCGAGGAAGGCGACCGCGCCGCCGTTGGCGATGACAGCGCTGGCGTGCAAGACCAGCAGACCTCGCTGATGCAAGAGAGCGCCCATCGCGGGCCCCTGGACGAACAAACCGGCAATCCCATCATCGACGCCGGCTGCATCGACCACGATTTCAGTGCCGCCGGAAATCTGAATCACCCCGAAGTTCTCGAAACGGAAATAGATGTCGCTGGGGGTTGTCCAGGTAGCATGGCCATTTGCCTCCGCGGGCCGAATTACACTGCCGCGCCGAACTTGGACGTCCGCCGCTGACGAACCGTGAGCCAGCGTCGGGAGTTGGATCTCCGATTCAATGTTGAGTCCATAGGCAGTGTATGAGTACATGATGGTAAATCACACTGCAGTCGCTTGTGTCTGGCGAGCCTCGGATGATTGCTTCGCGGTCGGAAGCGCACGCTCCAGGCCTTGCAGCCACCAGATCAGATTCGAAGCCCGCCACACAGGAGCAGCTTCAGAATCCGCACCTTCCAGGAAGCGCTGGTATTTCTGTCTCAAGGCCGGCAGGTTGAAATAACGCGCCAGAGCCGGAGGAGTGTCGAGGATGGTCGCATCCAGGAATTCGCGTCCGTATCTTCTTAGAGTTTCCGCGAACGGGGAAAGGAATTTTGCTTTTCCAGCGCGCCAGCGGACCTCTTCGGGAAGCACTTGGTTCATGGCACGCCGAAAGACCGCACGGCTCCGCCCCTGAGACAGCTTCTGGCTCAACGGCAGCGCCACGGAGAACTCCACCAGCCGTTTGTCCAGTTGGGGGTAACGCGGCTCCACGCCGTAGGGCGCGGCTACCCGAGCCAGTTCCTCGATGGCCAGCCACAACCGCCCGGAGTTGATCGCATGGCAGTGCGCTTCCCTCGCCGAACGGCCCCGCGCGGCGTCGGAATTTCGCGCCCGCAGGCTTCGTTCCTGAAGCCCAATGGATTGCGCGAAGTCATCGGCGAGAATCGAGTCGGGAGCGGAAGCCGAGCCGTGGCCGCCTGGCGCGCCCCGTAGCAGACGCCGCTTCCATTTGTGGACCAGGGGGCGAAGCGCGTAGTCTCCAACGAAGCCCGGAATGGATTCGTTCACCTGGCGCGGTATCTCCAGCAACGCCTTGCTCAAAGTCCACCACTTTCGCTGCTGCTTGAGTTCCAGGAAATAGGGTTGGAGGAACTCTCTGAGTACCGACTCGCGATCGTGGGCGGCATCGCGCGCGAGGCCGGAGGCCTGCTGGCCGAATTCATGCCAATTCCCGGCTCTCAAGAGTTCTTCGAGATGGCGCGCTCCATGCGAAACCATTTCATCCCCGCCAAGCCCGTCCAGCATCACCCGCACGCCTTGTTGCGAGGCGCCCGCGTAGAACATTCTCATCAGGGTGAGGTCTGCTCCGTGAAAGACTTCATCCAGCTCACCGAGCACTGTCGCATGGTCGGTAAGCGGGTTGGCGGTATCGCCGTCGAAGAAGTGCGGAATGAATCCACCGCCTTGAATAACCGCATTGATGTAAGAGCGTTCGTCGCTTTCCGGAAACTCGCTGAAAAGAGCCGAGAAAGTGTGGAGGGCGCCGCTTCGCCCCTCAGCCTGCAGTTGATTGCGCGCCATGCACGCAATCGAGGAGGAATCCAACCCCCCGCTCACCAGGGCGCCGACCGGTGCAACGCTCCTCAGCCTGCAATGCACTGCCTCCGCGAAAATGGCGCGGAACTCTTCAGCGTATTCGGCATCAGACGACCTCCGGATCTCCACGGTCGGGTCCGCTTGCCAGTACTGCCGCATTTGCAGGCCATCGGGGCGCACGGTGAGCGTATGGGCCGGCGGAAGCCGCAAAATCCCGTCGAAGAATGTAGTGGCTCTATCTTCGAAGAAACCGATCAGGTGGTGGGCGATTCGGGTTTCGTTCAGGCTGCGAGGAACCTGCGGAATCGAGAACAGGGCCTTGATCTCGGTCGCAAACGCGAAGAATCCGCCCGAGTGGTAGTAGAACAAGGGCTTGATCCCCAGGTGGTCGCGAGCGCAGAGGAGCTGGCGCTTTCTGCCGTCCCAGATTGCGAATGAAAAATCGCCCAGGAGTTTCTCGACGCAGGACTCGCCCCAGCGCTGGTACGCCGCCAGGATCAGTTCGCTATCCGCGATGTCGCCTTCCGGACCCGCGAGCCCGCAGGCCTGGATCAACTCGCCGCGATTGTCAATGCGGGCATCGCACGTGATGGCGAGAGCGGCTTCCGGTATGGACAGCGGAAGTCTCTCTCGTACGGACTCGGGCGTGGTATGCAGCATGCGATGCCCCAGGCCCACATGCCCTTCGCACCAAATCCCAAATCCATCCGGTCCGCAGTGCGTCAACCGGTCGAGCATCCTCGCGACATCCGAGCGCTCGACTCGTTTGTCCACGGGCTGGCTCAGACCGGCTATCGCGCTCATCGGATCGTGGATTCCCGCAGCCGGCTGCCGGTTCGGCAGCCGTCAGTTTAGCTCGCGGGACTAGTCGGGAATCCCTCCCGACGGACCCAATCCAGTGTCAAAACCGGTGATCTCCTCGACCGTGCCATGCTCGGTCAATTCGGGAGTGTTGTAGGGCTTCTTCGGTTGTGTCTCACTGGCGCTCAATCGGTTCATCTGCTCTTTCTCACTTTCTCCGGCTAACTGAGATCACTATTAGTCTATGCAACCCGACACGCACAGTGCATTGTCGACACCGGTGATCTCCTCGACCGTGCCATGCTCGATCAGCTGCGGCGTCTGGTAGGGTTTTTGGGGCTGAGTTTCAACCTTGCTTGGATGACTCATTTCGAAGGCTCGCTTTCGGCCGCCTATGCTAGCGGCGCTCGGTCATTATAAGCGAAACGAACCCATTCCCGACCAGCTTTTCAGGGCTGGAATCTAACGAATAGTTCTAGTACCCAGATTAACTGGCTGAACTGTCAATGACTTCGGGATGCCGTTGCGCAGCGGCACCGGTACCGTCCTGGGTCGCACTGGTTCCTTCTTGCTGGTCGGATTCCTCATGTGGCGTGATATCATCTGGAGCGCGTGAGCCAGTCCCAGACAGCCGACCGATCCGCTGCGCCCCTTGCCGCGACCGGTTCACCCACGGGCCGGTCCCGGGAAATGGAGTTACTGCTGTGCTGTACCCGAGCCGCGTTCGGTGCCGATGAGACAGCGTCGATTGGCGAGCTCGTCGAGAGTGGAATCGATTGGGACGCTCTGATTCGTGACGCGGAAACGCTGGGTGTCTTACCACTCTTGTGCCGAACCAGGTTCCCGTCCCAGGCTGTCCCGGAAGACGTCGGGATTCGACTTGAAACCTACCTCCACTCCAACGCGCGCCGGAACCTGTTCCTGGCCAGGGAGCTTCTCAAGATTCTGCGAATCCTGGACGAGCGCGGAATTCCCGCCATTCCTCTCAAGGGTCCGACTCTGGCAGCGCTCGCCTATGGCGACCTGGCGCTGCGGCAATACTCCGATCTCGACCTGCTCCTCCGGCAGAGCGACATTCTGAATGCCACGCATGCGCTGGCCGCTCACCACTACACGCTGAGGCTTGCTTTCACGCCCGAGCAGCTAGAGCAGGAGCTGCGATCCGAGCATATCCATCATCTGGAGCTGGTCGACCCGAGCCGGCGGATGCTGATTGAACTCCACTGGCACTTGATGCAGGAACGTTTCTTCTTCAAACCCGACCTGGGCGGCATCTGGGAACGCCGCGTTCAGCGGCAGCTGGTGGGTACGGCCGTGGACAGTCTCGATCCCGAAGACCTGGTGATCTTCCTTTGCGTGCACGGCTGGAAACACCATTGGTCGAGGCTGATTTGGATCGCCGATCTGGCGGGACTGATTCGTAACACCACCGTCGATTGGCGCCGGCTTTTGGACCGGGCGGCGGACCTGGCGTCCAAGCGAAGAGTGTTGCTCGGTTTCGGGCTGGCCAAGCATCTCCTGCATACGCCCCTACCCGCGATCTTGGAGCAAGAAATCCGCGCGGACCGTTCTCTGGACAAACTCGTTCTGCAAGCCGAGCGAAACCTGATTTCGCAGGAGCTTCCTTCGTCGGGACGTTTCATGCCGTACCGTCATGCGCTGGAGCTTGGCGAAGGCGTGTCTCACCGGACCAGGATCCTCTACACCTTCGTGCGGAAAAACGCCCGGCTGAACGAGAACGACTTCGCCTGGATCAAACTCCCGCGGCCGCTGTTCTTCCTCTACTACCCGCTGCACCCGGTGAGACTGCTGGCGCGAGCGATAGCCAGAGCCTTCGGCGCGCGCGAGTAGTGTCGAGGCGCTGGATAGCTTGCGGGCGCGGCTGGACGCTCCCTGGTGTCAAGAATTCCTCGCAGCGTCGGAAATTCGTCGCTGCCGCGGATTTCCCGATGCTGCCCTTTCAATGGCTTAGGACGTTGCGATAGCGGAGACAGAAATGCCAATAAGCAGAGCATGGGTTCTATTAACAACCTCTCCAGCAACTATCTGCAGTCGGTTCTCGGCAGCGCTCTCCAGAACAGCGGCTTGACAACCGGGACCGCCGGGAGCAGCGGCACGTCTTCGGTCGCGCTGCAGACCGACCAGCGCCAGCTCTCGCCGTTCGCCCAAGTGATGAGCGCGCTCCAGCAGCTTCAACAGTCGGACCCGGCCAAGTACCAGCAGGTCACCAAGCAAATCGCAGCGAACTTGCAGAGCGCCGCCCAAACTGCCCAGGCGGAAGGCAATACGACGGAAGCGAACCGCCTAAGCCAGCTCGCCCAGGACTTCACCAGCGCCTCGCAAAGCGGACAACTCCCCAACATCCAGGATCTGGCTAAGGCGATCGGCGGACATCACCACCATCATCATCACGCCCATGCGCCCTCGTCTGATCCGGATGGCGATTCCAGCGCCAGCAACGCTTCGAGCAGCGCCAGCACCAGCCAGACGCTGAGTCAGCTCCTGTCGGCATTCCAGGCGAATGCGGGCCAGAACGACTCGCTGAATCCGGTAGCGATTATTCTCAACACACTATCCGACGCCGGGATCAGCAGTTCCAATGGCGCCTAGCTGATCGTTCATCTATCCTTGCCGAAACAAGACGGCCCTGCGAACGGTAACCCGCTGTGGAACACCCAGGGTGGCTCCCAGGTCGACGCTTGTGGTAGTGGAGGAGCTTGTTACGCTAGCAGACCGCCGTGCCCAAGGCCAGCGATCTCCCAACCTGAAAGACGATAGCGAGCCAGTATTGGAGGAAGCGCCAAATCTAACACGTTCGGCTTCGTCGAACGAAAGCAGCCCGGCGCTGACAAAACAGCAATCTCGCCCTTATAGCCCAGCAGCAAGAGATTGCCGGGCTCCACCGGCGCCAGAAAACGCTCGAACTGGCAGCCGGCCCGCAACATCGCGCGTCCCACGACATCGTCCGGTCCTGCCGGCGCGGTCGTGGACGCAATCAAAACAGCAGTGGGCTTGGCGCGCAGGAGGTGTTGCAAAGACTTCGCCACTGCGCCTTCTTCTTCCAACGAGGCGAGTACAAGTGCGGCGCTGGTTCCCAATCGTTCTAATCGCTGGCGCATAATGCTCTCGAACAACTGGCGGGCACGCTCTGCGCTCCCCGGGTCCGTGTACAAGACCGCCAGCGACGGCGACCGGATGGGTCGAGCCTGCAGAATTGGCCCTCTTTCTTTAGCGATCGATATTACTGCCTCCAGTTGAGCGTTGGCAACAGCAAAAGGAGTGCTCTTGGCTGTAGCCACCCGCTGGCCGGACCTGGCATAAGCAAAATTCACCATCGTTGCAATCACAACATTGGCCGTGCAATTGATCTGCTTGAGCCGCCCGTCGTCAACCAGCAGGCAGCACGGCTCGGTAGCAAATAAATTGGCTCTCCCTCCGGCAGCGAGACGAATCTCGAGCGATCCACAACCGACTTCGCTCGCGACCTGCATGACAGCCTCGTCCTCACCAACTTCGCCTTCTTCCAATTCCGAGACCCACACTTCGCGCATGCCTTCCGTCTCCAGCATTCGTGCATCGTCGTCGCTGATCATGTGGCCCTTCGCCAGCAACTTCTTTCCTGCGCGAAAGACTGTGCTGCAAAGGACTCGCCCCGTCGCTTCCTTAACATCTACGGTTCGAGCACGCATAGTCTAGTAGCGTCAGCCACGCGCGTCCAAGGTTCCCAGGGCTGCCACCGAAGTGTTAGACTCAGCCAGGTTACTGGCCTCTCGAACACACCAAAGCCAGGACCCTGCGGGGGCAACGCGTCTAGGAGTTGGGTCGCCCGTCGCGGTGACCTATGCTGTCTCCTCAGCTGTACGCGCGTTGCCCCCGTCACCATCCCAGAGAACCTGGACTTGGAGACCCCAATTTTGCCTCTCTGCACGGTAAAACGCTATCCAGCGGAATGCGATATTTCTGTAGATGTAAGTAGGGGCGGTTTGTCGTTGTTTGAGCTACACGATTCACCTGGACAATGAAGATTCAGTCCACCAAGTTGTTGCTGAGCGCGTACCTAATCAGCTCAACGGTGTTCGTCATCTTCATTTTGTCCAGAATCCGCGCGCGATAGGTGCTCACAGTAGCCACGCTCAGATGCAATTCCTCGGCGATTAGCGACACTGTTTTCCCGTAGGCGATCATGCGCAGGACCTCGAATTCGCGGTCGGACAAGGTTTCATGAACCGGCTGCCAGGTAGCCTCGCTCAGGTCCCAGGCTAGCCTTTCAGCCAGCGCGGAGCTTACATAGCGGCCGCCGGAGAGAAGCCGCTTGATCGCCTTGACTAACTCTTCCGGCGAGTTTTCTTTACTCATATAACCACGCGCTCCAGCCTTGAGCACCCGCCTTGCGTATTGATCTTCCGGATGCATGCTGAAAATCAATACTGGAAGTTCCTGGCGCTCCTGTCGGATGTCTCGGAGAGCGTCAAGCCCGCTTCTACCGGGCATCTTGATATCCAGAATCACTAGATCCCAATCCTGGCTACGCACTTTCGCAATCGCGTGCTCCGCATTCTCGGCTTCGTCGCAAACTGAACCCTCTAGCTCCCGCTCGATAATCTCCTTCAATCCTCTGCGTACGACGGCGTGATTGTCGACGATTAGAATCCGAATCACCGGCATGCCCCCGACTGCATGGTGTTCGCATCCGGAATCCGGACCGTCACGGTAGTACCGTTTTTCGGAGTGCTGCCGATGCTGAACTCTCCTCCGAGCAGTATTGCACGCTCTCGCATGCCGAGGACTCCAAGCGATCGACCGGCCAACTGCTCTTCTCGGATCCCCTCGCCATTGTCCCGAACTTCCAAAGACAAGTTTCCGTGCTCTTGGGCCAGCCGGACCGTTACTCGAGTCGCCCGTGCGTGCCGTGCGACATTGGTTAATGCCTCCTGGAGGATGCGAAACAAGGCCGTAGCGCTCTGCGCATCCAGGGCCAGGTCCGCCTCGGGCAGGCTGACGTAGCTCTCGATGCCTGTGCGAGCTTGAAACTCATCGACGGCCCACTCTATCGCGGCCACCAGACCGAGGTCGTCCAGGACTCCTGGCCGGAGATCGGTCGCAATTTTTCGGACGGAGTGAATCGCCTCATCCAGTAGCCGAAAGACTGTTTGCCGGCGTTGCAGGGTGGGCCCTGGATCTGCCAGAACATTTGGAAGCAGAGCGGCCAAGTCGATTTTGATCGCTGTCAAAGCCTGACCCAGTTCGTCGTGAATCTCCCGCGCAACCCGGGCCCTTTCCTCTTCCCGCGCCGTTTGCATTCGCGCGGCCAGCGCCCGCAATTGCTTGAACGAACGGCGCTGCTCTTCTTCAGCCTGTTCGCGGGCGCGCGCCTCCTGCTCCAATTCGCGGTTGGCAGCAGCCAATCGGGCGGGGCTGGGGAGAGCTAGCGCTTTGGGCATCAGAGGCACGAGAGCCACCGCGGTGCTCACTGAGAGCCCGGCCGTAATCAGTTTGACTATGCCGGCAAGCCGGTATGTCCCATGCCAGATGGTCCACACTTCCATCATGTGAGAGGTGCCACAGCCCAAAATGAATGCTCCAAACATGATAAACATCCAGTGGAACGGCAAGTCGCGTCGCTTGCGAACGAAATAAACCAGACTGATCGGGATCGAGTAGTATGCTAGCGTGATCAGGTGCGGTGGCCCCCTGAGCTGGGACAAATAGTTAAGACACAGTTCGCCGTTCGATGAAAACTGCTCGACCGGCAAGACGACATTACAGCATACTGGTGCCCGGCTGGTGAAGCGGAAGCGGGCACTGCTGGAGAGCAACTCGCCGAGGAATAGCCGGCTGGAAACTCATCGAGACGATGGGTGGGGGCGGCAGCCGTAGTCGCCCCCAAGC
>JAIQFN010000088.1 GCA_020073265.1 Terriglobia bacterium | reverse complement strand
AAGTCGAACGGTTCTTTGGCCTGCTTACAGACAAACGTATCCGGCGCGGCACCTTCGGCAGCGTTCGTGAACTGGAGACCGCGATTGGCGAATACCTGACTCATCACAACCAGAACTCCAAACCCTTCGCCTGGACCGCGGACGCTGACTCCATCCTCAAAAAGATCGCCCGCTTTTGTATGCGAACTTCTGACTCAGGACACTAGCGAATGCCGGCGAATTTGACTTGGCTTTCCACCACCGCCCGCTGAAAGCCGGAGTTCCGCATGGAGACTCCGATCCTTCGCGAATACAGAAACAGCGCCTTGAGCTGGAACTCGCCTCCATAAGTCACTGGGAACCACAGGCCTTCGTCGAATTTCTGGTACGTCACTTTGAAGCCGAGCTGCTTCAGGTCGGTCCCGAGCACGGCCTTCACTCACAGCGGCATCTTGGCGGCTAGCGTGGTAGTGACGAGCACCGGCTGAAATTCGTCGCGCTCGACCAAAACTTCACCCTCCCAAACATCTTCGTCGTCACCCTCTTGGTCGGCGTCCAGCAGGCTGGGCTTCTTCTTCGGAACGAACGTGATCCGGTACACCGGAGTGCCCCGATAGTCTTCCGCGGCTTCCAGCTTGAAGTTGTACTTGCGTTGCTGTTTGGACGTCAGCGGAAAAAGGTCGTGCTCGATACCGTCCCGGGTTTTCTTGTCGCTGGCGAAAGACTCGGCCACTCCCTTTACGAGATTCGCGTCGATGTCCATCTTTCTATGTTCGTAGCCTGGCTGGTCAAACTCCACAGTCTTGCCGTGATCGAAATATTTTCCGCGGAACACAGTTCGCTCTTTCCTGGTGCCCGTAGGAGTTGGCGTGGCGGTGTATTCGCTGTATTCTTCGCGGCCGAGCTTTCCGTTAGTGCGATTCAGCCGGATCAGCACTTCCTGGTGGTACACAAACGCGTTGCGCGCTTCCTGGCTGCGGTCCTGGCTCTCCGCAACCCGCGCCATGATCGCGTCCGCCGTCAAAGGCGGCAGATCCGCCGCGACGAAAAACAAAACCGGAAGGATGATCATTTCGCCTTCTTCTCCGGCTTGACTCGGATGCTCTTGGGAATTCCAAAATTGCCCTCGAGCTTCGCCAAACCATCCAGGTCGATGAGGCCGTCGATGTTTACCACGGTCAACTCCTGAGGCTCGGCCGCGATGATGGCAATGCCGGCGAACTGATCGCCCTGCTCTTTGACGTAGATGTCAGCGTTGTCGTCGCCCTTGCCGCGAACCTCCACGATCGGCTTCCAGCTCGAGCCACGCAACTGGGCGCGGATCGCTTCGACATCGGAATCGGAGTACTGGGCGGCCTTGGAGAACTCGAAGCTGCGCACATAAATGCCCTTCAAGCCTTTTACCAGCTCCTTCACCTGCGCCTCCTCGGGGTCGTCGCTCGACAGGAATCGAGTCGCCAGCCGAAGCAAGCTGCCCTCTAAAGTCACTTTCACCGAATTGGACGCCTGCGCCGCCAGCTTGTCGAGGCTGTCCAGCTTCAGCGCTTGAGGAAAAGCCAGCGCCGGCCCCAGCGCCAGCGCGAGCAAACACCATGCAATACGTCTCATCGCAATGCACCCTGCACTTTCCTGTTGATCTTGTCGAGCTGCGCGGAAGTAATCTGGATGGCCTGGATCAGCTGCGCGCGCGCGGCCTGGCCTTGCTGGCGCTCCCTTTCGCGCCGGTCCAGCTCGAAACTCAGCGCTCCCATTACCAGCGACGCCGCGATCCCGGCCGCCGCCCACGCGCGCCACTGGAACCACGGGGCGGGCCGGCGTGCGCGAGTCGCTACGCGCGCCGCGAAGTCCTCCGAAGGTTCCACACGCTCCAGCGCTCTGCGGAGCTGATCTTCAAAGTCGGTCATGATTTTTCCTCCGGCAGCGCGAACGACAGCTTGCGCCGCAGCAAGGCCAGCGATCGCTGCAAGTGGCTTTTCACCGTCGCCACCGGCATTTCCAGCATTTCGGCAATCTCGGCCGGCTCCAGCCCTTCCTGGTAGCGCAGGATCACGATCAGCCTGGGCATCTCTTCCAGCTTGCCGAGCAACTGTTCGATGTAGCGCTTGAGCAGCGGATCGGTGGCCGGCATCCAGGTGAACGGTTCGCTCACTTCGTCCAGGCTGACATGCGCGCGCAGCTTGCGGCGCCGGACGTGATCGATGCACCGGCGGCTGGCCACTTTCCGCAGCCAGAATATCCGATGCTCCCTGGATTGGATCTCGTGCCAGTGCCGGAACAACTCCAGGAAAACTTCCTGGGCAAGCTCCTCTGCGGCCGGGCGATCCTGCAGGAAATGGTAAGCCACGCTGTAGACCATGGCCTGGTGTTCTCGAACAGCCGCCTCAAACGCTCCCCGCGCTTCCACGGCCGCCGGCTGAATCGCCTGTTGAGCCAAGCTGCTGGTCACCATTGCCCTTCACCTCACTAATACGCAGCCCGCGCGTCAATCGAATGCAGGAATTATTGGCCCGGGGCTCGATCGCAGGCGGTGAGCTGATAGAAGTGCGTGGGCGGGGGCCCCAGTCCGGCGATTCTCATCGCGGCTTGCTGCCAGGGCGCGTACGGAACCAGCAGTGTGTCGCGCTCCAGCCGCCCGGCACAGGCTTCGGATTGCACCTGGGTGGTGATGCGTCCCGGTGAGACGTCCCGGGTGTTGCGCGCGATCCATACGGTGCCGGCCGAACGGGCCAGGCGGCGGGCCTCGGACGTCTTGTTTTCCTCGAGAATGATATACGGCGTGCGCCCCGAGAGGAGCCTCCCGAGAGCCTGCGCGTCGGTGTTGTAAGCGTCCACGATGATCAGGTCCTCGGCCCGCGCTTCGCGGTTGAGCCTGGCCGCGATTTCCGGCAGCGGCGCGACATAGCCGAGATTCAAGAAGTTCTCGCGGCGGAAGTACGAAAGGTCCGACGATGCGTACGAAAGCAGGAGAGCCAGAACCACACCGATTCGAATCGCCGGGCGCCGAAGCTGCGCGATGCCGAGCGCGACCGCCAGGCTCAGGAACGGAAGCAGCCAAAGCAGGCGCGCCGGAATGAACGGATAGCTCTCCCATCGCGCCACGCCGATGTAGCCCACCCCGGCGGCGATCGCCAGCATTGCGATGAACTGCCGGGAAACCCCCGGCGTCCTGGCCCCCAGTACCGCCAGCAGCAGGATGACGGGCACCAGCACGAGCGACGCCGCCAGGAACGACTCGCCAATGGTCAAGGAGACCAGGCCGAAGCCGGCTTTGATGACGTGCTCAAAGCTGGAGTGGCCGGATACGGCGTAGTTCGCCGCGAAGGCGCTGGCCTCGCCCCATCGCCGGAGCGCCCGGATGAAAATAATCACCCAGGGAAAATACGCCACTGCGGCGGCTGAGGAGAACACCGCGATCCGCCGCAGGCCCACGCTGCTCCAGCCCGTCAGAAGGAAGCCGGCCAGCACCGCGACGCCCGGCACGTAGTGAGTGTAAAGCAAGGCCACCATCGCGGCGAATGCCCCGCACGCCAACCGGGTTGAGGCCGGCTCCTGCATCCAGCGCCGGAGCATCCCCAGGCAAAGCACGGCCAGCGCCACCTGCATGGAATAAGACCGCGCCATGCGCCCGTACAGCAGCAGACATGGCGAGAGCGCGAACAGGCCCAGCGCGAGCCATCGCTCGACCCCTTTCCAGGACCGCGTCCAGAACAGGTCCAGCAGCAGCGTCGCCAGCAGCGCCCACAGCGCCGAAAAGGCCCGCAGGGCTGCCACTCCGGCCCACGGAAGCGGCAAGGCCGCCCAAGCGTGCAGTAGCGCGTAATAAAGCGGCGGGTGGACATCCCGCTCCAGGATCGAAATGATCTCCCCCACCGGGTGCTGGGCGGTGTTCAACGTGAACAGCTCATCGCCCCACAGCGGAAGCAGATCCAGGTGCCAGAACAGCAGCCAGGCCTCCAGACACAGCAGAGCGGCAAGTGGAACGGACCGGGCCAACTCCCCAGACTAGCCCACCTGGAACCTGGCATGCGTCCGTTACGCTAAACTCATCATTTGTGCCTCTCAAGATCGTCAACCAGGATTTTCCGGTTAACCGGCTGCTCACGGGACGCGTCGAAACAGGTATTCGTGTCGCTATGAACCTACGTCTTTTTATTGCCTTTATGTTGTTGGCGTGCGGCACTCTGGCAGCGGCTCCCGATGCCGTCCGCGTGCTGGCAACGGCTCCACTGCGGTTTGAGCCGGCCACCGATGCCTCCGCGGATCGCTTCCTGGCGCGCGGGGCGCGCTTCCAGTTCGAATTCTCCAGCCACCACGCGCAGTTCCGAGCCGGCGACAAAGCCGTCCGTCTCGAGTTCCCGGGCGCGGCGCCCGGCGCCCGGTTGGAAGGCCTGGACCAGCTTCGTTCCAAGACCGCCCTCTATCTCGGAAACGATCGGAGCAAGTGGCGCTCCGGCATCCCCAACTACGGCCGGCTCCAAGTGCGCGGGCTGTATTCGGGCGTCGATCTGATTTACTACGGCAACGCCGGCGAACTCGAATACGACCTGCACGTGAAGCCGGGCGCCGATGCCCGCCGGATCCGTTTGCGGCTGCGCGGCGAACGCGCGCAGTTGGATCGCGACGGCAATCTGGTGGCGGACCTCATCCAGAAGCGTCCGGTGGCCTATCAGCTCGATCCAAACGGAGCTCGAGTCGCGGTGGCCAGCCGCTACCGCCGCAATCGCGACGGCTCCTACGGGTTCGCGCTCGGCCCTTACGATCGCAGCCGGGAACTGGTGATCGATCCCGTGCTCACTCTGGCGACCTACCTGGGCGGCTCGTCGCAGGACATCGCCTACGGCATCGGGCATGACTCGCTGGGCTTCGTGTATGTCGCGGGCACCACCGATTCCACGGATTTTCCCGCGTCCGGGAACCCCTTTCAGGGAGCTCTCAAGGGTGGCGCCGACCTGTTCGTGGTCAAGATCGATCCGCACGTGTCGCCCGATTTGCAGATCGTCTTTGCGACCTACTACGGAGGGTCGCTGGGGGAAATTTTCGGCGGCATGTCGGTCGGGCCAAACGGGGACGTTTTTCTCACCGGAACCACCATGTCGACGGATTTTCCGACTGTGAATGCGTTCCAGACCAGTCTCGGCAACGGCACCGGCACCGGGGCGGATGCCTTTGTAACCTGGATCGATACCAATCAACAAATCGACTATTCCACCTACCTGGGCGGCAGCAATGCGGACGCCGGGTATGCGATCACCCAAGACCCGTCGGGAAAAGTCTGGGTCACCGGCGGCACACAGTCCGACGATTTTCCGAATCTGGGAGGAATCCAGACCGGACGCTCCGGCAGCCAGGATATGTTCCTGGCCGGCTTTGATGCTTCGCAGGCGAATGCCGGAACGCTGGTGTACTCGTCGTTTCTCGGAGGCGCCTTTTGGGAAACTGGGCGAGGTCTGGCCGCCGCGCCGGACGGTACATTCTGGGTGGTGGGCGGCACGTATTCTTTCGACCTGCCCATGATCGGATCCAGCTTTCAGAGGTCTTTCGCCGGTGGCGGCGATGCGTTTGTCGCTCACATAAACCCCGCCCTGGGATCTGACGGCGTGCTGTATACCACCTATCTCGGCGGCAGTGGTCTGGAAGAAGCCAGAAGCGTGCTGCTCGATCCGGCGGGCCGCGTGATCGTGAGCGGCTACACCACCTCGCCGGATTTCCCCGTGACCTCGGACGCCCTGCAGCCAGGCTACGGCGGCAACACTGACGTGTTCGTCAGCATTCTGAATCCCGCCAACCCGCCGGGCAGCCAATTGGTCTACTCCACCTACTTCGGCGGCGCTGGCGGAGATGCGGCGTTCGATCTCAAGCGCGATTCGAACGGCGTGCTGTACCTGGCTGGGTTCACGCTTTCGCCCGGGCTGGCCGCCAGCGCGGGTGCGCTGCAAGCCGCTTATGACGGCACCATGGACGCCTTTGTCCTGAAGCTAGACCCGTCGCACGCCGGCGCCGCCGGCCTCAACTACTTTTCTTATCTCGGAAGCGCCGGCGTGCAAGTCGCCTATGGCGTGGACTTCGATGCCGTCGGAAACATCTACCTGGCGGGCGCCACCAGCAGCCAGATTTTCGATGCGCTGGGCGGTCCGGGGAAGCCCAGCGACCCGGGCAACACCGACGCGTTCATATTGGGATTCGGCACCTGCTCGGTGGACGCGTCGCCTCACAGCGAGCACTTCGCGCAGCCGGGCGGCACGGCCACCATCGCGATCATCGCCCAGCAGGCGAATTGCAGTTGGGCTGCGTCCAGCGGTCTGGATTGGGTCACGGTGAACCCGGCCAGCGGCAGAGGCAGCGGAGCGGTCGTGATCACCGCCGCCGAGAACGATACCGGCTCGCCTCGGCAGGGAACCATCAACATCGCCGGCGTCCAGTTTGCAGTCAGCCAGGATTAGGCGCGACCAGCGCGCTTCATCGGGTATGCGCAAAGCGACGCTATAGCGCAGGATCCGCACAGAGGGCTGTTGTTCCGGCAAAACTTCTTCCCATGCTGCCTCAGAAGCAAGTGGGCGCGCACCCGATCCGCGTTGTCGCCGGGCAGTTGACCTTGCAAGGCGTCCTGAACCGAGCGATACGTGCCGCCATAGCTTTTCTGCGTCCGGCCGAAACCGAGCCGCGTCAGCACCCGCAGGCCATTCGATTCGAGCGGCAGGCCTGGACCGACGCCGCAGAGCAGCAGGATCTTCTCCGCGCCGGGATCGCCGATGCAGGGAAATTGCTTCAGAGCCTTCTTGGCTTTCTCATAAGGCTCGTTGAGAATGCGGTCCAGATCGCCCGCGAACTGGCTGACGGTGATCCTCGCGATCTCGCGCCAGCGGAACACGCGAGTTTCCGGACGCATGCCGCCCAGTTTGGCCAGCGCGAACAGCGTCTCGCGTGGCGCTTTGAGTAGAGCCTTGGCGTCCAACCCAACCTGCGCGCGCAAGCCCTCGAAGACCTCGGCACGCCGTTCGTCCGACAGCAGGTAGCAGGCGTTTTCCCACAACACCAGCTCGAACGGGCCGCGGGCTGGAGGCAGCTCCGGCTCGCCATACTTACGCTTCAAAACCGCGATCGACTTCTTGAAATCTACCATCGCCGTGGAAGCTACTTGGGGATTGTATCACTCAGCTCGAAAAATGGCGCGGGGGTCCGCGGCGGGTACAATATCAATCGTGGCCACCCTCAGCTTCGAGCAGGCGCGCGCGTGCGTGTTGGCCAAAGTGACGGAAGCTCGCGTGGCGCCTTGTGCCGAGAGCGTCAGTCTTTCCGAGGCGGCGGGCCGCGTGCTTGCTGAACCCGTGGCGGCCGATCGCGATAATCCGGCGGTGTCGCGCTCGGTGCGCGACGGATTCGCGGTGCGAGCGGCCGACCTGCCCGGCGAGTTGCTCGTGATCGGAGAGGTCCGGGCGGGCGAGACCTTCGCGGCCGATGTTCAGCCCGGCCAGGCTGTCGAGATCATGACCGGCGCACCGCTACCCCGCGGCGCCGATTCGGTGGTGATGGTGGAACACGTCAGCGTGGCCGGCCAGCGTGTAACCGTGCCGCGCACCCTGCAGGCCGGCGAGAACGTGAGCCCGCAAGGATCGCAGGCGCGCAAGGACCAGATCCTGCTGGAGCCCGGCGAGCGATTGGACTTCGCCAGCATCGCGCTGCTCGCCTCGGTGGGCCGCTCCCGCGTGTCAGTCTTCGCGCGGCCGCGGGTGGCGCTGCTCGCCACCGGCGACGAGATCGTCCAAGTGAGCGAGACGCCGCTCGATTATCAGGTTCGTAATTCCAACGTCGAATCGCTGGCCGTGCAGGTGGCGCGCGCGGGCGGGTGTCCGCATATCCTGCCCGTGGCTCGCGACCTTTACGCCGCCACGCGCGAGCTGGTGGAGCAAGGCTTGCGATTCGATCTGCTGCTGCTCTCCGGCGGCGTCTCGGCCGGCAAGTACGATATCGTGGAGCAGGTACTGGCGGACCTGGGCGGCGAGTTTTTCTTCGATCGCGTTTTGATCATGCCCGGACAGCCGCTGGTGTTCGGCAGGGCGCAAGGCAAGTTTTTCTTCGGACTGCCCGGTAATCCGGCCTCTACCCTGGTGACGTTTGAAATTTTCGCCCGAGCCGCGGTGGAATTGCTGGCCGGCCAGAAAGAAGCCATGCTGCCGGTGGTCTGGACCCGGCTGGCGCGGGACCTCCATCAGAAAACCGGACTGACGCGCTTCCTGCCCGCCCGGGTGAGCGCGGATGGCTCAGCCGTCGATCCGATCCAGTGGCAGGGTTCCGGCGACGTGCCCGCGTTGGCGCGCGCCAATGCCTTCGTCGTCACCGAACCCGGCCAGGAGAACTGGCGGGCCGGCGATTGGATTCGCGTCCTGCTGAAGTAGGCATCCCATGAAGAAAAAGCTCAGCCACTTCGATGAGTCCGGCGCGCCCCGCATGGTGGATATCTCCACCAAGCTGCCCACCAAGCGCACCGCCCGCGCGCATGCTTTCGTGCGAATGCGGCCCCAGGTGCTGGCCCAGCTTCCGGAAAACCCCAAGGGCAATCCGCTCGAAATCGCGCGCGTCGCCGGCATCTCCGCCGCCAAGAAGACCGCCGAGTTGATTCCGCTGTGCCACCCGCTGATGTTGTCCCACGTGGATGTCCAGGTCAGCATCGAAGCGGAGGGCGTGCGGATTGTTTCGAGCGTCAGCACCACCGGGCCGACCGGCGTCGAGATGGAAGCCCTCACCGCCGCCTCCGTCGCGGCCCTGACGGTGTACGACATGACCAAGGCGCTGGACAAGGGCATCGAGATCCATGACCTCTACCTGCTCGAAAAATCCGGCGGCAAGAGCGGAGACTACCGGCGCGCATGATCGAGGTCGCAATCGTTACGGTGAGCGATTCGGCGGTCGCGGGCACGCGGGCGGACCGCTCCGGACCGATGCTGCGCGAGCGCGCCGAGGCTCTGGGCTGGACGGTGCGCGCGCAGGAGCTGATTCCCGATGAGCGCGAACAGATCGCGGCCCTGCTGCGCCGTCTGGCCGATTCCGCGGCGGCTCCCGTGATTCTCACCACCGGTGGAACCGGAGTGGCCCCGCGCGATGTCACCCCCGAGGCCACTCGCGACGTGATCGAGCGCGAGGTCCCCGGCCTGGCCGAGTTGATGCGCGCGGAAGGCCGCAAGTCCACGCCGTTCGCCGTGCTGAGCCGGGCCGTGGCGGGCGTGCGCGGCCGGTCGCTGATCGTAAACCTGCCGGGATCCCCGAAAGGCGCCGTGGAGTCCTTGGACACTATAGCGAAACTGATCCCGCACATCGTCGATCTGATAGAAGGGAGGACCGGTCATGCGGATGTGCCACACTAAAAGTATGCGGAATGGTTGGATTCTCCTGATGTGCGCGGCCGGCCTGGCGCAATCCCAGCCGCCGCCCGACGCCTCCAAGCAGGACAAGGACGCGGTCATTCGCGTACAGGCCAACGTGGTAATTGCACCTACCACCGTGCGCAACCGCGGCGGAAGCTTCGTCAGCGGCCTGCAGCTTCAGGATTTCGAGCTGTACGACAACAACAAGGTGCAGAGGATCACCGCCGACGTCCAAGGCGAGCCGCTCTCGCTGGTAGTGGCGGTTCAGAAGAGCTACAACATGGACCAGATCCTGCCGAAGATCCAGCGGATCGGCCCATTGGTTACCAATCTGGTGGCGGGCCAGGACGGCGAAGTGGCCCTCATTGCGTTCGATCATCGCATCCAGGTTGTTCAGGATTTCACCAACGAAACCACCAAGCTCTCGACCGCGCTCAAGAACATCAAACCCGGCAGTCCCAATCACGCCGTGATCGATGCGGAAATGGCCGCGATCCGCATGCTGAGGACTCGGCCCCGGGACCACCGGCGCGTGCTTCTGCTGGTCGCCGAGAAACGAGACCGGGGCAGCGAGGCACACGTCCGCGAGGCGCTGACCGAAGCGGAATTCGCCAACGTCACGATTTTCTCGGTGGATATATCCAGCTTGGTGGCCACGCTCACCGGCACTCCCATTCCGCCGCCTCCGCCGTCCATCCCGACCACGGCGCAGCACATTCCGGCGGGCGGAGCGCAGACACCCACGACCATCGATCAGAATTACTACAACGGCAACTACATTCCGGTCTTCGTGGATATCTTCAAGGCGGTGAAAAGCATCTTCATCGACGATACGCTCGACGTCTTCACGCGCTTCACGGGCGGAAAGCAATACTCATTCGTCAGCGAGCGGAGCCTGGACAGAGCGATTGAGGGAATCGGCGAGGAACTGCACGGCCAGTACCTGTTGAGCTACGTGCCGAACAACCTGGCAGAGGGCGGATTTCACGAGATCCGGGTGGTGGTGAATCGCCCCAGTCTGGAAGTGCGGACGCGCCCGGGATACTGGGTGGCGACGAGAACCGACTGAAGAATGATCAGGAGCGCTCCGGGGTTACCGGCCGCTCCTCGATCAATCTCGGTACAACTTCTACAACCTGATAATGAGTGCCGGCGCCTAGTTCTTGCGGCGCGCCCGAATCATCAGGAGAGCACCGGACAGAAGCGCGAGTGCGCTCCCAGCCGAGCCGGCGTTGATCTCTGGAACATAGGCACCTGCCACCTGCCAAAGCAGCGCCGGAAACGCCAACGAACAACAGAGCCATTCCAAACAATTTCATCGTGTTCATCCTTTTCTTTGAATAATCTTCTACTTCAGCTCTGCAGCCCCCAGTGTCTGCCGAGTCTTAGGGCACGCTCCCAAGACAGCCGGTATTTGTTGAGTTTTGCTCGGTCCCTATTTCCGACGCCCGCGGATAATCAGCAGCGCCCCAGACAGAAGCGCAATTGCACTTCCAGCCGATCCAGCGTTGACCTCAGGCGCCACGGTAGCCATTGCAAAACTAGCAACTCCCACAAACAACAAAGCCATCCCTAGCATTTTCATTGCGCTCATCCTCTCTTACGTTGAACTTTGCGCCCCCGCGGTCCCCACCGCGGAGCTTGATTCTCGCTCTACTTCCGACGTCCTCGCAACAAGAGCAAAGCTCCTGTCAGAAGAGCCACAGCACTTCCTGCCGATCCCGGATCGATCTCTGGTACCGGTGCGGCCAAGGCAAGCCCGGACACACCAACAAACAGCAATACCGTTGCAGCAAGTCTCATCAGGTTCCCTCCTCAGACAACAAACCTAACCTTCACTTGCGGCAACATCGCCGCATGTTCTGGTTTTTGATATAGATGTAATATACTCTGAGGTCGGGGATCGGTCAACACAACGCTCGAAGGTTTTGTACTGCTTGTACCCCTTGTACTGCTTGTACTAGAACCCAGTTGAGTTCACGCGCCTTGCCTTGAACGGAAACTGATCGCGGAGAAACTAACCACGCTTTGTTCGTCGATATTCCACTGCTGATATCGCCGGAGCGTTCCGCGAACCTGAGGCACAACTTTAAGAAAAGTGTAGATGGGCGCTGAACCGCACCATTTCAGATCGTCGCGATTCTCCTGGATCAAGTCCCAGAAGCCATCCGCATCGGCATCGTTGACGCGTTCGATGCGGCGTCGATCGCGCTCGGCCACCGCCGCCATGGCTCCTTCATCCGCCCGAGCCGTCAGCGCATCGCCATAACGCCGGCCCATATGCGCCATGTCCACCCCTAGTACCCAAAACAGACTTTCACGCTCACGCGCGGCGATGTCGCCCAGAGCGCCCAGAAATCGCTGCACATTCTGATTTGCTTCGGGCTTGCCGCCCTGGTCGATGCTCCGCCCGAACGATCCGCACAGGATGGGCAGGATTCGAATATTCGGGCCGTACACGTATTGCAGGAAGAGCACCTGAAATTCGATGGAGTGCTCGACGGCGTGGCAATAGTCCTCCATTCGCACCGAGCTCGGGGCTTTCTGAGCAAGTTCGTCCACCAGTCGCAGGTCCGTCATGGCCTCCCCGAACGGCGTCAAGAACGGCTTTCGAGTCAGGCCGAACCGGTCCGGCTGTCCATAATGCGAAGTTCCCAACACGACAAAGGTGCGATCCTGATAAGCGGGCTTCAGCATGGCATAGGCGTCGCGATAGCACTCCCAGCCTCCAAAAGGACTCACGTGCGGCGCGGCAATGCCGATCTGCGAATCCTCGGATTCGGGCGAGGCGCCTTGCATGAATTCGGAAAGCGCCTTGCGAGCCTCGTCGGGGCTGTCGGGATAGGCTGATCCGGCATGCGACGCCTCGCGCTTGGCCGCCGCAGCGAACTCCTTCATTCGCGCCTGCCGGAGCTGCTCGAACTTCTCGTCTTCCAGAAAGCCGGCTTCGCTGAGCGTATCGTACAGGTGTTTTTCCAGCTCGCCGACCTGAATGTCGCCGGTAAGCCGGACCAGGCTCGACCTCAGGTCCAACGCGGTCTGTTCCCCGTCGAAGCAGGCCAGACAGCCCACCAGTTGCGGCGGGATCAGCAGCATGGCGTCGGAAAACTTGAACGGATCGCGAATCAGCAGACCGGGACGCTCCGGGTCCGACGAAGGCATGAAGTCGAGGCTCAGCCGCAGGCGGGGAAGTGGTTGCGACACTACAGTCCATGATCGCACGGCCGGCGTGGATTCCCTTATGATGGCTGTTTATGAGTACGCTCGCCGACCCGAAGGCCCGAACTAGCTGCTCGGACCGGCTCAGCCGGCTGGATCCGAACACCCGGCCGAAGTGGGGCCGCATGACCGCGCATCAGATGGTGTGCCATCTGGACGATTCGTTCCTGGTGGCAACGGGCGACAAGTACGCCAGCCCCGCTTCCAATTTCCTTACCAAGACGGTCACGAAATGGGTGGCGCTGCGCACCGCGTTCCCCTGGCCGCACGGCGTTAAGACGCGGCCGGAGATCGAGCAGGGAAGCGGGGGCACCGCGCCATCGGACTGGGAGCGCGACTGCGCCAGGCTCCGCCAGTCCATCCTGGACTTCGCCGCCCGCACCACCTTCGCCGCGCATCCCATTTTCGGCGAAATGAGCCAGCGCGACTGGCTGGTGTGGGGATACCGGCACGTAGACCATCATTTGCGCCAGTTCGGCGTGTGAGGAACGCCGCCTCGCGCCGGATGCTATAGTCGGGAAATCGGGCCTGCCGTTTTTTCTCCCGGCTCTCCCATGAGCACCCAGCCGGGACCCGTGGCGCCGCCTGCTGCCTGGATCCGGCGCCTCACCATCGCGTTTTGCCTGGTGGCCATCGTGCTCGCCGCCGTTCAAACCTGGACGGTGCGTTTCGAGATGAATCCCGACGGCGTCCAGTATCTGGACAACGCCGACGCATATCGAAGCGGCGACCTTGCGCATGCCGTCAACTCGCAATGGAGCCCGCTCTATCCCTGGTTGATCGGCGCGCTGTTCACCGCAGCGCGGCCCACCCCGTTGCAGGAATGTCCGCTGGTTCACTTGCTGAACTTCTTGCTTTTTGCGATGTCGCTGGCGGGCTTCCTGTTCTTCACGACAGCGGTGCGTGCGTTGATCCCGCCCGCGCAGCGAGCGTCCCTCACCGGCGGCCTTTTGCTGCTTGCCTACTCGGCATTTCTCTACTGCTCGCTCGATCTCACCAACCTGCGCTACGTCGTGCCTGATCTGCTGGTGAACCTGTTTGCCTTCCTGGCGGCCGGTCTCCTGGTCCGCATGGCTTCCGGAACCGCGGCCGCTCGCCACTACGCCGCGCTTGGCGTCACGCTCGGGTTGGGTTATCTCGCAAAGACGCCATTCCTGCTGTACGGCCTGCTGTGTCTCGCCATGGCGGGCGTGCTGGCGCGCAAGCAGGCATTCACGCTGCGCCGCATCGGACTGGCGGCCGCCCTCTTCATTGCGATCACAGCGCCGTATATCTGGATGTTGTCGAGCGCCAAAGGCCGATTCACCTTCGGCGACAGCGGCAAGTTCAACGTCATCTGGATGGTCAACGGCGTGCCATACCACAACTGGCAGGGCGGACCGGGGGACAATGGCCGCCCTATCCATCCCACCCGCCAGCTTTCCGCGAACCCTGCGATTTTCGAATTCGCGACTCCGGTCGCCGGCGCCTACCCGCCTTGGTACGACCCGATTTATTGGAACGAGGGAGCGCGGATCGCCTGGCGCCCGGCGGATTTCGCGAACGCCCTGGTGCGGCAGCTCCGCTTGTACGGCTACCTGGTGCACCACCGTCAGACTCCGCTCGTGTTCGCGCTGCTTCTCATGTGCGTCTTGACGCCGTCCAAGCGGCGGATCCTGGGGCGGTTCCAGCCGCTTTGGCCTGTGCTGGCTCTCGGAATAGCGCCGTTTGCGATGTACGCTCCAATCCACGCCGAAGGCCGCTACCTGGCGCCATTCTTCGTATTGCTGTGGACGGCGCTGTTCTTCAGCTTTCTTCCAGGAATCGAAAACTCCCGCGTCGCCCTCGCCATCGCGGCCGTGGCCGCCCTGCTGATGCTGGTGGAAGCGGTCACCGTAGCGATTACATCGGCGCCCATCGGCTCCGCCCACGATGCGGCGGAGAACGCCCCGCAGCGGTTGCACTACGATATCGCCAGAAATCTCGAGGCGCTGGGGCTCAAGCGTGGCGATCCTGTCGCCATCGTGAGCGGAGATTTCCCCTACTATTGGGCAAGGCTGTCGGGAGCGCGCATCACCATGGAAATCTCCCTCACCGCCCAGAGCCAGTGGCCTGAAGCCCGGGAAATCGTTGCCAGACACGGCGCCGCGTTCGTGATCGCCCCTTCCAGCGCCGGAGTCGTCAATCAGCCCGGCTGGCGTCCGTTAGGAAACACGGGAACCTTCGCCTATCCCCTTGCGTCCCTGAAATGATGTCAAAACCGGCAGTCCTGAGCTTGCTGAAAAACCTTGTAGCAACCGCTCCCTAACGGTTACGGCTCCGTAAGTGACTCTGGACGCAGAACGCCGATTCCGAGCCGCGACCGTCAGGGAGGGGTTGCGCGGGTTTTTCAGCAAGCTCATTCCTGGCTGTGGCATCATGAATATTCGGCTTCGAAACATACTTTTGTCATAGGGGTTTTCTCACTTCATGAGCAGGCGGTTCTACTTCATCGCGCTTGTCGCGGCCGGCGGTTTCGCGGCCAGCCTGTGGGGTCAGCAGTACAACATCAGTACGCTGGCGGGCAACGGGACTCCTGGCTTTACCGGCGATGGAGGCCAGGCGACGCAGGCGCAGGTGAGCTGGCCGGGCGCCATCGCCATCGATCCTTCCGGCAAGGTCTACATCGCCGATGGCGGCAATCACGTCATACGCGCGGTCTCGAATGGAACCATCAGCACCGTGGCGGGTACCGGAAAGCTGGGATATACCGGCGACAAAGGAACCGCGACCAGCGCCACCCTCAATAACCCCACCGGCATCGCGCTGGATGCTTCCGGCAATCTCTACATCGCCGATGCCGGCAACAACGTGATCCGCGAGGTCTCCAACGGAACCATCACCACCATTGCGGGAAACAACACCTTCGGATACAGCGGCGATGGGGATGTAGCCACCAACGCGTCGTTGAGCGACCCGGTGGCGGTCGCCGTGGATTCGTCCGGCAATATTTACATCGCCGACGCCGATAACAACGTGATCCGCAAAGTCTCTGGCGGAAATATCAGCACCATCGTGGGAGGCGCCATTACCAAGGGGCAATTGCATCAGCCCGACGCTATCGCGCTGGACGCGGCCGGCACTCTCTACATCGCCGACACTCTGGGCCGGCGTATTCTCAAGTTTGCCGCCACGGCCACCGACGTAACCGTGATCGCAGGCAATCAATCCATCGGCTTCGGCGGAGACAACGGCCCGGCAACCAAGGCAGCCCTCGACGACCCGATGGGTGTGGGCGTGGACGGCGCGGGCAACGTTTATATCGCCGATACCTTCAACGACCGCATCCGCAGGATCTCGCCCGACGGCACCATCACCACGATCGCGGGTACGGGCGCATATCCAAGCTACTTCGGCGACGGCGGTCCGGCCTTGAACGCCAGCCTGTTTTTTCCTCATAGTGTGGCCGCCGACAAGGCCGGCAACATCTACATCGGCGATACGCTCAATAACGCCGTGCGCGTCCTGACGCCTGTAGCAGCCGGCGGCGCATCGAACGGAGTGGTGAATTCCGCCAGCTACGCGCCGCAGGTGTCGCCCGGTTCGCTGGCCTCGGTGTTCGGAGTCAATCTGGCCGGATCCGAAATGACTGCCGCTGCTCCGCTGCCTCGCAGCTTGGCCGGGGTTGCGGTAACCGTCAACGGACGCGAGGCCCCCATCCTCGCCGTCACGCGAACCCAAGTGAACTTCCAGGTACCGTGGGAGACCGAGCTTGGCACGGCCACCGTTGCGGTGACGGTGAACGGTCTTACCAGCGGCACGCTCGCGGTACCGGTGCTGGCGGCTTCGCCCGGCATCTTCTCCGATGCCTCCGGCCGCGCCGCCGTTCAGAATTCCGACTACACAGCGAACAGCCCAAGCAACGCCGCCCAGGCCGGTGGCCGGATCATCGCGTACCTGACCGGATGCGGCCCGGTGAACGCGTCCATCGCGGACGGGGCGGCTGCCGCTTACAGCCCGCTCGCCGAGGCCATGTCGCAATCGAACGCCACCATCGGAGGTGTGCCGGCGCAAGTCGAGTTCACCGGCCTGGCGCCCGGATTCGTCGGCTTGGTCCAGATGAACATCGTGGTGCCGCAAGGTCTCGCGTCGGGCGACTATCCGTTAGTCGTCAGCATTCACGGCCAGTCCAGCAACTCGGGGATCATCAGCGTGACCCGTTAGGGCCGCAACGCTTCACTCGTACCGCAAGGCGTCCAGAGGATCGATGCGCGTTGCGCGGCGTGCCGGAAACCATACCGCGAACAGTGCCACGGCGCTCAACAGCAGCGGCACCAAGGTGAACACCGCGGGATCCCAGGCCTTCACCCCGAACAGAAAGCTCGAGATGAAGCGCGTCAGCCCGAAAGCGGCGCCGATCCCGATCGCGACGCCGATGAGCGCCAGCGTCATGCCCTGGCGGACCACCATCCGGCGCACATCGCCCGTCTCGGCGCCCAGCGCCATGCGGATCCCGATCTCCTGCGTGCGCTGCTCCACCGAGTAAGCCATCAGTCCGTAGATGCCGATCGCGGCCAGCAACAGAGCCGCGCCCGCGAACACGGTCAACAGCAACATGTTGAAATCCTGCCGCGCCGTGGATTGCTGCACAATCGCATCCATGGAACGAATCTGGCCTAACGGCAGGCCGCCGGTGGCCTGGCGCAGCACATTCTGAATCGGGCCGCCGAGCGAATACGGAGGAACGCGCGTGCGAACCACCCACACCACCGGCCGGATGCGGCTGTTCAGCGCAGTGACGCCGTCCGCCACCTGCGCCGCCGGAACGTACATGGTCGGAAAAGGATTGCGGTTGAGCCCGCCATCGCGCGTGTCGCCGGCGATACCCACGATCTGACGGGCCGGCTCCTCAAACTCCGGCCCGACGCCCTTGCCGATGATGATCCGGTCGCTCAAGGGATCGCCTTTGGGCCAGAATTGCCGCGCCATGGCCTGGTTGATGATGGCCACCGGGGCCGCGCCGCCGTCGTCGCGATCCGTGAAGTCGCGCCCGCGCAGGATCGGAATCTTGAACACGTCGAAGTAGCCGGCCGAGACCGATCGCCAGCCGCCTCCGCCATGCGACGGGCCATCCAAGGCCCGCCCGACGATGATGAACGGCAGCCCGTATCCACCCTGGAGCGGCAGACAGCAGCTCGTGCCGGCGGCTTCCACTCCCGGCAAGGCCTTGATCTGTTGCAGGCCGTCGCGGATGAGCTGCGCCACGCTGGCGGTCTTATGGAAGCGCAGGCTGTTGATGGACGTGTTCATGGTCAGCACATTGTGGGAGTCAAATCCTGAATCGACGGATCGCAGCGCGACAAAAGTGCGGATCAGCAGCGCCGCTCCGATCAGCAGGATCAGGGCCAGCGACATCTCGCTGATGACCAGCAGGGAACGCGCCTTGTTTTGACGGAATCCGGTGCCGGAGCGTCCGCTGTTCTCCTTGAGAATCGCCGTGAGATCGACGCGCGACGCCTGGACCGCCGGGATCAGGCCGAACAGCACGCCGGTGACGAGGGAAACCAGCAGCGTGAACGCCAGCACCTGCCCGTCCAGCTCGACATATGCGGCGTGCGGCCCTATTCGCGGAATGCTTCCAGGATTCACCGCCAGCATCGCCCGTATGCCGGCAATCCCCAGCGCGAGGCCCAGAATGCCGCCGGCCAGCGCCAGCAGTACGCTCTCAGTGAGCAGTTGACGGACGATGCGTCCGCGCCCGGCCCCCACCGCCGCCCGGATCGCGATCTCGCGCCGCCGCCCGGTCGCGCGCACCAGCAACAGATTCGCGACGTTGGCGCAGGCGATCAGCAGGACCAAGCCGACCGCCGCCGCCAGCACCAGCAACGATGGACGCACGTTGCTCACGATGATCTCGCGCATGGGCTGGACGCTGAAGCCGTCCCTCGGACCCATGGCCAGGCTGCCCGGATATTTCCGCCGAAATTCGTCAGCCGCGAGCTGTAGCTGAGCCTTCGCCATCCCCAGCGTCACGCCTGGCTTCAACCGGCCGACCGCGGTGAAGTAATGCGCCTGGTCGACGCTGTTGGGATCGATCTGAAAAGGGATGTACACGTCGATCGGAGGATCGGCTTCCATCTTGTATTCCGGCGCGGTGATGCCGATGATCTGGTACGCGTCGCCGCTGAGCGAGATGCTTCGGCCGATCATGCCCGGATCGCCGCCGTAGAACCGTTTCCACAGCGCGTCGCTCAGCACGGCGACATGTGCGCCGTTGGGTTGATCCT